>NZ_JAIUHS010000029.1:0-2500 GCF_020165235.1 Mesorhizobium sp. CA13 | reverse complement strand
CCGAACCCATAACTGTTGCAATAGTTCGGGATGACTTGTGGCTAGGGGTGAAAGGCCAATCAAACTCGGAAATAGCTGGTTCTCCGCGAAATCTATTTAGGTAGAGCGTCGACCGAATACCCCAGGGGGTAGAGCACTGGATGGGCTAGGGGTCCTCACCGGATTACCAAACCTAACCAAACTCCGAATACCTGGGAGTACTAGTCGGCAGACACACGGCGGGTGCTAACGTCCGTCGTGAAAAGGGAAACAACCCTGACCTACAGCTAAGGTCCCCAAGTTATGGCTAAGTGGGAAAGGATGTGAGGATCCCAAAACAACCAGGATGTTGGCTTAGAAGCAGCCATCATTTAAAGAAAGCGTAACAGCTCACTGGTCTAAATAAGGGTCTTTGCGCCGAAAATGTACCGGGGCTAAAGCCATACACCGAAGCTTAGGGTTCGTGAGCAATCACGAGCGGTAGCGGAGCGTTCTGTAAGCTGATGAAGCCATACCCGTGAGGGGTGGTGGAGGTATCAGAAGTGCGAATGCTGACATGAGTAACGTAAGGGGAGTGAGAGACTCCCCCGCCGAAAGACCAAGGGTTCCTGCTTAAAGCTAATCTGAGCAGGGTTAGCCGGCCCCTAAGACGAGGCGGAAACGCGTAGTCGATGGGAACCACGTTAATATTCGTGGGCCTGGAGGTAGTGACGGATCACACAAGTTGTCCAATCTTATCGGATTGAACGGGCAGCGGAGTGGTTCCAGGAAATAGCTCCTCCTTATAGACCGTACCCGAAACCGACACTGGTGGTCTGGTAGAGTATACCAAGGCGCTTGAGAGAACTATGCTGAAGGAACTCGGCAAATTGCACGCGTAACTTCGGAAGAAGCGTGACCCTTTTCTGCGCAAGCAGAGGAGGGTGGCACAGACCAGGGGGTAGCGACTGTTTATCAAAAACACAGGGCTCTGCGAAGCCGCAAGGCGACGTATAGGGTCTGACGCCTGCCCGGTGCTGGAAGGTTAAGAGGAGGGGTGCAAGCTCTGAATCGAAGCCCCAGTAAACGGCGGCCGTAACTATAACGGTCCTAAGGTAGCGAAATTCCTTGTCGGGTAAGTTCCGACCTGCACGAATGGCGTAACGACTTCCCCGCTGTCTCCAGCATAGACTCAGTGAAATTGAATTCCCCGTGAAGATGCGGGGTTCCTGCGGTTAGACGGAAAGACCCCGTGCACCTTTACTATAGCTTTACATTGGCATTCGTAGTGGCATGTGTAGGATAGGTGGTAGGCTTTGAAACCTGGGCGCCAGCTCAGGTGGAGCCACCCTTGAAATACCACCCTTATCACTATGGATGTCTAACCGCGGCCCGTTATCCGGGTCCGGGACAATGTATGGTGGGTAGTTTGACTGGGGCGGTCGCCTCCTAAAGAGTAACGGAGGCGCGCGATGGTGGGCTCAGAACGGTCGGAAATCGTTCGCTGAGTGCAATGGCATAAGCCTGCCTGACTGCGAGACTGACAAGTCGAGCAGAGACGAAAGTCGGTCATAGTGATCCGGTGGTCCCGCGTGGAAGGGCCATCGCTCAACGGATAAAAGGTACGCCGGGGATAACAGGCTGATGACCCCCAAGAGTCCATATCGACGGGGTTGTTTGGCACCTCGATGTCGACTCATCGCATCCTGGGGCTGGAGCAGGTCCCAAGGGTATGGCTGTTCGCCATTTAAAGCGGTACGTGAGTTGGGTTCAGAACGTCGTGAGACAGTTCGGTCCCTATCTGCCGTGGGTGTAGGAATATTGAAAGGATCTGTCCCTAGTACGAGAGGACCGGGATGGACGGATCTCTGGTGGACCTGTTGTGGCGCCAGCCGCATAGCAGGGTAGCTATATCCGGACGGGATAACCGCTGAAGGCATCTAAGCGGGAAACCCACCTTAAAACGAGTATTCCCTGAGAACCGTGGAAGACGACCACGTTGATAGGCCGGGTGTGGAAGAGCGGCAACGCTTGAAGCTTACCGGTACTAATAGTTCGATCGGCTTGATCGTTCTCATTCCTTATGCCCATCTCGGCGCAATCCAAAGGATTGTCGCCAGAAGTCGGATGGTCTACCAGCGCTCACGCATGAGCGGCCCTTACGGGCCTATGCTCCGCGGGGGCGCCGGACGACCGGCGACGCGCAGTCGCGCTTGCGGGCTTTGCCCGGAAGCAAACTGTGGATGTCGCTCAGGCACAAAAAGACAGGTGAAGAGCATGAGCCAATAGCGAATAGGCATCCCCTACTCACTATTTGCTACTCACTATTCCCTATTCCAGCTTCTCGAACAACGTGCGTTTTGCCGACCTGGTGGTTATGGCGGAGCGGCTGCACCCGATCCCATTCCGAACTCGGCCGTGAAACGCTCCAGCGCTGATGGTACTTCGTCTCAAGACGCGGGAGAGTAGGTCGCTGCCAGGTCTGCCAAACGCACGTTGAACTCACATCCAATCGGTTGGATGTGAAATCTTCTCTTTATCT
>NZ_JAIUHS010000028.1:0-16436 GCF_020165235.1 Mesorhizobium sp. CA13 | reverse complement strand
GGGGTAAGTAACCTGCCGAGGGACGCCGGCCTGCGGGTTGGAGCTCCGCCAAAGAAATGTACCAGCAAAACGCGCCCGAACCATTGGAATTAACCTTTGTTAATAGGGCGTGGACAAGATAAGCCTTTGTGGGCGCTAAAAAATGCTCACCGGAATTACTTTCGGATGAGCAAGGAGCCTCTTTCATGTGCAATGACTACGAGCAGCATGTACTCTGGGCCGAATATTGCCGGATGATGGCATCGCTCGCGCTTGAAATCCCGACCCACCAAACCGAGCTCGATCTGCCGCAGGCGGATGATATTCATATTAACGACCCGGCACCGATAATGCGCGCCGCCGCTGACGACGCCATCGAGCTCGCTTCGATGACATTCGGATTTCCACCATCCGGTCCGAAGGGCGGGCCTGTGTTCAACTTCCGCTCGGAAGGGCGTCAGTTCGGCGGCAGTAAACGCTGCCTCATCCCTGCTTCCGCCTTCTTCGAATTCACCGGCACGAAATATCCCAAGGCAAAACATCGCTTCACGCTCAACGGCTCTCCGTTCATGGCCATCGCGGGACTCTGGCGTGACGCTGTCGGCAACAAGCCGCCGACCTTCACCATGTTGACGACCGAGCCTGGGCCGGATGTCGCGCCGTATCACAATCGGCAGGTCGTAGTCCTCCAACCGGAGAATTGGGGAGCCTGGATTAACCTGACGAAGCCCGAGGCCGAGCTTCTGCGACCGCTTCCGACCGGATCGCTCGCCGTGGAGACGGTGCGCCCCGAAAGCTCGTAGCGCGCATCGAACCTTGCGGCTATTCCATGTCGGGTACGTCGCCGCTGACAAATAGCGTTGTGGGCGGTCCGTAGTCGCCAAGCGCCGGGTCGGCATCGCGGCTCCATGCAATGACGCCGATATGTTTGGAAGCCAGCGCCTTGGCCGTACGAACTGCCCGTTCCTCGCTTTGCTGATCCGTCGGCCCGTATGCGCTACAGAGATCGCCTTCGTCGCCACGGTCAAACGCAACGACAACGATCAGCTTCGGCTTTTTCTGGCTAGGCAATACATGGTCGGACACGGATCTCTCCTCAGATACCGATCGCCGTCAGCGCCGTGCTGTGGTTATCCTGCGAGGGGTGAACAAAATAGGAACGAAAATGTCAAGCGCCCCTTGACCTTGGAGGAATATGTTCCTCATTTCAGGCTATGCCGGAACAACCCGAACGATGGCCGCGCGGCGTGCCTTGGAAACTATTGAATGCCCATAACGCAGGGCAGGTGGTGCGCCTCCGCTGTGGCCACTGCAATATCAAGCGCTTCTACAAGCCGGCTGAATTGCGCGAGGTCATTGGGAACATCACCATAGACGAGGTGCGCGCCAAGGTCCGTTGCCAGACATGCGGCGAGAAGCGTTCAATGAACGCCGAGCTGTTCCACCCTGTCGGCCAGGAATTGCAGACGATCCGCTTTCGCAGGCTGGTCGAGATCCGTTGGGAGCGTCGGGTGATCTGGCGCGACGAACCGCCATGAGGGTTCGCCGGCACCGATGGCCAAGGAATACAATTTTAAGCAAATGTTTCCGGATCGCGCTATTCTGTTACCTGGCGCCAGTTCACGTGCAATACAGCGGAAACACCCACGGGACACCTTAGCGCTGAGGCTGGAAGTGCACTTCAATGGCGCATCTGGCAGCTCTGTGATGTGTAATATTAGCTACGCGCGTAAACTTGGCATGTTCGTTGCACCTTACCCCTCGAGGGGTCACGGGGGTTGGAACCAATGTATCGAAATGACGCAGATCTGTTCGCGCGGGCGAACGCACGGGGCATTACGATCTACCAACGTTCGAAAACTGTATGGATCGCGGCGGGAAGCTACCGGGATCGCGAATATGCGGTGAAAGGACGGACTCCTGCCCTTGCGCTCGCATTGTGGAAGGAAGCGGCCAGATACAGCGGGTCGGCAATTTAGAGCCTGTTCCATGCCGGCTGGATGAAGCAGCCGGCTCAGAGACGATCTAGACGCCCGCCACGCGACAAAACATTTGCAACGCTGTCAGGGTGCGGGCTTCTGTCGGCTCTTCTCTTCCTGCCTGTAAATCCGCCGGCGCTGCATCCGCTTCGACGAATTTGCGCCGGGAAGCGGATGGCTGTGCGGTACGGTTGTCGTTTGCAGCGACGACAATCGCGGACTTTTTCATCGACAATCCTACCTCGTGGGAGCGCTGCGAAACCCGTAGTGCACGGCATCGCAGCGCTCGGGGTGTATCACGGCAGCTGGTCCAGGAGCAAGCCATTGCCGCTTGTTCAGAAGCGCATGCCTGAGGACAAAACCGGCCGCTGAATATTTTGTGCCTCGCTTAGCCGAATTGCCGTGACCAACCTTCTCAGAAGAGCAAGCTGAGTGAGCCGTTGCGCCCTGGGCGCACGGGCCAGCTCGCCTGTTGGTCCGTGGCAGCGATGGAAGTCGCGGTGGAGGGTCCGGGCGGACTGGCGGCGGTGATCGCTGCCAACGGCGCCGCACTCGAGCCTGGCGACCAAGCGACGCTTGGCATGCGCCCGCTCGCCGGCGCACGCTACGGAACGATGATCGGCAACCGCTTCGCACTTGGCAGCAACTGTTATTTTCGGTGACCGAGCTTAATTCGTCGAACCCGGTTATCCGGATTGCTCCGCCCGGATCAATCCTAGCGCCGCGGCAAAGGGATCGGGGCGAGCACCAGCGGCTGGTACTGCGCTAACCTTCGCAGGCCCGCCAGATCCGTCAATTCGATGAGGTGCGCATTGCTGGTGATGAGCTGCTGGGCGCCGCAGCTTCTGCAGGACGCGATAAGATGTGGCACGCTCAATCCGAGGACGTCGGCCATGATTTCCCTGCGAAGCTTGCCTCTTGTGCATGTCCCACCTCTAAAAGGCGTGCGTGGATCTCGAGCAAAAGGCGCACCGGCCTTTCATGGTGCGCGCCTGCCGCGAACTGGCGCTGGCAGGGCAGACCACCGTGCTGGTCGAGCAGAACCTTGCCGACTCTCGCGCTCGCGACCCGCGTCTATATTCTAAGCAACTGCCATGTCGTCCACGAGGCCGCCGCTGCCGAGCTCAGGGCTCAGCCGGACCTGCTGCAGCGTCCATAGTTGCTGGCAGCCGCGCCTCGACCTGGACTAGACGCCAAGAAAGCGCCGGTGGGATGCCGATCGGGCGCCGTTGTTGGTCACCTTGCGCTGCGCCAGCCCAACCGGGATTCGATGCGCCTGGCGCTGGCTTTGACCAGGTCGACCAGATCCGGATTCTTCTGCTTCAGCTTGATATCGGGAACCACGATGGAAATCGTCGCCCTGCAAGCCCCCTCGCCGTCGCATATGGGGGCGGCGATGCACGCCACCGAGAAGTCGGATTCACCGGCCTGGATCGAGAGGCGTTGTTCGAGCGCCGCAGCCGCCGCGCTCGCCAGCACCTCCTCATCCGTTTCGGCTCGGCCGGTCGGGGACGCCGTTGCCGAGCGCGCAAAAATGGCGCGGCGTTCCTCTTCCGGCAAGTGGCCGACCAGCATGCGGCCTGAGGCGGTCCAGTTGAGGGGGCTGCGAGTGCCTACGCGCGAGGTCACCTGGAAGTGATCCTTGCCCTCCTTCATGGCGAGCACCACCATTTGATCGCCATCGCGCCCGCAAATCTGGATGGTTTCGCCCGAACTGTGAGCAAGCTCGTGCATCTCCTGGATCGCGACATTGAGAAGATCAAGGGTGCGCGCATAGGTCAAACCATAGTGGTAGAGGCGAGGCCCGAGCCAAATCAGGCGATTGTCCTGCCGGTCAAGCAACTCCTTTTCCACAAGGTCGTCAACGATCACATAGATGGTCGACAGCGGCGCGCCTATGTCGCGGGCGATCTCGTAGGCGGTCGCCGGCCGCTCCACCTTCTGCAGATAATCGAGGATCTGCAGCGCCCGGTCGATGCCGCTGGTGCGCGAGCGGCGCGGCTCAGGCGCCGCGATTGGCGCCGCTTCAATTTGGTCCACTGTCCTGGTCATTGGTTCGGACATCTTTCTGAAGGCAAATGTTGAACGGAATGGCTGTTTGCGAGACCTGATATCAATCCAGCCATTTCAGGATCGCCGCTTCGCGTGCGCGCAGGCGCTCCTCAAAGGACGTGGCCGCCATCACGTTCGACTTGCGCGCCTGATCCAGTTCCACGGCCAGCCGCTCTGCCACGACAAGCTCCTCATCCGGATGCAGATTGCAGGGGTCGAGGAAGAAATAGCCGTGCTCGACCTCATGGTCGCGCACGATGACCGGAGGGTCGCCGGCAGCGAGGCGGTCGGCCAGATCCCAGGCGGCAATGCGCGCCTCCCTGGGGTCGACCGACAGTTTCAAGCGGTCGAGGGGATTGTTGGTCGGATCCGGGACGATCTCGGCGACTATGCCCGGCCGGCCATCGAGCGCCTCGAGCCAGCAGTCGAGCGCCTTGCGTTCGCGGGCGCGGATGCCGTCATGGTCGCGTGTTTTCCACGCCTGCAGGGCGGCCACAGCGCCGACGATGCCTTCCTTGCCAACCTTCATGCCGCGGCCAATGCCGCGATTTTGCAGATAGACGTCGCGCACCCTTGCCTTGGATCCGGCAACGATGCCCGAGGTCGGGCCACCGAGGAACTTGTGACCGGAATAAAGAACCAGGTCGGCTCCATCGGCCAGGAAGCCCTTCAGATCGTATTCCGACGCCGCATCGACAATCACCGGTACGTTGTGCGCATGGGCCACTTCGGCGAAAATCTTCAAGGGGATTTGCGCGTAGCCCACCACGTGGTGTGAGACGACGTAGACGGCGGCCGCGGTGTTTTCGGTAATGGCGCCGGCGAGTTGGTAGGCAGCGGCACTTGTTGCCTGGCCGACCGGCACGACTTTGGCTCCGGCAATGCGGATCGCCTGCTCTATGGGTGCGCCGTAGCTCACCATATGCCCGGACTGGATGACCACCTCGTCCTTCAGCCCGGCCGTGTCGGGCAGGCATTCGATCGCCGCCAGATCCGGTCCGGTCATGCAGGCTGCCACTGCCAGGCTGATCGCCGCCGAGCAGGATGCCGTAATGAAGCCGGCTTCGGCACCGGTCAGGTCGGCGATCACGGTGCTGGCGCGGCGATGCAAGTCACCCATTTCGACGAATTCGGTCAGGATGGCCGCCACCGCTTCGACGGCATCCGGCACTACGATGGACGCGCCGAGCGAGGTCATCGTGCCGGAAACATTGATGACCGGTCTCAAGTCAAGGCGGCGACGGATATCGTCAGTCGGCATGGCGGCGGTGCTCCTTGATGGCAACTCAATCGATGGCGATGATGGCTTCGATCTCGACGGTGATTTGGCCAGGCAGCGAACCGTGCCCGACAGCCGAGCGCGCGTGGATCCCCGCTCGACCGAAGACGTCGATGAACAGATCCGAGCAGCCATTGATGACAGCAGGATGGTCGGCGAAATCGGGCACGGCGTTGACCATGCCGAGTAGTTTCACCACCCGCCGCACACGGGTCAAATCATTGAGCGACGAATGCATCACGGCAAGCAGGTTGATGCCGGTCAGTCGTGCATGCGCGTAGGCCTGCTCGACCGTCACGTTGCCGCCGACCTTGCCGGTGTGCTGCATGCCGTCAGCCTCGGTCGGCCCCTGGCCGGACAGGAACAGAAGCTTGCCTTCCTGAACGTAGGTGACGAAATTGGCGATTGGCGGTGGCGCCTTGGGCAGTGTGATGCCCAGCGCCTTCAGCCGGTCATAGGGTGAGTTTTCCGATCGCTTCGTCGGCTCGGAAAAAGTCATATGCGAACTCCAGTCAGTCTGCTTTTTCGTCGTGGCGTATGCACGCCACGTGATGTCCACCGCCGATTGGCGAAATCGGCGGGATTGCGGCGGCGCAGGCTGCGATCGCTTCGGGACAGCGAGTGCGGAAGACGCAGCCCGACGGCGGATCGATCGGGCTCGGAATATCGCCGGAAAGCGGTACATGGATGCGCCGGCGCGTTGGATCCGGCACCGGCGCGGTTGCCAGCAGGGCCTTAGTGTAGGGATGCCGCGGCGCCGCATAGACCAGCCGGCTCGGGCCGCGTTCCATCACCCGGCCGAGATACATGACCACAACTTCGTCGCACAGATATTCGACCACCGAGAGGTCATGTGCGATGAAGAGCAGCGTCAGGCCAAGCCGCTTTTGCAGATCGCCAATCAGGTTGAGCACCTGCGCTTGCACCGAGACGTCGAGCGCCGAAACCGGCTCGTCGGCGACAATGAATTCCGGCTCGACCGCGAGTGCCCGGGCAATGCCGATCCGTTGGCGCTGGCCACCTGAAAATTCGTGCGGGTAGCGGGAGGCATGATCGGGTGAGAGGCCGACAAGGGCAAGAAGCTCGGCAATGCGGTCCTGCCGCGCCTTGCCGCGCAAATAGCCGCGGGCATCGAGTGCTTCGCCGAGTATTGCGCTGATACGCAGGCGCGGATTGAGGCTGGAGAAGGGGTCTTGGAACACGATCTGCAGCTTTTGCCGATAGGCCCGCATCTCGCGTGCCGACAGCGAGAAGAGATCGACGCCGTTGAACAGGGCTTTGCCGCTGGTCGGCTCGACCAGGCGCAAGATGGCGCGACCGGCCGTGGTCTTGCCGGATCCGGATTCACCGACCAGACCGACCGTCGAGCCGCGCTTGACCTCGAAACTGACGTCCTCCACGGCGTGTACGACACGCCCGTTGCGCGCGGGGAAGCGCTTTGTCAGTGCCTGGACGCTGAGCAGGGGGGCTGCTTGTGTCGTGGTATTGGTTTCAGCGTCGGCAATCATAATTCGGCGCTCCGGATGCAGCGGGAGAACCCTGCGGAGCCCGCCGGCATCAACGGTGGCGGGGCTGCCCGGCACGGGGCGATTGCATAGTCGCAGCGCGGCTCGAAGGCGCAGCCGGGCGGCAATGCGGTGATGGGCGGCACGCTGCCGCGGATGGAGTACAGTGTTTTGCGCTCGCCGGCCGCATCGACGTCGCGCGCTGCATTGGGCGTGCAGGCAAGCAGGCCGCGCGTATAGGGATGGTGCTGATGCGCGAACAGATCGTTGACGGGCGCCTGCTCGACGACGCGGCCGGCATACATGACCACGACATTGTGCGCGATCTCGGCGACGACACCCAGATTGTGGGTGATGAACAGGATTGACATGCCGAACTGCTGCTGCAGCCGTCGCAAGAGATCGAGAATCTGTGCCTGGATCGTCACGTCGAGCGCCGTCGTCGGCTCGTCGGCGATCAGCAGCGAAGGATTGCAGGCAAGCGCCATCGCGATCATCACGCGCTGGCGCATGCCGCCCGACATCTGGTGCGGATAATCGTCCAGGCGCGATGTGGCATCGGGGATCTCGACATGCCGCAGCATTTCCAGGGCTCGTCTGCGCGCTTCCTGCCGGCCGACCGGTTCGTGTAGCGCAATCATTTCTCCAATCTGGTCGCCGACGCTGTAAAGGGGGTTGAGGCTGGTCATCGGCTCCTGAAAGATCATCGCGATCTCCTTACCGCGGATAGGGCGGAAATCCTTCGCGGCGAAGCTCGCGAGATCGTCGACCCTTCCGGCTCGGTTGCGAAACAGGATTTTTCCACCAGCGATCCGGCCTGGTCTCGACAGAAGCCCCATGATCGACAGGCTGGTGACTGATTTTCCCGAACCGGATTCGCCGACCACGGCCAGCGTTTCCCCTCGTTTCAGGTCGAAAGTGACGCCATCGACCGCCTTGGCGGTGACGCGGCGTGTCACGAACCAGGCTCTGAGGTCCTGGACCGACAGGATCACGTCCGAGGCCGGAACGTCGCTCAAGATTTCCATCCGCAATGAGGACAGGCAGGACTGCCGTCACCGCCATCCGCGGCCGGCACGTGCCGATGGGCTTGGACTGCGTTCGCACCCAGAATTGCGTAGCGCGGTTCGAACAGCTGTTGCAGCACACTGGTTGCGCCTTGTGAATCCTTCACCGTCAGCGCGGCATCGACCAGATCGAACAACGTGAATTCGGCCGGCTTGCCTTTTTCCAGCAACTCGTCGGCGGCAATCCGGATGGCACGCCGCGGCGCCACGGTCGATGCCGTCACCACGTCCTCGAACGCCATGCCGAGCGAGAGCAGCTTCGACATGGTCGTCGGCATGTCCCATACGGCCCCGTCGATCGAACGGTTATGCAGGTCGGTCGAGATCGTCTTCGGCGGCAGGCCGCGTTCCAGCGCTGCCTTGGCGACGTCGAACGAGAAGGACGCCCCGCCATGGCCGACATCGAGCACGATGCCGCGCGACGCCGCGTCCTCCGCCAGACGGTAGAGGTCATCGTCCTCGATGATCGAGCCGCCGGCCTTGCCGTTGAAGCAATGGGTGACGATGTCGCCTTCGGTGAGCAAGCCGAGAATGTCGTCATAGAGGGGCGGTGGCTCTCCGACATGCACCATCACTGGCAGCTTGACGATGCGGCCGAGCTTCTTGGCCAGCTTGACTGGCGTCAGATCCCAACCGCCGGTGATGACATGGCTTGCCCGCACCTTCAGTCCGACGATGACGTCGCGATTGGCTTCGATGGTGGCGATCGTGCGGTCGATGTCGATCGAGCGCATGTCGATCAGCTCGCTCACCCTGTTGCAGGCAACCAGCCCGATCGAACCAATGTTGAGGAAGGCATAGATGTTCTCCTGTGCCGGTTCGATGATGAATTCGCGAAAGCCGTGGAAATTGGCCTCGCCGGCAGAACCCGCGTCGACCATGGTGGTGACGCCGCGATTGGCCCCACACTGCTGGGGCCGTATGGAGATGTCGGTGCCGCCATACCACACATGGACATGCAGATCGGCCCAGCCGGGCGACAGGAACGCGCCATTCGCTTCCACCACCTTCACGTCGTCGCCGGCGGCAATCGTCGAGCCGATCTCCGCGATGCATCCGTCCTTGTCGACGAGCACGTCGATGGTAGGGCCGAAACGATCGCCGAAAGCCACTGGCTTGGCGCCCCTGATCAGAAGCGGTTGCTTCGTTTCGGAAAAACGGTTGCCAAACATCAGATGTCCTTTGCCAGACGGGGATCGAGAAGGTCGCGCAGGCCGTCGCCGACCAGTTGCAGGGCCAGCACGGTGATGACGACGGCAGCGCCCGGAAACATCATGATCCAGCCGGCCTGGTCCATGTACTGGCGGCCGACCGCGATCATCGTGCCCCATGTCGGGATGTCGGGAGAGATGCCGACGCCGAGGAAAGACAGCCCGGCTTCGGCCAGGATGGCGTTGGCGAAGACGAAGGTTCCCTGCACCAGGATGGGGGAGGCGACGTTGCGCAGTACGTGACGCACCAGGATGACGGGCGTCGGCACGCCGAGCGCGCGCGCCGCCTCGACATAGGGCAGTTCGCGGATCACCAAGGTTGAGGCGCGCACAACCCGCCCCAGTCTCGGCGCATAGACGATGCCGAGCGCCACCACGACGTTGGTTGCCGTTGCACCGAGTGCCGCCACAAGGGCAATTGCAAGCAGAATATCGGGGAACGCCATCATGGCGTCGATCAGCCGCGAAAGGGGGGTGTCGAGCTTCCTGAAGAAGCCGGCCATCAGGCCAAGGACGATGCCGATCGCCGATGAAAGGACGACGACTGAGAAGCCGACGGAGAGGGAGGTGCGCGCGGCATAGAGCATGCGCGTGAAAACGTCACGGCCTAGATCGTCGGTGCCGAACAGATGCTCGAGGCTCGGGGGATGTAGCCGGCTCGCGATCGAAAGCTTGGTCGGTGCGTAGGGCGCGATGACGGGCGCCAAAATCGCCGCCACTGCAATAGCCACGAGCACGGCCAGTCCAATCGCCGCCGTCGGGCGGCCCAGCAGCCGTGACAGCAGGTGGGCTTCCTGATGCAGCGGGGGGGCGATCGCGGCCATCAGTAGCGCACCCGGGGATCGACGAGGATGTAGAGCATGTCGATGATGAAATTGACCAGCACGTAAAGGCCGGCGATAACCAGCAGCGCGCCCTGGATGACCGGATAATCACGCCGCAGCACCGCCGAGACGACCAGGCTGCCGACCCCAGGCAGCCCGAACACGGTTTCAGTGACGACGGCTCCCGAAATCAGCAGCGCCGCCGTCAGGCCGATCACGGTGAGGATAGGGATAAGCGCATTCTTGAGGGCGTGTTTGAGCACCACGCGCCACTCGCTCATGCCCTTGGAGCGCGCGGTGCGGACGTAGTCATCGTTAAGAACGTCCAGCATTGAGGCGCGCGTGAAGCGCGTGATCAAGGCCGAACTGACCAGGCCGAGCGCCAGCGCCGGCAGCACGAGATGAGCGATGCGGTCGCCGAAGGAGGCGCCGGGGCCGCCATATCCCGACGTGTCGAACCAGCCGAGCCTGACGGCAAAGAACTGGATGAACAGCAGGCCCAGCCAGAAGCTCGGAACGCTTGCCGCGAACATGGCGATCGTGGTGGCTGCCTGGTCGAAAAGCGAGCCGCGCCTGTAAGCGGAGAGGATGCCCACCGGAAGCGCGATCACACTGGCAATCAGCAGCGAGAGCACCGTGAGAAAGAAGGTCGGTTCAGCGCGCTGGGCAAGGGCCGTGGTGACCGGCTCGTTGAGGAAGATCGACTGGCCGAAATCCCCCTGCAACACGCCGGCGATGTAGCGCCAGAACTGTTCCAGGATCGAGCCGTCAAGCCCGAGTTTGGTGCGAAGCGCGGCAATATCGGCGGCCGTCGCGTCGGGCCCGAGCATGACCGCGGCCGGGTCGCCGGGCGTCACCCGCACGATCACGAAGACGATGGTGGCGACCAGGGCCATGACCACAATCATGCCGAGAAGCCTGTTGAGAACCGAGCGGAGCATCCGTGTTGAAATCGTCCCGTGGCTGGTTGTCTGAGCGGGCCGCCGGCCGGCGGCCTCGCCGGGCGGATGCCCGGCTGCCTTTCCCCAAGCAAAGGGGAAAGGCAGGAGGTACGGCTATTTGCCTTCCAGATAAGCATTCCAGAAATAGGGCCAGGGCGCGGGCGTGACGCCCTTGAGGTTCGGCACCTCTGCGGCCAGGGCGTTGAAATCGCCGACCTTGTAAACCGCCGCTTCGTCGTAGATCACCTTCTGGACGTTTTCGTAGAGCTTGGCGCGCTTGGCCGGATCGGCCTCGGAGTTGAATGCGTCCAGCACCTTGTGCTTGGCGTCGCTCGACCACCAGCCCGGGGTGTTGTCGGACATGAAGCCGTTGAGGGACGGCTCGGCGAGAAAGGGACTGTGGGTGATGTAGATGTCCCACAGCGCCGGATCGGTGCGGTTCTTGGTCAGTGTCGCCCATTCGACGACATCGAGTTGGACCTTGAAGCCGGCCTGCTCCAGATAGGCCTGAGCCACTTGTGCCATCTTGTAGTGGAATTCGTACTGGCGGCTGGTCAGGATGCGCAGCGGCTTGCCGTCATAGCCGGCTTCCTTGAGCAGTGCGGCGGCCTTCTCGGTGTCGCCCTCGGGCTTGTAGGCTTCGGTACCAGTGTTCGAATGCCAGGCGAAGCCTTCCGGATACATGGCACCATCGACTGCATAGAAATCCTTGGAACCGAAGGCGGCGAGCAGCATATCCTCAGGCGCCAGCGCTGCCTGGATGGCCTTGCGGATACGGACGTCGGAATTCAGTCCCTGTTTGGTGTTCATCACGAACACGGGCCAGCCGAACGGCTTCAAGATAAGTGGCTTTGTCTTGCCGCCGGAAATCTTGTCGTAGGATTCGACAGGAAGAGAATCGGCATAGGCGAACTGGCCGGCGACGGCGCCCTCGACGCGCGTATTGGGATCCGGAACAGGCACGAAGCGAATTTCGTCCAGATATTGTTTCCTTGCCCCGCCATAGCCATCCGGCTCTCCGTCGCGGGACCTGTAGCCATCGAAGCGGGCGAGTTGGATGAACTGATCCGGCTTACGGTCCTTGAGCATGTAAGGCCCGGTTCCGATGAACTTTGTCAGCGGATCTTCGTCGGCATTTTCAGAGGGGATGATGATGGCCGCCGCATTGTTGAGCGACAAAAGAGACAGCAGCGGCGCGTAGGGCTTCTTTAGCGTAATCTTGACCGTCTTCTCGTCGAGGGCGTCGAGCGAGCTTATGACGTCCGCCGCCTGCTTGCCGCGCGTCGCCACCTTCATCCAGCGTTTCAGCGAGGCCATGACATCGGCCGATGTCATATCGGAACCGTCATGGAACTTGACGCCCGTCCTTAGCGGGATCGTGTAAGTTAGTCCGTCCGGCGATATCGTCGGCAGGTCGGCGGCCAGGAGCGGCGTGATGCCCCACTTGTTGTCGAACGTATAGAGCGTCTCGTAAATGTGCTGCGTGATGATGCCGACCAGATCGGCGGTCGATGCCATTGGATCCAATGTCGGAGGCTCGCCGACGGTGGCGACGTCGATCACACCCCCCTTCTGCGGTTCAGCCCATGCCAGCGCCGGCAGCAATGCGGCGAACGACGCGACGACTTGCAGTACGCGCTTCATTCGTTCTCCTCCAGGTTCCAGTTTTATGGAATATATAGTCTAGTTACGCACTAAGCTTACGCCCATGAGGCCTCGCGTCAAGCGGCGAAGCCCGAGCTGGGCTAGATTGCGGATCCGGTCCATGCGCGAACGGTCATGAGACAACTTCATCAGATCTCTCCGCACTGGCCGAACCCGCTTTCTGAATAGCGTTGGGCCTTGTGGCGCAGCCTTGCGCCGGTTGGCGCGCTCTTCCCACGGAAGACATGCCATTGCTTTTGATGCTCAGGATTGCGGCCGACGCGGAACCGCGGCCCCTAGCAGGCTGCTGTTGAAGAAGTCTGCCGTATAGCCTTGAGGATGGCCTCCTCGCCGTTGTGGTAGGTGAATGTGATCTCGATCGAGCCGTCGTCGAGCAGTTCGGCGTGGCCGTCGCCTGTGACTTCGTCCATCTCGTCACATCCGGCCCATGTGAAGTGAACCATCGACGGGCTGTAGATGAGGTCGAGGCCGGCTTGCAGGACGCCAAGGGCGATCTCGCCATTGTTGTCGCCGCCAATGGCGATCATGGCGGGGCCGCCGAGGTTCAGGTAGCTGCGATCCCACAGATCGGCTTCCACGATGCGCCAGCGGCCGATCAACTGGCAGCCTGCGGCCACAGTCATATCGGCACCGCCATGAGCTTGGGCAGCCGCACCAGGTTGTAGGCGGCAGCCGCGAAGGTGAAGGCCCACCCAACGCGGTCGCGACCGCGCAACTTGGTCTTCGGCTGCCCGGCGACCGTCTTGATCCAACCGAAAGCTTCCTCGATCCGCTTGCGGATACACTGGCTGACGGCATAGCCGCCGTGCCGGGTCGTGCGGCGATCGATCGCCGAACTTCGCCCGTTCGTGTTCTGCGCCACGTGCGGTGTCACCCGCATCGAGCGCAACTCGTTGACGAAGTCCTCCGCGTCATAGGCATTGTCGGCGCCGAGCGTGACCGCGCCCGGCCGGTCGGCACGAGGCTCGATGATGTGCAGCGCAGCCACCCGCTCGGCATGTCCGTCGGCCAGCGTCAGGCAGGCATCGACCAGCAGACCATGGCGGTTCTCCATCAGCTCATGCCCCATGAAGCACAGCTTGGTCTCTTTGCCTTTGCCCTTGCGGTATAGCCTGGCGTCCGGATCGGCGGTCGAGACATGCGTGTCGTTCGATCGCTTCCGGCCATGGAAATCCGCTTCGGTGTTGCGCCCATCGCCTTGCGCCGGTGGCTCGTCCGAACCGTCCTTCGCTTTGACGCTCTTCATCGAGGCCCAGGCCTCAATCAGCGTGCCGTCGACCGAGAAGTGGTCCGTCGACAGAAGTTTTTTCACCTTGGGCTGTGCCAAGACCGCCGCCAGGAATTTCGCCGCGACGTCGCCTTCCAGCAGCCGGTCACGATTCTTCGAGAACACTGAAGGGTTCCATGCCGCATCGTCGACGCCGATGCCGACGAACCAGCAGAATAAGAGATCGTATTCCAGCCGCTCCATCAAAAGCCGCTCCGAGCGGATCGAATAGAATGCCTGCAACAGCATCGCTCTGAGCACCTTCTCGGGCGGGATCGATGGCCGCCCGATCGACGAATACAGCGCCGCGAACTCCCCCTCCAGCGCCGACAGCGCCTCGTTCACGATCGCACGAATGGCCCGCAGCGGATGATCTCGTCGCACCCGCGCCTCATGGTCCACGTAGCTGAACAACTCGCCAGTTCGATCGTCGCCGCCGCGCACCCTTCACCTCCGAATCCCTTCGGAGCCAACGAATCACGCTCATGGCTCGACGGCGAGCGACTTTTTCAACGGCCTGCTAGGGCGTTTGTCGGGTCGCGATCACAAATGAACCGCTCGGGTTAATTTGCCCCATGGCCGGTCAGTGGCTCTTGCCTGGCCAATTCAGCTCGATCCAGGCCGGTGCATGATCGCTTGGCTTCTCCCAGCCGCGCACTAAGACATCGACACCGGCGCCTTGGAGTCTAGGCGAAAGAGCGGGGCTGATCAGGAGATGATCCATCCGCAGGCCAGAGCTGCGATCGTAACCGTGCCGGTTGGAGAAATTCCAGTAGGTGTAAACACCTTTTTCCGGGTGGATGCGCCTTACGGCATCGGTCCAGCCCATCGTCAACATATCGGCGTAAGCCTGACGAGACTCTGGAAAATAAACGGCATCGGCCAGCCAGCGCGCCGGCACCACTGCATCGGAGGCTGTGGGCACCACATTATAGTCGCCGCACAGGACCGTGTTGTATTTGAGCAGTGTCTGGGCATAGCTGGTCAGACGCTGGAACCAACTGAGCTTGTAGTCAAATTTGGGGCCTGGTGCGGGATTTCCGTTCGGCAGGTAGATGCAGCCGATCACCAGTCCTCCGACTTCGGCTTCGATATATCGGCTATGGGTATCGTCGGGGTCGCCCGGCAGGCCGCTCCTGCGCTGCAAGGGCTGTCTGCCGCGGGCAAGAATTGCCACCCCGTTGTAAGATTTCTGGCCGTGCCAGATGGCACCATAACCGGCATCATTGAGGGCGCCGACAGGAAACTTCTCGTCCGACGTTTTTAGTTCCTGAAGACAAACGACGTCGTGTGTAGTTTCGTTGAGCCACTTGAGCAGGACCGGCAGTCGTCCGTTGACGCCGTTTACGTTGAAGGTTGCGATGGTGATCATTCGCCATCTCAAGCCGAAACCGTTCGCCGGGTTGTCTCCGGCAACTTCGGTCGCCCGGCTCGGAAGTGCCTAGCTGTCGTCCTTATAAGACTTTGCAGCTTCATCGATCTTTCGCCAATCGTTTCCGTGACGCCGCACAAGCTCTCGCGCCTGGGTTGGCGATATGTTTTGGGTCTCCACGATGTGGTCCACTTCCGCCTCTTCGCCTTTAAGGGGACGCGAGCGAGGTCTCGCTCGCCGTGGGACCGCTGGATGCTTGGCGTCTCGTCTGGGCATCAATCGACCCTCTCCGGAGCACAATTAACGGTTCAGCGCGGTGAAAGTTTCCGCATGCGGCCGCTCGCGGCTGTGACATAGAAGCCCGCGGTGGCGTTGTTGAGCCCAAATGGCCTGCGCCGCGTTCTTTATGAGCATTGCTGCCATTCGCAATCTGATGGAAGATTCCGACCGCCCTGCCGCACCGCGGCCAATTCCTGGTGCGAAGCGCGCTTTGCGTACGATCGAAAGGCGATTGAGCGGTTTCGACAGGTACTTCCGCGGGCCAGGTGGAGCTACGAGCGCAGGAGTTGGTTCGTGCCGGGAAAAAGCGCGTCGCGGCGGATCCAGCGCTGGTTAGCACAAGAGGCGGCTCCGCGCGCAGCGCATGATGACGCCAAGGGACGAGACGCCTTCGCCTTCGAGCCTCTATCGAGCCGGTATCTGGCAATCGCCGACGACCTGCGCATCCGCACGCCCTATCGCGAGCGGTTGTTGAGGAAATGCAAGCCGTTCCATGGGCCAGCTGGGATGGCGAACTGCGGGCTTGGAAGGTGCCTTTTCGCTCCTACGAGGAGTTGAGGCGCCGCTGGCCAAGCATCGAAAGGTCCGCCCACCGGGCGGAACCAGAGAAGAGGAAGCGGCGAAGGGAAGCGTCCAGAAATTCGGAGGAATATAAGGCCGCCAAGTTGCGGCATGCTGAACGCAGGCGGCATCGCTATCCCCTGCCACCTGATGATTTACCTCCTGTTGGCAAGGCTGTGGCAACGCAGCAATGCGGTATCGTCATCTTTACCGAAATCACTAATGAATCTGTCGAACCGCGGATTTGACAGCGTCCTATCCGCACTTGGTGGGTGCGCACATCGATCTTGTTTGGGGCCGTTGGCGGCCGGCGACACTGGCTGAATTGATCGGAACATGGCCGGCCCGGCGTGCTGCCGGATCGTCAGAAACGGACAGGGGCTGGTGGCACGCAACGGTCGCTGAACTCAGAATCGCCCGCCGAAAAGCACGAAGCCTGGAGCGGAGGGGGCGAG
>NZ_JAIUHS010000027.1:0-19828 GCF_020165235.1 Mesorhizobium sp. CA13 | reverse complement strand
CCCCCCCAAGAGACGCCGGCCACTTGCTCTTATGAGAATGCTATATTGAACCTCTATGTTGGGCAGCCTCAATCCATAGTGCGAGCGCAATGGCTGGCGATCGCCCCTTTACCTTCAAATTCCGGCCTCGATAGTCTCCGGCCGCAATCCATACTGTCTTCGAATTGATAGATTGTGACGCCCAGCGCACTCGCGCGAGCGAATAGCTCTGTCTTGTCTCGAGACATTCCGCTTCCGAGCCCCGTTGCCCCCTCATGGTTGCAGAAGCAACAACCATGCCACAGCTGCTGTGACATGGTGGCGAGCGCTACATGATGAGAGATTCAGCCGGACTCCGCACTGTCGGGAAAGAGCTTGACGAGACGAGATCTCGCCTCGCCGCCGCGTCGCTGCGCAGACCCTACAGTGAACCTAGCCATTGGGGAGCCGGCATGGAAGGCATTGTCGCGTTCAGGAAGCGCGCGCGCCCGAGATGATGATCTTGGCCGAGGTCAGCTCCGGACGGTCGTTCTCGGAGAGCTTGTTATAATGAAGGAGGAAAGACCTAGGTTGGCGGCAACGCCGACCGTCTCGACCGAGGCCGAGCCACCTTCGGGCGGGGCCAAGCGGCGCCGCTCTGCTTCGTCACAGTGTGTGATCAGGAAGCAAACTCCGAAGAGTCGCCCCCTCCAAAAGCCCGCCGAATTTCCACAGGTTGTCGGTGGCTGGCAAGGGCGTTAGGCCAAGCACAATAACTTCGCGGCGACTTTCCACTCCTGCTACGTCGGCTTTTGGGAGCTTCGGATGGCACTCAAAACGACCGAGAAAGGCGGCGTAAGATGCCGGCCGCTTTGAGGCGTCAACACTGTATCTGAACTGCTCGAATTTTAGGCTGCGATGTTCAGCCTTGTCGTCGCGAATGCATGCCTTCATACGTTCAGGAGCTATCTCCCGTAGCCGTGGCACCATGAGCGATCTCTGCGCCCTCCCCAAACATGCGCCGCGCGGCATCTGGGGCGCCGTGATGCTGGCGGTGGCGCTGGACGGCAACATAGACTGGAACGCTACGCAAGAGACTCTCGCGCGGCTCTGCGCATCGGGCGTTCACGGCGTCTATTCCGACGGCACGGCATGCGAGTTCCATTGCCAGACGGAAGCCGAATTCGACCGGCTGAGCGAGATGGTGGCGCAAGTCGCCGGCGCTGCGAAAATCCCTTTCCAGATCGGCATCAGCCAGTCCAACCCGCGCGTCGCACGCGAACGGCTGAAGCGTGTTGCGGGACTGACACCCTCGGCAGTGCAATTCACCTTGCCGGACTGGTGGCCACCGAGCGATGAGGAAGTTCAGCGTTTCGTCTCGGGTTTGGCCGACGCAGCGCCGAGCACGCCTCTGGTGCTCTACAACCCGCCCCACGCCAAGCGGCGGCTGAGCCTCGAAGCCATTGCCGCGCTGCGAACCGCGGTGCCCTCGCTTGTCGGCGCCAAACTACCCGGCGGCGACGCCAGCTGGTACGCCGGCATGCGGCGCGAACTGTCGGGCCTTTCGGTGTTCGTGCCAGGCCACGCGCTGGCAACGTTACGCAAACGGTGCGCATGGCAGCTATTCCAACATCGCCTGCCTTAGCCCGAAAGGAGCACCGCAGTGGTGGGCGCAGATACGAGCCGGCCAGCAAGCGGCGTTCGAGATGCAAGCACGCATACAGGCCTTCCTCGTGGACCACGTCCTGCCATTTCGGGCACGCTACGCCGTCAGCGACGCCGCCCTCGACAAGGCAATGGCGGCAGCCGGCAGCTGGAGTTCGATCAGGGCCCGGCTATTGTGGCCCTGTTCCTCGGTGCCCGACGAGGACATCCCACCGCTGGCGACGGCGGCACGCGCTGCCTTCCCCGGATGGTTCTAGCATGGCGCGCTTGCCGAATGGTGCCGACGGGGACTTTCGCTATATGGCGCAGCCGCGGCTGCTTTTCCTACTCGGGCGCTATGCGCGCGATCAGAAAAGTCGGCGTGACGATCTCGATGTTTTTCTTGCCGGTTTTGAAGCCGCCGACTCTGCGCCGACACGGTTTGGTCGGTCTGCGCTTTCGGCCGCGGCGAAACCGCCGCCTGGCGTCGGCCATCGGGCTGGGCGGTCATGTTCGTGCGCGGTTCGAGACCTCGCTATGGAATGCCGACGGAGGAATCGCGCGCGACAACGCCGAGTCTAGTGCAGAGCGGCCACTTGCATCGGCTCATCAGGCCGGCGTCATCCTTGGAATGGCATTTACCCTGCCCAGCCGCTAGGCCCGCCAGATGACCTAAAAGTCGGCGGCGGGACCGTTGTTGTCGCGAGGTCAGTAGCAAAAAAGACTTCTATCGGTGACCGCCCAGAATGCAGCCCTTTGCACCTCAAATCCTCGGGCTTCGTTCCCTTCAATCGCATCCGCCCATCGACACCGGCCGGGCATTCGTGCATTCACGGCCGGCAATTGGATGGACGGTGGAAATGCTGGATTCGGTCAGGTCGGTAGCTGTCGTCGGCGCTGGCATCGTCGGCGTCTGCGCGGCTCTTTATTTGCGCCGCGCAGGGCTCCAGGTAACTGTCATCGACCCTCTGCCCCCGGGCGGCGCGACGTCTTTCGGCAATGCCGGCATGGTGAGGCACGATTGCAACGTGCCACTCGCCATGCCTGGAATGTTGCGGCAAGTGCCGGGCTGGCTTGCCGACCCGCTCGGACCGTTGGTCTTGAGGCCACGCTATGCCTTGACGGCCGCGCCATGGCTGCTCAGGTGGATACGCGCCGGCAGGATGGACCGCGTCAACAAGGCGGCCGACGCCCTCGCTATCCTGCATCGGGACAACCTTGACTGCTATCGGGATCTTATCGGTGGCCCGGCTTTCGACGATCTGATCCGCAAGGTAGGCGGCATCCAGGTCTGGGAGAGCGAGGCGCACGGCCTGTCCGATCGCATCACCACCAGCATCAATGCGCGGCAGGGTGTCGTCACCGAGCCGTTGTCACGCCAGGATCTGCAGCGGCTGCTGCCCGGCATCTCGGCCATCGCCAGGCGCGGTCTGCTTTACCCGGACAACGCGCACACCATCAATCCGCTCCGGTTGGTCACGGCCATCTGCGATGGCGTGCGGCGGGCCGACGGCGTTTTCGCGGCGGAGCACGTGCTGAAGATCATCCCGCGCGAGGCCGGCGGCTACATGCTGATGACCAACACGGCGAACCGCAAGGCGGACGCGGTGGTGATTGCCGCTGGCGCCTGGTCGAACCGGCTGCTCGAACCGCTTGGCTTCAGCCTGCCGATGGAGACCGAGCGCGGCTATCATCTGATGCTACCATCGCCGTCGATCGAATTGCCGATGCCGATACAAATGAAGAACCGGGGTTTCGCGCTGACCCCGATGGAGCACGGTCTGCGGCTGGCCGGCACGGTCGAGATCGCCGGCCTGGAAGCACCACCCGACGAGCGGCGGTCCGAGATCCTGCTCACCCATGCGCGAGCCCTGTTCCCTGAACTGAACGGCGGCGAGCCGACGATGTGGATGGGCTATCGTCCTTCGCTTCCCGACAGCGTACCAGCGATCGGCCAGGTGCCGGGACACGGCTCCCTTTTCGTTGCCGCCGGTCACGGGCATACGGGCATGATCGGGGGCGGTTCGACAGGGCGGCTCGTTGCCGAGCTGGTGACGGGCAGCCCGACTTTCATTAATCCGACGCCTTACGCGCCGGACCGATTCTGAAAAGCGCTCAACTGTGCGCCGAACGCCGTTGGCGCAGGAAATCCATGCCCTAATAGGCCCAACAGGTCAGCTGCACCGCGGCGGTGCCGAACGGCCCGCCATTCCATAGCAAGCCGAAGGGAGCGAACAGGCGATAGCGGTCGCTGTCGCCTGAAATCGCCTCTGCGACGACCCGCGCGCCGATCGCCGTCGTGTTGAGGCCATGGCCGCCGAACGCGGTACAAGACCATACATTCGGCATCACCGGGCCGATCAGGGGCATCAGATGCCGCGCATAGGCCATCAGCCCTGACCATGCCGGCTCGATCTTGAGGCCTTCCAGTTGCTACAATCCCTATACCGGCCGGGGTGCGATTCCGGGTCTTCTCCCTCACGGCCCTCACAACGTCCGCGATGTGCTGGCCACGCATATCCTGAAGCAGACCGGCTCTTACGAACAGGCAAGCTATGCGATTCAGGACACGCCGGACATGGTGGCGCATCACTACGGCCGCTTCTTGCCACAGGACAAGGCTGCCCTCGCCGCCCGGATTTTAAACCAGGTGTGGGAGGCCGCGTAAGCCCTCCAACATCGGGAACCGCATACCCAGCAGGTGTTGCTTTCTGGGCAGATACAGGCTTGCTGACCGAAGAATCGTCGAAGAACGTGCGGCACCGGCGAGATCAGCGGTACCTGCCCCTGACCGAGGCCGCCCGCTGTACTCCTATCGCGATCGCGATTCAGATCTTATGCATCCAGATCCGATTATTTCCCAGCACCCCCGAGCAGGCCGCGCACGAAGGCCTTCTGGAAGAGCAGGTAGGCGAGCATCACTGGCAGAAGCGAGATAAGCGTCGCGGCCATAAGCGGACCGTATTCAACCTGCAGGCTGCTGGCGAAACCGGCGATAGTGACCGTGACAGGTCTGGCCTCGTCGCTCGTTGTCAAGGTAATGGCAAAGAGGAGATCGTTCCAGATGGCGCGACTCTGGATGATCGCGAGAGCGGCGAGACCTGATCCCGACGCCGGCAGAAGAAGTCGCCAGAAGTAAGCCGCCGGGGTGCAGCCGTCGATGAGTGCAGCCTCATACATCGACCTGGGTACCGACGCGAAGAAATTCCGCATGAAGAAGGTGCAGAAGGGAACGCTGTAGGCGGTGTGGACCAGCCACATGCCGGGAATAGTGTCGTAAAGACCGATCGCCCTGATCAGAAAAAACAAAGGAATTTGGACGATCTGGAAGGGAACGAGCATGCCGGTGAGCAGGAAAAGATAGACCACCCTTCCGCCAGCTCCGCGCATATAGGCAAGCGGATAGCCAGAAATCGCCCCCACCAGCAGCGACAGGGTCACGGATGGCACCGTGATCGCAATCGAGTTCAGGAAGCTTCGCCCCATCCGATCGTAGGCGATGGCGTAATTCTGGAAGAAGAGTTCGTTCGGCAACGCGATCACTCGCGTTATTTCGGACGGCGATTTGAGCGACGTCAGGAACGCAACCACCAGGGGGGCGGCAAAGATCACTGCCGCCGCCCCCAGGATCGAAAAGGGCAGAACCGTGCGCTTGGCGGTTGCAGTGTTCATCTATTCCGCCTCGCTGTCCTGAACGCGTTTTGCCAGCTGATAGATGTAGGGCATGATGATGAACCCCGCGATCACCAGAAGGCAGACCGAAATCGCGCTGGCGCGGCCCATCTCGAATCTACCGAACGCGGTGTCGTACATCTGCGTGGCCAGAACCTCGGAAGCGTATGCGGGGCCGCCGTTGGTCATCGCCCAGACAATGTCGAACAGGCGCATAGCGTCGACCGCGGCCATACCGAGGACAACGATCGTGGAGGGCCATAGAAGCGGGAAGCTAACCTTCCAGAAGACCTGCCAGGGTGTCGCCCCCTCGATCCTCGCGGCCTCTATGTACTCGACCGGAATGTTGCGAAGCCCCGCGAAGAACACCAGGAAAGCAAAACCCGTCGTCCACCACATCATCGAACCCATAAGCGCGAAATTAACGATCGAGGGGTCGCCAAGCCAGTTCTGGGCCAGGCCGCCCAACCCAACCGACCGCAAGACCGCCGTCAGCAGACCGTTGGTCGGCTCATACATCCAGCGCCAGATCGCGGCTACGGCCACGGCCGGGATTGTGAAGGGCAGGAAGAAGATGACCCGGAACACCGATTCACCCTTTATGCCCCTGTCGAGCAAAGCGGCCAGGAGCAAGCCGAGGCTCGTCGGCCCAAGCAGGAGGAAGACGAGCCACGAAATGTTGTTCAAAAGGGCGTGGAAGAAGCGCGATTGATGAAGCAGCACGACGTAGTTCTGCAGCCCGACATACTTCGGAGAGGGAGAGAAACCATCCCAGCTGTGAAGCGACAAATTGAATGTCGAAATGGTGGGATAGACATAGAAAACGGCAAAGAGAGTTACGGGAAGCGATAGAAAGACTGCGTGGGTCACCCCTGCGGTTTGAAACTTCCGGCGCATGAGTTGGAAGTTCGGCATGTCGGATTGTTCTCTCGGCGAGCGAAATTAGGAAATCGTAGAGTCAACGTCCCGGGATGTCGGGCCGCCCTGCGTCGGCCCGACCACGGTATCACCACTTCTGATAGGATCCCTCCGTCAAAGCCTCCTGCCGCAAGCCCTCAAGCGTCGTGATCATCTCGTTTTCGTTGGCGTCCGAGGGGTCGATCGCGAATTTCTCGATTTGGACGCCCAATTCCGTGCCAACCTTGGTGGGCAGCAGGAAAAACAAATTCGGCAGCACAGCGTTGGCCTTTGATGCATCCGCCAGCTCCTTCGCGAATTTGGCACCGACAGCATCATAGATCGACGGATCAACCGTCACGTTTGGTGCAAGTGAACCTTTCGGAACGGCAAACGCCGCCTGACCTTCCGCCGACGCAGCGGAGATCACGAACCTTTCAGCGGTTTCAAGCGTGTCGGCCGGTCCTTCCGGAACCGCGAAGGCATCCATCTGGAAAATCGCCTTGCCCTCTGTCCCTGGTGCCGGAAACACATCGAACTTCTCAACAGGGGCGAAACCCGCCTGTTTGAAATAGGCGGCCGCCCACGCGCCCATCATGAACATCCCGGTATTCCCGTTGACAACATCGTCGGCCGTTTGCGTCCAGGTCTTGCCGCTCCAGTTCTTGGCGTAACACGTCACCATCGTGCTGCGGTAAAGGTCCAGAGACTTGCGGAATTCCGGGGTATCGAAGCCGAGTTCACCACTCGCGATCTTGTAGTAGCCCTCGATTCCGACAGTGGATACGAGAGGCGCGTAAAAATTATACAGGCTCCAGAACGGACCTCCGGCGTTGCCCAATGGTTCCACACCTGCAGCGCGCAGCTTGTCGCAGGCGGCCACCAAGCCATCGTAATCCTTAGGAGGCTCCAGCCCGGCCTTTGTGAAGATCGCCTTGTTGTAAAAGATGTTGTTGATCAGCGACAGGTCATACGGAATGCCGTAAGGCTTGCCGCCTATCTTGACGACGCGCTGCACGCCCTCCGGAAAAATCTTGTCTCCGTTGATCTTTGCCCAGGTCTCCGAAAGATCATGAAGCTTGCCACTGTCGACGAATGTCTTCAGCTCCGACGCCATCGAGCTCTGATAGGCGGCGGGCGGGGTGTTTCCCATGAATGCGGTCTGCAATTGACGACGCATTTCGACGGCGTTGCCCGGGATCACCTTGCCGACGATCTGGTTGCTGGGATTCTGTTTATTGGCAAACGCGATCAAGGCTTCGATGCCTGCCTTTTCGGACCCTGCCGCGTAATAATGCCAAAGCTCCTTCGTGCCGTCGGCCCTGGCCACCGATGCGCTTGCGACCACGCCGAGCGCCACGCCGACCCATTTCGATTTACGCATTGTTCTACCCTCCGTTGAGCCGAGCGTTTGTCGTCGGCATATATTCTGTAAACAAGAAAAACCTACGCTCAAAAAACTACGTGCGTCAACAGATTGCGGTCGAAATATCCGGGTGGAAGTCCATCGCCGGAAGGGCAATCCGCGTAACACACTGTTACAATAAGATAATTTTTCCGTAATAAAATGGTCTGGCATTCGTCGATTGACAAATCACACGGCCTGCTCGTATGAATTATTCTCAATGCAAGAAAAACATCGGAGCGGGGCTTGAGCAAGTCGTTCATCAGGCATTTCAATGCCAATGCGATCTTTCACAGGATTCGCATCGAGCCGAACGTTTCGCAGCGCGACATCGTCGCCAAGACTGGCATCGACAAGTCCGTCGTCTCCTCCATTATCAATCAATTCAGCGAGTTGGGCCTGGTTGAACGCAGTCCTGTGGCAACCAGCAACAAGCCTGGTCGACCTGTAGAGGGCCTCACCATCTCTCCGGCTAGCGGATTGATCGTCGGCGTGCAGATCGAGGCCGACACAATCGGCTATGTCACTGCTGCGCTCGATGGAATCCCCATGCACTCCAAGGTCCAGGCGTTTGATGGAAAGCTGGGCGACGTCGTCGATCTCGTCGCTCGGGGTGTGAGGGAAATAGTCCGTGAATGCGGCCGCGACGGCGAGACGCTCGGTGTCGGCATTTCGCTTCCGGGCCTCCTAACCGACGAGGGCGTCTTGCTTCACGCTCCAGTCCTTGGATGGCGCGGCGTCCCTGTGGTGGACATGTTCTCCTCCGCACTGGATGCTCCCGTCTTTGCGGGCAACGACGGCAAGGCGGCCGCGATGGCCGAATACATGTTCGGTGAATGCGTCGGCGTCAGAGATTTTATTTATCTGTTTTCGGGCTCAGGCGTCGGCGGCGCCTTGTTTCTTGACGGCAACATCTACCGCGGCGCCAGCGGATTGGCGGGCGAACTGGGACACATCAAGGTTGTCCCGCAGGGCCGCTATTGTTCCTGCGGAGGCTCGGGTTGCCTTTCGCCTTACCTTTCCGAACCCGGGCTGGCGGAGGAGATCGGCAGGCTGACCGGCAATCAGCCATCTTCATTCAAGGAGATCATGGAGCGCGCCAGCGCGGACGATGAGGTGGTTGTCGGCGTCCTCGACAATGCTGGCGCGATTCTAGGCTCGGCGATTTCCAGTCTCGTAAACATCTTCAATCCGCCATTGGTTTGCCTCGGTGGCGATATGGCGAGCGCCGAGCCTTATCTGCGACCGGCGGTCGAACGTGCCCTGCAACGGCTGGCACATCCCTCGATGTCAGTGCAGACCAAAGTCATTTTCTCGCACTTGTCGACAGTCAGTCCGTTTCTCGGCGGCGTCGCACTCGCCCTCGACGGGGTCACGGGCCTCGATTCTCCACACGTCCTTCCGTGAGTTCAATTCAAGTCAGTTCGAAAGTCAGAGAATGCGCATAGGTATCGTCGGCCTCTCCATTGAAATCATGCTCGCCTCTCCGGTCCCAACCACGTGGGATGCGATACAACATTATACCGGCAGGGACATGTCCGAAGGTGACGTCTGGATGGTCCGAGGCATGCTCGCGCGCATGGCGAAGGAGAGTGACGTCGAGGCGGTCCCGCTATACTGGGCCACTGCGCTGCCCGGCGGGCCCCTGGAGCTGGCGGCATATCAAGACGTCAAGGAAAAGACGCTCGCGCTCATCAGCGCACACGGGCCGTTCGACGGGATGCTCGTTGCCAATCATGGTGCGTTGGAAGTCCAGGGGCTAGACATCGACGCAGACACCGACTTCATTCAGGCTATCAGGAATGTCCTTGGACCTGATGTGCCGGTCGGTGTGTCGCTCGATCTCCATGGCGACATGACTCCGGAACTTCTCGAGGCGTCGACGGTCATCAGCGTTCTGCGCACCGCGCCGCATCGAGACGACAGGCAGACGGGGTACCGAGCCGCCGACCAGCTTATCCGGGTCATTCGAACCGGCATCACGCCCAAGAAATCCGTCGTGAGCCTGCCAATTCTCATCCCCGGGGAGACGGCGGTCACTGCCTTGGAGCCCGCGAAAAGCCTCTATGGCTCCTTGCTGGAATACGACAGCATGCCGGGTATGATGGAGGCGAACATCCTTGTGGGATTTGCTTGGAACGACAGGCCCTGGACCGCGGTATCGGCGATTGCGGTAAGCGAAGGCGACGTCGAATTGGCGCGTACGCAGGCTACACGGTTGGCACAAGCGATATGGGCGAAACGCGCAGAATTCAATCTCAAGATGGAAACCGCGGAAGTTCGGCAGGGACTGAGGCTCGCCGTCGAGTGCCCGCAGCGCCCCGTATTCGTATCCGATTCAGGGGATAACACGACGGCGGGTGCGGCCGGAGATTTGACCCTCGTATTGCAGGCAGCGCTCGACGACGAACAGGTTCGCGATGTCGTTGTCGCCGGCATTACGGCCCCCGAAACTGTCCGCAAACTCGTCCAGGCCGGCGTCGGCTCGACGGTGAAAATCGAATTGGGAACCGAGCATCTTTCCCGTCCGAAGACAGCGCGTCGCGTCAGCGTGCTCGTAGAGGCATGCGGAGAAGAGCTGGTGCTGCCGGGATTCCAGCCTTACCGATCCAAGGAGGGCGCTTGGGCCAAGGTGCGAAGCGGCAATGTGATTGCAACATTCCACGCCAATGCCATCGGCATAACCACGCCGCACCATTTCATTGCAATGGACATCAGTCCAACCGAGCACAAGGCGTATGTCGTCAAGCTTGGGTATCTCCACCCTCAGCTCGAAGACGTCTCGGCTCGTCATATCCTCCTGCTGAGCGACGGCACCTCGCAATTGGACATGACGCAGCTTCAATGGAACCTGCTGCCCCGTCCGACCTACCCCCTCGAAGAAGATTTCGAATGGGACGCGCAGGCCCGGATGTACGGCGATTGATCTCCCTCGCAGCCAATTTCAACAGCTCTCACGCCGGCGCAAACAAAAGGATGCCAAATGACCATTTCCCTCACATCGGTTCAGTTGCCGGACTTCGGTATTCTCGGCGAAAAGCCGGATGTTCCCGTTGAGATATATGATGCGCGTGCCCGCGCCGCCTACGACAAAGCGGGGTGCGACTGGTTGGCGGTTTATGCCGATCGCGAACATTTCGCCAACATCGCCTTCCTGACGGGTTTCGAGCCGCGCTTCGAAGAAGCCTTCCTTCTTCTTGGGCCAAACAACAAGCGCGTGCTGCTCACAGGCAACGAATCCGAAAGCTACGCTCCGCTCGCGCGCTTGCCCGGAGTGACAGTGCTTTTGAGCCAGACCCTGAGCCTCATGGCGCAGGATCGCTCTCGTTTCCCGCGCTTTTCCGACCGTCTGGGCGACGCTGGAATCAAGGCAGGCGACACCGTAGGGCTGGTGGGCTGGAAGTATCTCGAGCCATTTGAAGACGACGCTTCTGAAACAGCCTATTTCGTCCCCGCGGTCTACGTGCAGGCGTTTCAGCGAGCGATCGGCCCTTCAGGCGGGCTGCGGGACGCCACCCATGTTCTGATGCACCCGGAAAACGGCGTCGCCGTCACCATCGATGCTGATCAGATCGCTGCGTTCGAGTGGGCTGCGACACGCAGCTCGCTGGCCACATGGAGGATCGTTTCCGGGGTCCGGGAGGGTGACAGCGAGTTCGATGCCGTCTCGCGCATGGGATATGCTGGAGACCCGCTGAACGTCCACACCATGTTCGCGTCGGCCAGCAAGGGTGAAACCGTGATTGGCCTGCGAAGCGCAACGGGCCGCAAGCTCAAGCGTGGCGACGGTGTGACGACCGCTATCGGGCATTGGGGCGGTCTTTCCTCCCGAGCAGGCCTTTTCGATGTCGCCAACGACGAGTTTCTCGCGATCGCCAAGGGTTATTTTCAAGGCCTGATTTCCTGGTACGAGACGGCTGCGATCGGCGTCGAGGGCGGCCTTCTTCATGAAACGGTAGTATCGACGCTCGCAAAATCGAAGCTCGGGCCTGCTCTCAATCCGGGACATCTCGGCGGCTACGAGGAGTGGACACATAGCCCGGTTCGGCCTGGCTCGAAGGACCGCATCCGGTCGGGCATGCATTTTCAGGTTGACATCATCCCGACGCCGATCGCCGTCGGCTGGGCTCTGAACTGTGAGGACGCCGTGGTGTTTGCTGACGAAGCGTTGAGGTCCCAGATTGAGGCCAAGCATCCGACGACGTTCAAGCGCATCGCCGCGCGCCGCGATTTCATGAAGAACGCGATTGGCGTGGAACTGCCGGCGGACATCCTGCCGCTTTCCTCGACGCCACTCTACTTCGCACCTTTCTGGCTCAAAAGCGACAACGTCCTCGTCCGCGACCGATAACCACCAAGATCCAACACCGGAGGGCCTATGGCCGCCATCGAACTGAACAAAGTCGTAAAAGCCTATGGGGACGTTCAAACCGTCCACGGCATCGACCTCACGATCAAGGACCACGAGTTCGTGGTGCTGGTCGGCCCTTCCGGATGCGGAAAATCCACCACACTGCGCATGATCGCCGGGCTTGAGACAATAACGGACGGAGAAATAAAAATCGGCAAGCGGCGGGTCAACGATCTCCTGCCGGGAGAACGTGACATTGCGATGGTTTTCCAGAATTATGCGCTTTACCCGCATCTTTCGGTTGAGGACAACATCACCTTCGGGCTGCGTTTGAAGAAAACGCCACGTGGTGAAATCCAGACGAGACTGATCGAGACCGCCCGGATCCTAGACATCGGCCACCTGCTTAAACGCAAACCAAGGCAACTCTCTGGCGGGCAGCGTCAACGCGTTGCAATGGGGCGCGCCATGATCAGAAATCCGGCGGTATTCCTGTTCGACGAGCCGCTCTCAAACTTGGATGCCAAGCTCCGCGTCCAGATGCGCGCGGAGATCAAACAGATCCACGAGGCGGTGCCGACCACAACGGTCTATGTCACCCATGACCAGATCGAGGCGATGACGCTTGCCGACAGGGTGGTCGTCATGAATGCCGGCAAGATAGAGCAGATCGCGCCGCCTCAGGAACTATATCTGAAACCGGCGACCAAGTTCGTAGCCGGATTCATCGGGTCGCCTGGCATGAATTTCGTCAGCGCGGCGCTAGAACAACATCGGGAACAACTGATTGGCGTCCTGTCCGATGGCTCGCGTCTCGACCTGCCAGCTGGCATTTCCAGATTCGCCGAGGCGGTGGGGCAGACGGTCGAGCTCGGTATCCGGCCCGAACACTTTTCTCTCGGCCCAAACGCAGGCCAAGTGGCGACCCGCATCGAAGCCGTTGCAGAGCTTGTCGAGCCTCTTGGAATGGATACGCTGGTACACTTCATCATCGCCGGCACGAAGGCCGTTGCGCGCGTGTCGCCTGACGCCTCGTTAAGACGGGGAACCCGGCTTACCCTGTATATCGATCCCAAAAGCATCTACGTCTTCGACCGCGAAAACGGGAGCGCTCTATATGGCGACTAAGGACATCTGTCCTGAGCGACGTGATATGGATGTACTGTCGAGGGTGGTTGACTTCATCATACCCGCGGATGATTTCCCCTCCGCTGGGCAAGCGGGGGTAGATAAATTTCTCCTGGGGCTCTGGAGCAGCGGTGCGGAATCGTCCGGACCTCTCGTTTTCAAAGGCTTGAGAAAACTGGATCGGGAATCGCACACCGTGTTTGGCGTTGCATTTGTCGATGCTACCGCAAGACAGCAGGACGAGGTTGTTCTGCGGCACGCTCGCGCACCTTGGTTTGTCACGCTCTGTGAGTTGGTCGCGGAAGGCTACTACTCCAACCCGGGCAACGGTTCCAATCCTCACGCGGTTTCATGGCGGATGATCGGGTACGAACCGGGGCTTCCCGATGGGCCAGACGGGCCACCGTCGAGTACGCAAGACATGGTTCGCGGAAAGCTATGTGCATGAATCCAGCATTTGACGCAGTCGTCGTCGGCAGCGGGGCGGCGGGAGGGATTGTTGCCTGTGTGCTCGCGGAAGGTGGCAAGACCGTGCTGCTGATCGAACGGGGAAAAGAGCGGCGCTACGATAACAGCGGATATCGCGATCACCTGCGGAACCATAGACTCTCACGTTACGGACATAACACCGGACCGGATATCGAAGGCAATCCGCGGGTTTTTGTGGATGCGCAGGGAAATTCCCATGTCGTGCGATCTCACGAGGCGAACTACCACGCCAATGCGTCGGCACTCGGCAGCGGGACCACGGTCTATGGCGGCCTTGCTTGGCGATTCCACCCGGACGACTTCCGCATGGCTTCGCGCTACGGGGTGCCGGAGCGGTCGTCTCTCGTCGACTGGCCGTTCGACTACACCGAACTCGAGCCGTGGTACGAGCGCGCGGAACACGAAATCGGGGTGAGCGGGCAAGGCGGACAAAATCCGCAACAGGGCATTCGCAATCGCGATTATCCCATGCCGCCAGTACCCGGCAATCCCGGGACCGACGTTCTCAGGAAAGGCGCGGACGCGCTTGGCTTGAATACGTTCGTGCCGCCGCTCCTGATCAACACCGTGCCTCGTCTTGGCCGCAAGGCTTGTATCCAATGCGGTTCCTGCGTGGGTTTCATGTGTCCGACGGACGCCAAGAACGGCACACAGAACACTGTGATTCCAAGGGCGATAGCCACCGGCCGATGCACAGTGCTTGCGCAAACGACGGTCGACCGGATCGCCACCGATGCTGAAGGCAAGGTCGTCGGGGTCTATGTGGTTGCGCTTAACGCGGAGGGAAACCCAAAGCGCAATTTCATCTCCGCAAGGACGGTTGTGCTCTCCGCTGGCGCAATCGAAACCGCCAGGTTGCTGTTGCTGTCGAAGACCGACAAGGAGCCGCACGGATTGGGAAATTCCGAAGATCTGGTCGGCAGAAATCTCCAGGGCCACGTCTATCCGACCGTATTCGGTCTCTTCGATCATGCGGTCCAGGATTCCAAAGGACCCGGCGTGACGATCGCAACGTGCGATTTCAATCACGGCAACGAAGGCGTAATCGGCGGCGCGATGCTGGCCGACGACTTCGTGATGCTGCCGGTGATATTCTGGAAGGCAGCGCTGCCGCCCGATCTTCCCCGATACGGCCTCGAGGCCAAGCGGTTTATGAGGACAAATTTTCGGCGTGTGACGCAAATAAAGGGACCTGTACAGGAGATCCCCTCGCCCGGTTCTCGGGTCACATTGGATGAACATTGCCGTGATCTGTTTGGACGCCCTGTGGCCCGTCTCTCTGGCTCGATCCACGACGAGACCAAGAAAACGGCAGCCTATATCCATGACAAGGCTGACGAATGGCTGCGGGCGTCGGGAGCCTTGAGCACATGGGGTGCGCAGCTGTCCCCGCAATTGTCGGGAGGGCAGCATCAGGCTGGAACCTGCCGGATGGGCCATAGGCCGGAGAACTCCGTCACCGATGCTTTCGGCAAGGTGTGGGGACATGAGAACCTGTTTGTCTGCGATGGCTCGCTGCATCCGACGAACGGCGGCTATAACCCGGTTCTTACTATCATGGCGCTGGCGTTTCGCAACGCGACCCGCATCGCAAACACAATCTGAACAAAGCGAGAAATCGATCATGCGAACACGCGTCGGAATCGTCGGCTGCGATCCTGCGTGCCAACAGGTCCGCGGCGGCTGATGGCGAGCCAGTGGCAGGGAGCGCAGCTCTGGTGGGCTTTTTCGCGCGAGGGAGATCCCGCAAGCGTCATCGGATGCGAACTGCGCGAATGGTGCGAGGTGATGCTTACACGCGAGACGCAGGTCTAGAACGTAGCGCCGGAATCCGCAGCGCTGTTTCGTAACGAGCGATCTCTGTTGTTTCGGCCCACCTGTAGTCCGAAGGGATGCCGCAAGGACGTCAGCTTTTGGCGATTTGCATCGCCGATCTCAACGTCTGAAGTGAAGGCGCATAGCAGCCATATCGGCAAGGGCCCGAGTGCGGACAGGCGGGTTCTGGCGTAAAATGTCGATGTCCGGTGGTCCAGACCGCAAGGCTTATAGCTGAAACCGGTCCAACGTCGGGGATGCGCAAGGACCAACCGTGCAGTGGTTGAATGTTGGCCGGCGCTTCTTGTCGACCATGTAGGAACACCGAACTATCCCAGGGTTTGACTTGCTAAGGCATAGGTCCTTGGCTTAGCCGAGCCGCCAGAGGGAAGCCATCCGTACGAGCCACTTCCTCACTGGTCGTTTGGAGCGTGGCGGCGAATCTTTCGAGGAGCGAAAAGTCCGTTGTCGGAATATTGCCTGAGTCCCATTGCCATCTCCTGAAGCAATATCTCGCCGCCTCTATTGGCCAGCCGGATGCCTGGGGTTCGAGCTCCCATGGGCCTTGCTCATGCGTTCTCCTCCTCGCCAACATCGGGGTCGTCAGGGACGACTTCATCAAAGATGAGCGACCAATCGCGTTCCCTCTTGTCGTCGCCGTTCTCGACAGCTTTGGTCGTCAATCCCTTCAGTCTTTGCGCCGCGGCGGCGAAACGAGCCTCTATCGCCGGCTTGGAGGCGAGTAGTATCTCACTTTGCTTTGCAGCCTTGGACGAGGCTGTCGTCTGCGGTGCGCCGAAACCTGCGGTGACGTGAACCTCCGACATCTCGACCTTCGAATCGATGCCCTGGGTCGCCGGGACACCCATTCGGGGGAGGAACTCGACCGCCGGTACATAGGGGAGGTTGGATCTGGAGAACCTTTCCATCTTTGCGAACGGTGCAGTTGCAAAGAACCGCAGCTTATCGGCCAGAATTGGCCTCTGCCCTTCCACCAGCACAATCATCTTGCCGGCATGCATTTGCCTTACCTCCTGTGGCATCATCAGGTCACGTTCTCGCACTTGCTCGACCTTGGTCCGGCGATGAAGGCCCATGAGCTCAATGCTGCGCGATTCGGTCCTGTAGCGAACCGTTCTTCTGCCAAGCGCCTTTGAAACATATTCGGCAGTGACCTGATCGTTGGCGCCAAGGACAAGCTGATAGCCGCAGTTTCCCATTAAGGAGTGACGCGAGGTCTCGCCGTAGATTTCGTCGAGGTTCTTGATGTCCTGGATGATGAACGCCATTTTTATGTTATAGCCGGCCACGTAGGGCAGCTTGCTCGTGATCTCGGTGACCTTTCTCAGCTGCCGAAACTCGTCCAACAGGAAATAGATCGGCAAGGATTTCGGATCCTGCGCCAGCAGAAGCGTGTCGAGGGTCTGCTGAACGAAGAGTGACAGCAGCGGCTTCAGCATGGCGACGTCGGTGATGTTGGGGGCCAGATAGATCGAGATCGGGCGGTGCTTCAGAGCGCGAAGGTCCATGTCGGTGACCGTGGTGGCGGCGACAACGCGCTCGTTGCGGAAGGGCCGCAGCGCCTTCTGGATGTCCAGCAGGGCGGACGCGGCAGCGCGCTCCGAGAGCGCGATATAGGCATTGAAGCTTTCCACCGTGAACCGCGACAGATTGCCTTCCTTTTCCTTGATGAAGACCATCAAGGCCTGGAGATTGACGCCGCTGTTGAAGAAGGATGTCACCTCGCCAAGGTTGCGCCGGTCGCGGTAGACGTCGCTCTCTGTCACGTAACTGATCGCGCCCGCCAGCACCAATTGGGCGGTGGCCTGCCAGATCGCGTTCTCCGATTCCACGCTCTCGGGAACAAGAATGCTGGCGATGTTGAGGATGTCGGTCGTCCGGTCGCCGCGGTCGGGCCTGATGAAGTCGAGCGGATTGTAACGATGTGTTCTGTCGCTGCCTGGCGCAAACAGGAACACTTGGTTCCCCTTTGCCTTTCGGTAGCCGGCCGTGGAGCGGAAGATCTCGCCTTTCAGGTCGGTGACGATCATCGACCCTTGGTGGGCGAGTGCATTTGGAATGACGTAGCATGTTCCCTTGCCCGAGCGGGTCGGTCCGATGACCAGATGATGACGCTCATCTTGGACGCGAAGGATATAGCGACCGTAGCGTCCAAGAATGTATCCGCTACCTCGGAACCACTTGCGGCGCCGAAGCGAGAAGGTGTTTTGGAAGCCAGCATCGCCAAGCGGTTCAGAAACAGATCGCAACCCCAGAGCGGCAATCGATCCGGCGGCGATGAGCGAAACAAGGCCTGCTCCCAGGCCAATACGCCGCAACACCAGATTCTCGGGATAGCGGGACAGTTGCTGGAGCGCGGCCAGCGGATTGGATGTCACCGTTGCTTTGAGGATGCGGCCGTCGCCATATTGGATCTGGAGTGCCAAACCGTAGGCCAGCAGCCAGATGACAACGCCAATCGCGAGGCAGAAGACGACGTAGGCGATGCGCAAGGAGCCCGTCATGATCGGCTCATTCTGGAAAAATATAGTTCCGATACACCGCGTCGACCGCCATCGCGTCGAAGCTGGATGACGATTGGAATAACGCTACGGATGTAGGAGATCAGATCAGCCTTCGGGTAGGCCGCGGACAGGCCTGATTGCATCACCATCATGGCAAGCTGTTCATAGGCACCGCGGGGCGTGTCGGCATGGACGGTCGACATCGAGCCTGGATGGCCCGTGTTGATCGCGCGGAGGAACGAAAACGCCTCCGCTCCCCTCACCTCTCCGACAAAAAGGCGGTCCGGCCGCATGCGCAGCGAGGCCTCGAGCAGGTTCTGGATGGTCACGGCGGCTGTGCCCTGGTCGCCTTTGGATGAAAGCAGATGAACCGTGTTTGGCTGGGGCGGAGACAGCTCGCGCGTATCTTCCAGCGTGATCAAGCGCTCGCGCCGGTCCACGGCTTTCAGGCAGGCATTCAAGAATGTGGTCTTGCCGCTTGACGTTCCACCACTGATCAGAATGGAGACACGGCTCGCGATTGCCGCACGGATAAAGCCATGAATGTCGTCCCTGCACAGAAGCTCGATCATGACGCGATCGGCGCTGCTCCTGCCAGCGATCGCCACCGAAACCTGACCGAACGCGCCCTCGTCGCGGTAGTCCTCGAGCGTGAAGTCGCCTACGACCTGCTTGCGGATTGAAACCGCGCCGCCATCGGGAGCCGCTGGCGGCAACACGAACTGGATGCGTTCTCCCGACGGAAGCGCGGCGCTCAAAATCGGGTTGGCGGAGCTGATGAATTGGTTCGTCGCAGCCGCGACCCGTTCGCCCATATTGACGATGTCACCGGTGGTGAGGCTTGGAATGTCGTGGAATTCCATGTGGCGAGCACCTAGCCGCTCGACATAGACATGGCCGGGCTTGTTGATCGAGATCTCAACCACTCTCGGGTCGGCCAGCAGGTGCTTCAACGGTTCGAGAGACCGGTAGAGAAAGTAGTGTTGGTCATTGTTGGCAGGCTCAGTTGAAGCCACGCTCATGACGAATTTCCTTCAACGCTTCTGAGACCGGGTCGTCGTAGAGGGCTGAAAAATCGAGGTCCTGGCGCACGAACACGAATATGCGCTCGCCCTGCGGCACGCTGATCGTCGGTGGAATTTTCAGGCTCTCGCCAAGCGCCTGATTGGCCATGTCGGAGAACGTCTGGGCAATAGTGGCGCGGGCAAGATCTTCGGCGCGGGGCCCATCGTCGCTTCCGCTCGTAGCTGCCTGGCTGCCATAGCCGGCCAGATAGCTTGCGCCCCCGCCCACGATCGACAGCAGAACGGCTGCGCCAAAGCGTTCACGAAATTTGGTGTCGACGCGGCCGGTAAGGCCCGAGCGGCCAAGACTGTCGGCGCCCATCGAGTTCAACCGAATACTGACACCGTCATCGCGAAGCAATCGCGTCCAGATGACGAAAATGCGCTTTTGACCGCGGATGACTTCCGACTGATATTCGCCGATCAGGCGCGTGCTAATGGGAATGAGGATACGCCTGCCATCGAACGAATAGACATTGTCGGCGACGATGGCGCGGATTTGACCTGGCAGATCGCTGACGATCGCCGTTTCCAGAATACCTGGAATGAGGGAGCCTTCCGCCACCAGGGCGTCGATGCGGGGAATTTTCCTGGCCCTTGCCGACCGATCACCGATGCTGGCGGCGGCCGCCAGGAACTTGCTGTTGCGGTCCTCACCGGCGACCGCGGGTCTCTGCCCCATGTCGGCTGTTGGACTTTCTTGATCGCGGCCTGAGCCTTCGTCGTCAAAGACGACCATGTTGGATCGAAAGCGTTTCGGAAACTCATCCTGAGGCGCGGCGGTCTCGGCTGGGGACACCGCAGGCGATGGCGGCGGAACAGTGAACTGCGTTGTAGAGGACTCTGGCTCTGGCGGCCGCCGCCAGCATCGGTGATCGGT
>NZ_JAIUHS010000026.1:0-21572 GCF_020165235.1 Mesorhizobium sp. CA13 | reverse complement strand
GCCCGTCGAGCACGCCCAGGAACCGATCGGCGCTGTCGATGCCGGCAATGATGGCACCCGCCGCGATCTCGCCGGAGGCGGCTGACAGCCCGTTCGCGTCGAGCCTGACGAATTCCGCGGGCAGCCTGCCATTGGCTTCGAAATGGCCGAGCGCCCTGTCGGCCACGGTCCGTTGGTTCTGATTGAGGGCACTAAGCTCGGGATCGGTGCGGTCGATGCCTGTCACCAGGTACACGTTGTTGGCATCATAGCTGAGGCTGGTCTTGAATCCGGGCAAGGGCGCGTCGCTGAGGCCGGCGAATTTGGTGCCGCCGAGACCGCCCGTGGCATTGAGGATGGTGTAGTTCCTGGAAACAGAGCCGCCTGCCAGGAACGTGACATCGACGGTGCCGCCCGAAAGATCGGCGGAGCCGATGACGCTCGCGCGGTCGGCCGCGCCGCCCGAGATCTCGACGGCGTAGACCGAGCCTGCGCCGAATGTCAGTTTCCCGATGATATTGATCGTGCCGATCGAATTCCCAGGCGAAAGCGTGCCGCCATTAATGATCGTCGACGGCAATATACCGGTGCCGCCCACTGTCGCGCGCGTATTCACTCTCAGGCCGCGAGACGAAGCGATCGAGCCGTTTGCCAGAAGCGCGCCGGCGTTGACCGTCATGCCGCCGTCGACGCTGCTGGTGCCGGTGAGGGTGAGTGTGCCAGGGCCGTTCTTGGTGAGCGTGCCGGTGCCCGTCATGTTGCCGGCATAGGTGCCGTCGAAACCCTGGTCGAAAATAACGGCGGCATTGTTCAGGATGTTGCCTTGCAGGCTAAAGGTCGTGCCCTGCAGCGCGCCGGCCAAGACGGTCGTGCCGCCAGCGTAGTTGGCGGCGGCGGGCAGGATCAGCGTGCCGGCGCCGATCTTGGTCAGGCTGCCGAGGCCGGTGATGTTGCCGGCATAGATGCCGTCGGCTGCTTGGTCGAAGACGACGGAGGCGTTGTCGGTGATATGGCCCCGCAGGCTCATTGCATTGCCCTGCAGGACGCCGGCATTGACGGTGGTGCTGCCGGTATAGGCATTCGCGCCAGTGAGGATGAGGGTGCCGTCGCCAGTCTTGGTGAGGCTGCCCGAACCCCTGACGACACCGCTCAAGGTGAGGGATTTGTTGGCGTCCACGAGGATAGCGCCACCGGCGCCTAAAAGCCCGACAGGGCGGGCGCTGGTAAAGGTCTCCGAGGCGCGCAGAGCCCCGTTGTTCAGGTCGACATGGGTGCCGGCTGCGCCGAGCTTGGCGTCGGAGGCAACCCACAGGGTCCCTCCTGCCACCTGCGTGCCGCCGGTGTAGGTATTGTTGCCGGTGAGGACCAGCGTGCCGGCTCCGATCTTGAAGAGGCCACCGTTGCCACTTATGTCGCCGCTCCAGGAGAGAGACTGGGACTGCGCCGTCACGTCGATACCGCCACCGTTGCTGGCCAAGGTGATATTGCGGCTGATCGACGCCGCCGCAGATGTCATGGTCCCGACTGCACCACCGTTCAACATGATCCCGGTGGCTGCCGCGCCCAAGTTGGCGTCGTTGGCGAAGCGCAGCACGCCGCCGGTGACCGTCGTGCCGCCCGAGTAGGTGTTGGCCCCGCTGAGAATCAGGTCGCCGGGGCCGGACTTGACCAGCACGCCGCTTCCTCCGATGACGCCACTCAAGGTGAGGGCCTTGCCTGGGTCGACGAGCAAGACCCCATCGCCACTTAGGAGCCCGACCGGGCGGGTGCTGGTGAAGGTCCCGGCCGCGTGCAGACCGCTGCCGTCCAAAAGATGGATATGGGCATCTGGAGCGCCGAAGTTGGCGTCGGAGGCGACCAGCAGGGTTCCTTCTTCTACCCGCGTGCCGCCTGTGTAGGTGTTGGTGCCCGTGAGCGCGACCTCACCTTTGCCCTGCTTGAACAGGGCGCCGCTGCCGGACATGTTGCCGGCGAAGGTGCCGTCGTTGCCGGACTGGTCGAAGATGACGGACGCATTGTTGGTGATGTTGCCTCTGAGGCTCGACGTGTTGCCCTGCAGGATGCCGGCATTGACGATGGTGCCGCCGCTATAGGCATTGGCGCCGGTGAGGACGGTCACCCCGTCGCCATTCTTGACCAGAGACCAGCTGCCACTGTCGGTGCCGGTGCCGCCAGCTCCGGTCTGGTCGATGATGATGTCGCTTATGGTCTGCGTCTCCCCGGCGCCAGGGGCGACGCTGAACGACCCGTTGCCGTGAAGGAAGATGCCCGACCCGATGCCCTGGCCGGGAGTGGCATTGCCCTGCCCGCCCCTCCTTCCACCGTCACCGCCCGCGACGGAATTTCCGGAAATGTTGAGAGCGCCGGCCAGGGTCAGGCTGCCGCCCTCCTGAACGAAGATCGCACCGCCGAGACCGGCGCCGCCACCGCCGCCACCGCTGACGTCGTTGCTGGTGCCGGTGCCGCCGCCGAAGCCACCAGGCTCAGCCACTCCACTACTGCCGGCCCCGCTGCCGCCGCCAAAACCGCCGGCCCCCGGTATATAAGGGCAGTCGTTGCCCGAACACCAGCCGCTGCCGCCGCCGCCGCCGCCAAAACCACCGGGGCTGCCGTCTGTTATGCTACCGTCACCGCCGGCGTCGTCCGGCGCACCGCCTCCACCACTGACGGAGGGGCCGCCGTCGCCGCCATCGGCTCCGATGGGCCAATAGCCACCGCCGCCGCCACTGCTGCCCCACGAACTGCTCAAAGTCAAAGGTCCGAGCGCGCCGCCATTGCCGCCGCGCGCCTGGTTGGCCTGCAGGTTGACATTGCTTACTGTCACATTGGCGCCTTTGCCGATGAACAGCGCGCCGCCCAGTCCAGCGCCGCCGCCGCCGCCGCCGCCGCGGGCGGGATTGCCGGGTACAATAAATCTTGCGTCGCCACCCTTACCGCCCTCGGCTTTGGCGTTGGTGATGGTGAGATCTTTGATCGCCACGTTGATCGCGCCCTGCTGCACGAACAGGCCGCGATACTGGTTGTTGCCGGAGAGGGTGAAGCCTTGTCCGTTGATGGTCATGTTGCCGCTCCGCACGGGCGGCAGGTTGGCTGTCAGCGTGACATTGGCGTAGAACCGGATTGTGTCGCCGTAGTCGGCGTTGAAGATGGCGAAATGCAGATCCCCCTCGTTGTAGATTGGCCAGTCCTCGGCTCTCGCCGGAAGCGTTGTCGACAGCGTTCCAGCTGCGAGAAGGATGGCCAGTGCCAGGCGCGAGCCCGATGTCGACAGACAAGTCTCTCTGCGCAGAGCCGTCTTCGGATGAGCCCGCCTCGGTGCATCGATTTTTCTACCCATCTGCTTGACCCCAGAAGTCCCCCGAATTTGGGGGATCTTGAATTGACTGTTGACAAAGGAACAACACGCCAAGATGCGCATAGCCTCACCATGTGATGCCGAGCTTCAGCTTGCCGGAATAGCTCTTCACGTTGCCGGAGAACTCGCCCTGGAAGGCGGCCGCGGCGAAGACGCCGGAGGGAGAGGTGTACTGGGCGCCGGCGTCGACGAGCAGGGCGTTGCGGTCGGGTTTGGCGCCGTCGATGGTGAAGCTGCTGGCGGGAAGAGCCTGGAAGCCGGCGCCGAAATTACGGTCGGTGCCGCCATTGATCGCCCATGCGGCGCGGCCGCTCAGCGTCAGTCTGGCGCCGTCCTCGAGCGCGATCGCATGGTCGAGCCGGGTACCGAGTTCGACCCGGGTCGCGGTGCTGGTGTCGCTGTCAAAGTGAAGCGCGAAGGGTCCGGCGCCGCTCGACGTCTCGGAATAGGCCGGCAGGTGATAGGAGATCGCCTGGAAGGCGGCATAGGGCGAGATCGCCACGATCGGCGTCTCGAAGCGGTAGCCGGCCTCGGCGCGGCCCGAGAAGGTGTGCGCGTCGAACTTGCCGGTCAGCGTGTCGCCAAGCACGCTGCGGTTGGTCTCGACGGCGTTGAAACCATAGGCCAGCGCGCCGGAGAGATAGGCATTGCCGAAACCCTGCCGGCCATAGACGCCGGCATTGAAGGTGCCGGCATCGCCCGAACCCAGCCCATCGGCGAGCGAGAAGTTCGACCAGCCGCCGCCGAGGGCGATGCTGACCAACGTGTCGTCGAAGCGGTGGCTGACGCCGCCGACCAGCCCGAAGGTGTTGGCCTTCGTATCGTGCGAGCCGACGGACGGATCGCCGCCAGTCTGCTCGGAGCCGCCATAGGCCGCGCCCCAGGCGCTCCAGCGGCGGGCAAGCACCGCCTGGACGGGATCGGCGGCATGGCTTGCCGACATGTCGAGCGCGGCGAAGCTGCCCTCGCCTGCCGCCTTGTCGTCCTCGGCATAAGCCGCGGCGGCGCTCGCCGCGCCCTCCGTGCCGACAGGCTGGAGCCCGCCCTCGCCCTGCCCGTCGAGCACGCCCAGGAACCGATCGGCGCTGTCGATGCCGGCAATGATGGCACCCGCCGCGATCTCGCCGGAGAGTGCCTGCAGGGCCAGTGACCCCTGCGCTATTGGCAGGCCCGACAGCGCCCCGACGATGCCACCGAAATTACCGCCGGCTGCAGTGGCATCGAGCACACCGCCGATCGCCCGCTGGTTCGACGTCTGGCCGGCCGAGCGGAAGGCATCTGGCGCCAGGATCAGGGAGAGATAGAGGTTGGTGGGATCGAAGCTGAGCACGGGGCGCAGGAACGCGAAATCGGCGGTCACATCGTTAAATGTGGCAATGCCGCCGGCCGGCGCCGAGGCGATCGTGTACGTCGTGTTAGGCACGTAAATGCCGGGCAACGGGACAACGTCGAGGGTGCCGGCATGTACCGTCGCCTTGTGGCCGGCGCCAACGATGGTGATGCGGTCGCTGGCACTGGGGCTGATTTCAACCTCGAAGGTGCCGCTGTTCCAGGTGAGATTGCCGTCGATCGTGATGTTGCCGATGGAGTTGCCCGGTTCGATCGTGCCGCCGTTGTTTGTAATATTGCCGGTGATGTTGCCGACGCCACTCAGGATACCGCCCTTGTTGAGCGTTACATTGCTGGTCAGGTGAACGTTGACGGCTAAGCCGCCGGTATTGATGGTCGTGCCGCCGCCGACAGTGCTGGTGCCGGTAAGGGTGAGCTTACCGGTGCCGTTCTTGGTGAGCGTGCCGGTGCCGGTCATTGCGCCGGCATAGGTGCCGTTGACGCCCTGGTCGAAGATGACGGCGGCATCGTTCAGGATACGGCCCTGCAGGGTGTTGGCTGCGCCCTGCAGGATGCCGGCCGACACCGTCGTGCCGTCGGTATAAGTGTTGTTGCCGCCCAAGGTCAGCGCGCCGGCGCCGGTCTTGGTCAGGCTGCCGAGGCCGGTGATGTTGCCCGCGAAAGTGCCGTTGGTCGCCTGGTCGAAGGTGATCGACCTGGCGATCGGATTGTTCGCGTTGGGGTCGAAGACGATGTTGCCGCGCAGGCTCGTTGTGTTGCCCTGCACCGCGCCGCCGTTGTTGAAGATGTTGCCGGCGTAGCTGTTGGCACCGGTGATAATAAGCGTGCCGTCGCCGACCTTGGTGAGATTGCCCGAACCGCCGACTATCCCATTCAGGGTCAGGGTCTTGCCGGGGTCGACCAGGAATACGCCACCGGCGCCCTCCAGTAAGACGTTGCGCGTGCTGGTGAAGGTCTCGGATGCGCGCAGGCCGCCGTTGTTTTCCAGCGTGATGCCTGTACCCGTGGCGCCGAGCTTGTCGTCGGAAGTGACCCGTAGCGTTCCGCGCTGCACCAGCGTGCCGCCGGAATAGGTGTTGGTGCCCGTGAGCTCGAACTCGCCGTCGCCGCTCTTGATGAGGCGACCGCCGCCGCTGATGCTGCCGCTCCAGATGAAGGGATGCAGCGCCACGTCGATGCCGCCGTTACCGGCGAGCATGATCTTGCGGTCGATCGAGGTGACCGCAGGGGTGTCCTTTGTGGTTCCGACCGCGCCGCCATTCAACGTGATCGCCGTACCCACCGCGCCCAGGTTGACGTCATTCGTGAAGCGCAGGACGCCGCCGGTCACGGTCGTCCCGCCGCCGTAGGTGTTGGCCCCTGAAAGGATCAGGTCGCCGTCGCCGGACTTGGTCAACTGGCCGCTTCCGCTGATCACGCCGCTCCAGGTGAGTGGAGCCGATGCAACGGAGAAGCCGCCCTTGTCCGTGATCGTGACGGGGCGATTGCTTGTCGGCCCCGGATGGACCGTGGCCACGCTTCCGATCGTGCCGTTGTTCAGGTTGATGCCGATGCCCGCGGCACCCAGGCTGGCGTCGCTGGTGAACAACAGCGCTCCGCCCTTGACGGTCGTGCCGCCAGCGTAGGTGTTGGTGCCTGAGAGCGTGAGATCGCCAGTGCCGGTCTTGGTGAGGCTGCCGCCGCCGGAAATGTTGCCGGTATAGGTGCCGTTGATTGTTTGGGCGAAGACGAGTGAGGCCTTGTTTGTGATATTGCCCGCCAGGCGCAGAGCGTTGATCTCCAGGACGCCTTCATTGACGGAGCCGCCGCCGGAGAGCGAAGTCGCACCGTCGAGAATGGTCGTGCCGGCCCCGTTCTTGACGATAGCCCAATTGCCGCCGCTGCCGGCGCCCCCGGTCTGATCTGCAATGGTGTCGCTTATCAACTGGGTCTGCCCGGCGCCAGGGGCCACGGTGAATGACCCGTTGCCGTGAAAGAGAATGCCCGATCCGATGCCTTGGCCGGCGGTGGCCCTTCCTCCTCCGCCGTTGCCGCCTGCGACGCTGTTTCTAAAAATGTCGAGATGGTCGGCCACAGTGAGGTCGCCGCCATGCTGAACGAAAATCGCGCCGCCCAGGCCGCCGCCGCCACCGCCACCTTGTCCATGACCACCGCCGCTGCCGCCGCCGAATCCCCCCTGACCACCGTTATTGGGGTTCCCGTCGGGGCCGATACCGCCACCGCCGCCGCCAAAGACACCAGGTCCGCCGTTCTCGGGTCCCGGTCCACCTCCACTGCCGCCACCGCCGGGGCCGCCTTTGGCCCTGGTTCCGTCGTATATGTCGCCGCTTCCGAACATACCGCCGCCGCCGCCGCCGGCGCCTGCAAAGTTGCTGTCAGCCGAAACGCCGGCACCGCCGTCGCCACCCTGCGCCAGGTTGTGCAGCAAGGTGAGGTTGCTCACTGTCACACGGGCGCCGCTGGCGACGAACAGGGCCCCTCCAAGTCCGGCGCCGCCGCCGCCACCGCCGGCATCACCCGTGTTGGGGCTCACGCCGTTGCCGCCGTTGCCGCCCTGTGCCTTGGCATTTTCGATGACGAGATCATTGATTGCGACCTTGCCTGACTGGACGAACAAGCCGCGATGCTGCTTGTTGCCGGAGAGCGTATGATTGGCGCCGTTGATGGTCACGTCGCGCTGCACCTGTGGCAGGTTGGCGCTCAAGGCGACGTTCGCGGTGAAGGTGATGGTGTCGCCGTTCTGCGCGCCACCACTCGGATTGAGCGCGGCCTGGAGCTGTGCCTCGCTGCCGACATCGAAGTTCCTGGCGTTTGCCGGAAGTGCTGTCGACAGCAGACCTGCAAGGAGGAAAATGGCCAATGCCAGGCACGAGATCCGCGTCGGCGGCCAAATTTGCCTGAGCCGGCCGGCCGTAAGGCGCGACCGCCTGATGACATCGACTTTTCTACCCACCTGCCTGGCCCCTCGAACTTTCCCGAAATAGGAAATCTTAAAATTAGAATGCACCCATGACTGCCGATTGAGGCAGCAAATCAACAGCATTTCTGCCGCCTGCCGGGTGACGAAGGTTTCACCGCAGACGCTCTAAATCGAAAAGAGATCCTCTCAGATAAACGGGAGCGGTGTTATAGAATTCTTTGCCTTTTCCAGGAAAACTGACCCTGGAAATTCAGGGCGCTTCTGCGGGTGGGTGGGACAACAACAAAGGAGAACGCGTGACGCAGGATATTGGTCAGAAATTGCGGGTGACGATGGCACTCCTCGGCGCCGTGACACGCAAGGACCTCGCGGCGGCGTTCCGTCGTGTCAACCCGGCGACGTCGTTCGATGTCGAGCGCGCGCACAAATGGATGCAGGGTCGTGCCCACCCGCGCGAGCTTCGGCTTTACGAGGACTGGGCGAAGGTTGTGGATGTCGGGCGTCCCGGAGCCTGGATCGCCGACTGCGAGCTCGACGACTTCATCCAGGCTATTTGTACTCGACACAATTGCGAGCGCGACGTGCTGGAGCGGCGAAGCGAACCGTCGCGCCGGTCGGTCGCCGGGCGGCGACAGGATTCAAGCCGGTCGCTCGCCGGCACCTACGCCTGCTACTCCCATGCCTGGTCGCCCTATTTTCGCGCCCAGCTCATCCGGGCAGAACTGTCAATCCAATCGAATGGCCCGCAGGGCGTTCTCGCGCACTATTCGGAGCGGCTGCCGACGAGCCGGTTTCAACTTGAAGGTCCGCTCGCGATGGCGGGGCGGGCCATGCACCTCGACCTGGTCGAACCCGGCGGCGATGGCCGCATGTTCTTCTGCCTTTCCTTGCCGACACCACCGGCTAGCGTCCTTGCGGGCCTGATGTGCGGTGCCACGATCATCGGCCCCGACGCGCAGCCATCGGTGACCCGAATTGTGATGATCCGACTTCCAGCGCCGAGCATGCGGCTGCGCTCCGCGGTTGCGTACCTGCCGTCCGAAACGTCGGTTGCCGGCGACTTGGCCTCGCTGGGTCTGCGGATTCCAGATCCAGCCGCGGTCGACGAAGGCATCGGCGCGTTTCTGACGGGCGGCCACGAAGCGGGACTCGATCAAATTCAATCGCATTGCCACAGGGCGTTGGTCGACCTGTTCGATCCGATCTGGCTTGCTAGCGCAATGGCGCAGCAACGTTTCGGAGAGGCTTAGCTGCTCTGCGGGCGATTAGTATTCGTCAGGGATCCAAATTGCGAACGTTGCGGCTGGGGGCTTCCCTCATGAACACGATGCTCCGCGTGCCGGGCCACATCGCGCCTACCATAGCCGAGATGTATTTGTCACTAAACCGACGCTGTTAGCATCTTGCGCAAGAAGAACCGACCTGAGCCCCGAGCGTGATCTGGAAGTTGCCCGAACACCTCGTAACCCGAGGTCTGATAGAAAGCTGGCGCCTGGAATCCATAGGTTTCCAGCCAGACCCCCACACACTTCCTCTCCCGAGCGAGCTGTCCAGCGGCATTCATGAGCCGGGTCCCGAGCTTCTGTCGTCTGAGGGGTTCCGGAACAAACAACAGTTCGACGAACAACCAATCGTAAGACACCTTCCCCCACAGGCCGCCGATGGTCTCATCGTGGTCATGATCACGAATGAGGATGGCGACTGGCTCATAGCCAGAAGGTTCGCCCGCCGCGTCATTATAGCTGACCAAGGCCCTCAAAATCGTTCTATAGTCGGCATCCTCGGGTCTTTCGGATACAATAACGAGCGGGCGCATATTTCAGCCTATCAAGGATACATGCATCGATGAACTTCTCTAGCCGCAGACACTCCAAAAACGGAAGAATTTGTCTCAGAAACGTTGCGACGGCGGTATAGAATTCTTTGCCTTTTCCAGGAAAAGTGGCCCTGGAAACCGGACCGGTTCCGTGGGCGAGGCAACAACATGAGCATGAGAGCAGACAAGGCATAGAGCTTCGCGACGGAATAATCCCGGCACGCGGCGGACGGAGATTAGCCACACGAGGATAGCGAGATCAGTCTCGATTCAAGACGTTGGGCTGTAGCGGAGCAATTTGAAGCAATCCCCGCTTCCCGACGTCAATTGCGTCAGGAAATTTTTCGACCGATCGATCCACTCCTGGTGCGACCTGGCGTCCGCTTCAATCTCATCGACCGGTCTAAGTTTGACGAAGCCACGCCCGTTGCTGAAAAGCCAGCACGCACGGCCGAGAAGTCTCCTGCTGCGCAGGCGCAACAGGTCGGCATCATAGAAGATATCCAGCACCTCCTGCTTGATCTTCCGCTCCTTTTCAGGATTAGCGATCGCGACATCAAGTGGCTCACCGCCGATCGCATCGTGCAAATCCGTGTAGTCCAGCGGGAGCTGAGTGGTGGCATATTTGATCTCGCTCTCATCGCTGACGATATTGAACCACAGCGTCGGATCGAGTTCGTTGACGACGAACGACGATTCGAAGTCGCGCGATAAGTTCAGAATCTCGAACGCCTGAACGTCAACGTCGCGCTCGACCAAAAGAAGCTCGGCGACCTGCTTGGCGAGCTCCGCTCCGTGCGCGCCGATGGCGTTGTTCTTTCCACCGAGTTTCGGATCGATGTAGGGCCCGCCTTCATCGAGCAGCGTATCGAATTCACCAAGGGATTCGACGACGGCAGCGCCGCGAGCAATGCGTGCCGCCAGTTTGGCAAGGACCTGCTGGAGTTCGGTTTCGCGTTTGCGCTGGTCCTGGTAATTCTGCTGAAAAAAGAAGATGAACAGAGATACTCCAATTCCGATCAGGATCACGCCCAGCTGTGAAAAGGTATTGCGATAATATTCCAATAGCTTTTCACGATGGCGTGCGTCCTGCCGCACACTGTGCGCCACCCCAAGATTGACGATAAGCGAAATGGTCAGGAGCCCGGCGCCAACGAGGATGAGTCCGCCGATGAGGAGGTATCCGTAGCCTGAGAACGTCCTGAAATCCATTTCATTACCGAGTTGCTGAGCCGTTAGACGTTAGACGCAACCTAATACCATCGGGCAACACCTAAATCCGCTGGAACACCAATGTCCGCGGGCGTGAAGGTTCTCGGATGCCGGATGTTCGGCATAGTCAAAACTCCCGCGCACTGGATCACGGCTTGCGTGGGTCTCGAAGAAAGGTGCCCTGGCCATGGAGGTTCAAATTCTCGATCGTGACGGCTGTCGTCCGGTCGGCCTCGACGGTGAATGTAACGGCACTCGGTCCAAAGGCGTTTTCACCAATCGGTTGGTATGTGAACGTATCGCGGCTGATGTGCTGAAGTGGAAAGGATTCCGTGCGGGGCCCGAGGCTCATGACCAGGCTACCGCTCTTCTCTGTGACCGTCAGTCCGCCATAAAAGTCGTTGCCGTAAGTGCCGACATAGCTCGCGGCAGGCAGGGCCGGCGAAGGCTGCGAACGAGCCCGTGTGGCATCGATGGCGCCGCCATAGTCGGGCTTCATGGCATCCGCCATGACCTGGCCGTAGGCGTCGATCCAGTCTCGTTCAACCTTGCCGGCAAATACGAGATCGAGAAAGCTCTTGCTCGCGGCCTCTGCGAGACCGACAGGATGGCCGTTCGTCACCACGACTATGCCGAGCCGTTCTGCCGGAACGAGATGCACATTCGTGCCGACACCAAGATTGAACGCTCCCGAGTGGCTGAGATGGATGCGACCCTGCGGGTCGAGATCGACGTTCCAGCCGAGTCCGTAAGACGGGGGAAAAGCGCCGGACGGAACCGGCGCGGATCCCCGCGCGATCACTGGTTGGTGGGTCTCGGCAAGAGCAGCCGAGGTGACGATCTCCTTGCCATCGAGCTTGCCGCCGCCAAGCTGGAGCCTCAGCCACTGCGCGAGGTCGCGTGCCGTAGAGCTGACACCGCCAGCCGGAGACTGGGCGTCAGGATCGCGCGGCGGGCCGGGAAGCCATTTGCCGTCAATGCGGACGGAATTCACGGCGCGATTTTCGGCGGCGAGGAAATCGGAATGTCGCGAGCTCGTCCGGGTCATGCCCGCGGGTCGATACAGCCGCTCTTCCGACAGTATTTCCCAAGGCTTCCCGGCAGCCTTGGCTGCGGCGAGCGCCGCTTCCGTCAATCCGAAATTGGTGTAGGCGTAGCTTGCCCGGAAGGGACCGGCCGGGTTGACGTGGCGTAGCCGGAACAGGATTTCTTCGCGGCTGTATCCCAGGTCCTCGAGGAGATCGCCGATATGTCCGGGGAGACCGCTTCGGTGAGAGAACATGTCACGAAGCGTGACCTCGCGCGTGACCCAGGGATCCTTCAGTTCAAATCCGGGGTCGTGCTTTACGATCGGATCGTCCCAAGCCACGAGACCTTCGCCGACGAGAGTGGCGACCACCGTGGACGCAATCGGCTTCGACATCGAGGCGAGCTGAAACACAGTGTCCGGGTCCACGGGCTCAGGCTTGCCCACCTCGCGAACGCCGTAGCCGCGGAGAAACACGACCGTATCGTCGTGAACGATGGCGATCGCCAAGCCAGGCACCCCGGTTCGCGACATGCCATCACGGATAATGGCATCGAGCTTTGGGAGAACCTCGGTGACATGGTCAGTCGTCACGGGGGCAGTCGTAACGGGCTCGGCGAAGGCCAGTTTCGGCAGGAGGCAGGCAACGATCGCGGCTCCCGCCCAAAAGGCCAATTTCGAATTCATCATCATCTGCTCCGGCGGTTGGAACGTGCCCCACGGCACCCAATGGGAAATCTCGGGCCATCAGTTGAGTTCGTACAAAACCGCAGAGATCGCTCCCTCGTCTGCGAACACCTTGATGACGTCTGCGATGCTGCCGATTGGCGTGACATTGTTTACGTAGACAACATAGGCGAGCAGTTTTCCTGCCTTCGATCTGATGTATCCCGCAAAGACCTGCGCTTTGAGCGTGCCGTCCGCGATTGTTGTCCCGGTCTTCGCAAACACGTGTCCCACGGCCGGCGCAATGACGGGGTTTGGCGGATCGATGCCGACGGTGGCTAGCGAACCATCGACCCCGAGAGCAGGAAGGGCATCGAAATAAGCTTCCGACGCTTTCGTCTTGCGCATTGCTGCAAGCAGGCCCGTGACGGCACCGGGCGTGGCGCGGCTATCGGGGCTGCCGCTGCCATTTGTCGGAAAATCGAAGCCATCGGGAGAAAGTCCATACTCACCTATCAGCGTATTCCGCTCGACTGCGAGGGCCGTCTCGATGGTTCTTGCTCCCTGTGTGAGGCCAAATAAGGCAAGGCTCAGATTGGCCCCGAGATTGTGGCTGACCTTGAGGATCAGCTTCGCGTATTCCGCATATGGCGGTGAAACGAGTCGAGCGACTTCCGCTGATTGCAAGTACGCGCTTTTCAAGGGAAGCTTCGCGACTGGGTTCGGGCCTGTCGCCGATGCCGTAACCGGGACTCCCGCCCTGCCCAGCGCCTCGATTAACGCTGTGCGGGCAAAGGAAGATGGCTCGACGATCGGAAACGTCTGGACCAACGTCGCCACGCCGGGTAGGCTCGGCCTGTAGCCAATAGGGATCTGGCCCTTGACGATCCCGACCTTAGGGTCGGCGGGCGAAATCTCGAGGGAGATCTCCATCGGTTGGCTGGCGGCGACGGTTTTCACCTGTGAACTGACGGTGAAAGCCGCTGTCTTAGGTCGCCAGTCCACCTCGGCCGGTTGCCCGGCTTCAGCTGGCAGGATGGTCACGTCGATAAGGTTGTCGTTCACGATGATCGGTGTGATCAGAACGTTCCCGTTTGGCACGCGGAAATGATCGAAAAGGCGATCGTCGATGATGACATCGCCCGTAACGGCCTTGATCCCGGATTGGGCGACCTGCCTCGCAATGGAATTCAGCCCGGACAGCGGATCGGTTTCCGTAAGGATCGCGCTGCCGAGCGAGTTGGCCTCGGTGTGGTCGAAATTGGTGAAAGCGATCTTGCCGCCAGCCGTGGTCCGTCCGCCAAGGGTCAGATCCCCGCTTGCGAGCAAGACAAGATTTCCTTGGAGCGTGCCGTCTGCCCCCACCTCGCCGAGGCGATAGGCCTTCGTCTCGAAGCGATGATCGACACCGAGCGCGTTCAGCGCGAGACCGACCGAGAACAGCTTTCGTACCGAACCCGTGAAGAAAAGCGAGTCCGAGCCGTAAGCCGTCGTCGTGGCTCCCGAGGGGAGATCGACTGCCCGGAGGCCCCAGACCGCCCCGGAATAGCGGGGCGCGTCCATAATCGCGCGGATAGCGGGCGGAAGTTCGGCTGCGGCCGCACCGGTTCCGGCACCCCAAAGTGACGCCACGACGCCCATGGCAACCATCAAGCCGCTTCGCGTGCCCTTGAACAGCGTTCGTTCCATCTCTTCCTCCAATGCGGCTGCGGCTCGACTGCCGCGACGTACCGACGTACCAATGAGAATGCCAATCCGAAGAGAACGCGCATCAAGGCACTGCCCCTGAAGATAGCAGAGCTGGGAGTGCTGTAGTGCGTTGCCATGCCTGCCTCGCAAGCGTCGCGGCCTAGAGCGGTTCATCGTTTCACGGAAACGGCGAACCGCTCTATCTATTTGTTTTTGCGCAATTCCGGACGGAAAACCGTACACACTTTTCCTGGAATTGCTCTAGTAGGCCTGCTGAATCGCGGCGGCGATCGCAGCAATGTCGTGATCGGCGGCGATGAAATCCTCGACCGAGCCAAAAGGAGCGCTGTTGAGGAAGATCGCAAAAGCAAGCTCGCGGCCGCTTTTCGCCTCGATATAGCCGACTTGGGTCTTGGCGATGATGATGCCTTGATAATCTCCCGGCGCCGAGGTGACCCGTGTACCATCCTTGATGTGAATATGCCCGACCGCCGGGGTTCCAAGGCCGTTTGTAGCTTGTGTTCCATCCACGCCCAGGATGGCCATTCCGTCCCGGATGGCCGATCCCCACGGCTCCTTGACGATCCGCGTGAGCACCGTTGTCTGGTCCGCGGGCGCTGTCTTGGCGTGGTCATCGGAGCCGGCGCCGTCGAAGACGTAAGTGCTTTGCCGCGACACGCCCAGGCGATCGAGAAGTTCAAGCTCCTTGCCGATTCCAGCCTCGCAGTCTCGGCTTCCGCCTTTCACGGCTGCAAGACACAGCATCAAATGGGCGCCACGATTGTAGCTGACCTTGAGAACGACCTTGACGAATTCTGAAAGCGGAGGCGAGACGTGCTCGGCCACTTTGTTGCCCGGGGAATAGGCCGCCGCGTCCGGCAGTTCGTCAACTGGATTTGGCCCAAGCGCGTTCGCGTCGACCTTCACTCCGGCGCGCTGCAACGCTTCGATGAACGCTGTTCGAGCGAAGGCGGCCGGGTCGGGCACATGCCAGATGTTCAAGGTGGGCGCGACTCCGGCGGCGATTTCGCCGCTGACCCGTATCTCTCCAGGAGCAGGCGACTCGATCGTGATGGGCTTCGGATTCTCTGCGACGGTCATCACGGCGCCCACCACCTTGACGGACGCGGTCTTGGGTCGCCAATCGATCTTGGCCGGCTGCCCTGCGCTGGCCGCCGTCGTCATGATGTCGATGACGTTTTCGTTCAGCCAGATCGGAGAAATGATCCCGTCCGTGGGGTCGCGATGGGTTTCGAAAAGCCGCGCATCGATGATAACGTCGCCTCCGACCTCGGCAATGCCGGATCCACGAACGGCCTTAGCCAAGCTGTCCAACGCCGCCAGCGGATCGCTGCCCTTCACCAAAGCGCCTCCGGCAAAACCGGTGTCGGCATAATTGTGGTCGATCTCGGGAAAATTGTTGTAGCCGAGAGTGCCGTCAGGCTGCTCTCGCAGGCCGAAGCTGAAATCTCCAGAAGCGACCAGGATCAGATTGCCGTCGAGCCTGCTTTCCGACACCGACCCAGTCTTGTAGACCGGGGTATGGAACCGGTAGTCCGCCCCATACAGATCGAGCGCAGTGGCCGTGCTGTAGACCTTCATGATCGACCCGGGGGTGAGCGACCGGTCGGCCGCCTGGTCGACAAGCACGGTCCCGGTGTCGCGGTCGACCACGCGCATGCCCCAGCTTGTGTGTGCGTACGCGGCTTTCGATTGGATCTTTGCTATGACAGCAGAAACGCTTGCCGGCATGTCGCCTTCGACCCGGGGAAGGGTGTCGGCGCACGCGCCAGTACCACATAAGACACCCAGGTTTACCAGCGCCATCAGGGTGGTCACGGACATCGAACGGATCGTGATCATGGGCAATTCCTTTTCATGAGCGTGAGATCCACGCGCCGGGCGAGAGCTGAGCGTAGAGGCCGCATGGTTAGAACCGCACCCCGGCAGCAACGCGGAACAGGGCGCCCTCGACGCCGAGCTTGGCTTCATCTTTATACGGTGTAGCGACGTAGGCCAGGAGGTTGAGGTGGTTTCCAATCCCGGCGCGGATGCCGACACCGACGGAACCGAGCGAAGCAAACTCATAATCCCTGCCCGGCGGGTTCCATACCTCTCCATAGTCGACGAAACCGAACAGGCTGGGATTGGCCAGCCAGGGTATGCCGGCATCGATCCCTTTCCGAAGCTCGAACGCGGCCGCGATGCCATCGTCGCCGGTGATCGAGGAACTGTCGAAGGCTCGGCTATAGGGGTCGCCTCCCAGGTCGAAGCGGACCGCCGAAGGGAGCTCGGTGAAGCCGTACTGGCCGGTGAACTGCAGCTGCGCCGAGAGGGTATCCGTAATGTCGCGCGAGAGCGTGCCTTCACCGAACACGTAACTGAAATCGGCGTTCTCGGTGTTTGAGCCGAGACCGCTCAAACCCTGGCCCAGGCCGGCCTCGGCGACGACGGCGACACCGCCTATGGTCGTGTCAAACGTGGCTGCCGCCGTCAGCCACCGATTACTATTCCGCGCCGCCGGATCGCCGTTGACGTCAACTGCGACATCCTTGGTGTTGATCGCGAATTTGGCGAATAGGTTGTGGTCGATCGTGCGCACAACCGCATAGTTCAGAAAGGCCTTTCCAAACGTGCTCCCGACGTGAATGTCGTTGTCGTCCAGCGGATTCGACCAGACTTGGCCGAATTCATACCCGGCAACGAACCCGGACGGCCCGAGCGGAAAGGCCTGCCCGAACCGGAGAAACACGAGTTCGTCCGGGTCGGCGGGATTGGTCACCGCGAGCGCCTCGGTGCCCTCGAACAATCCGAGAGCATCGTTCACGCGCGCGATACCGGAAAGCTGCAACGGCCCGGTTGATGGCGTGCCCAGATTGTCGAGGCGGGCATCGAGCCCGCTCCTCTTGAAGTCGACCTTCAACACAAGCTTTCCCGCAGCCGGATCGTCCTCGACCTTGGAAAGCTTGGCTTCGACCGTGAAGCCGGGGATATCGGCGACGAGCAGGGCGTAACGCTCAAGGTGAGAGACGCGGACTGGTCGCTCCGCCACCATGCGGGCAATATAGGGCTTCAGCCGTTCCTCGAGACCGGGCTGATCCGAATCCACGACAACGTCGCGGAGATAGGATTCGTAGACGACGATGCGTATCCGGCCGCTGCTGAAATCCTGCTGCGGGACCAGAGCCGCCGCATAGTAATCGTGTTCACGGTAGATGCGTTCTATTCCGTCGATGACCTCCTTCATATCGAGGAGTGAAATCTCTCGACCAATCAGTTTCTCCCAAAGCGTAGAGAAGATCGCCGGATCGAGCGTCACCGCTCCTTCGAGATCGATTTTGCGGAGCCGGAAGCGGATGGTTTTGAGCTGCTCGGGGGGTAGACCGGCGACCGGCGCGGCGTGGGTAACGGTGATACTCGGAGGCCGCCGAGGCGGCGGCTCGAACCGCTCAATGACAGTTGTCTGATCTCTGATGGCGCGGTCCGCGTCCTGCGCCTCCCCGCGAGAGACCAGCACCGCTAGAAAGCTGGACGCGATCAGCACCAGTCTGGTGGCCAGACAAAGCCGGTCGTGGTGAACCACTCTTTGCTCCAAAACTGCCCACAAAGTTCTCAAGCCGCAGACATTCTAAACCGAGAGGAATTGTCTCAGATAAAAAGAAGTTGTCTCAGATAAATGGCGACGCGTGCATAGAATTCTTTGCCTTTTCCAGGAAAAATGATCCTGGAAATTCGGAGCAGTTCCGCAGCTAGGCAACAAGAACAAGGGAGAAGTGATGGCGCGGGAGATTGATCAGAACTGCAGCGCCTTATGGACGACGAGGATGCGGCAGAGGCGAAGAGGAAAAAAGAGCGACCAGAATGGTGGGAGCGCTATGAAAGACAAGAGGATGGCCTCACGATTCTGCAGGGCCTTTGACAGTTCCGACAACTGATCGAGCACGCTCCCCAGCCGCATTCCGGCGACCCCTTCTTCGAGCTAGGTGCCCCTGAGCGTTTCCCTCACCTCGGCATGCCATGCGCCCTCTCGGCGCTCGGCAATTTCAACAGCGAGCCGCCTGGCGGCCAGCTCCTCTTCCTTCGCGGCGACGCTCTTCACGCTTCCGCGCGTTCCGCGTCGACCTTCGCCTGCCTATCGAGAAAGCGGTCGGCGGCGACCACCATTGCCTCCAGGGTCTCACCAGCGTCCGGCTGAATTCCAACGCTTTGAAGAGCCGAGGCCAATCCGAGATGGATCCGCTCGCCTTCGGTTCTTGCGCGTTCAATCCTTGCGCGTGCGAGCCGGATCTCGTCCCAAGCGGCAAGTGCGTCAGCGTGCGCAGAGAGGCGCTCCTGGAGAAGTCGATCAGCATATCTAGCGACTGAGCCTGGCAATCCTCAAGCAAGGCGCTGGGCTATTGCGGAAGCTACCGTGAGGCGTCAGCTTCAGGGATCCGCCGAACGTGAGCGGCCAGACCGCGGGGTGAAGGTCTTGGTCGAGGTACCAAATGTCACGACCGCCAGGTTAGGGGGCTGTTCCCCAGATTTTAAACGTTCAGCAGGCGACCCCCAACTCGGCGTTAAGCGTTGGGATCGCTCCGCCCGCATAGAGGATGGTGTACCCGCACAAGCCAATGCGTTTGCGGTAGCACTAAGGAGTTAGGCCTGAATCGCAAAAAGTGCTTTCCAACTGGGCTACATCCAATTTGCTAATCGCGCCCTTGAGGTCTACTCTACGATATATCGGCCGCCAGTGTTTCGGATGCAGCAGACAGTGAGAGGTACGTGCTCTTGCCCGTCAGGGAGCGCGCCGTGCCCCAATCCCTTCTTCGCAATCATGTATTGAAAGCCCTCTCGCCTGAGGATTTCGCGCTGCTGCAGCCGTCAATGCATCACGTCGAACTGGGCCTCAAAGCCCGGCTCGAGAGTTCGTATCAGCCAATTGAGCATGTGTATTTTCCAGAGGCGGGTATCGCTTCGGTGGTCGCCACCATGACCGGAGGGCGGCAAAGCGAAGTCGGCATCATCGGCCATGACGGCATGACAGGGGTGGCGGTTATTCTCGGTCAGGACAGTTCCCCCAACGAAACCTACATCCAGGTCGCCGGCAATGGTTGGCTGCTCCCGGTTGAAAGCCTTCGCCCTGCGATTGAAGAAAGCCAGCCCCTTCGCGAGTCGTTGCTTCGCTATGCGCACGCGTTCCTTGTCCAGTCGTCCCGTACGGCACTGGTCAACGGTCATTCCAAAATCGAGGAGCGGCTGGCCCGGTGGTTGCTTATGGTCGATGATCGTATGGAGGGCAACAGAATCTACCTGACGCACGAGTTTCTGGCCACCATGCTTGGCGCCCGGCGCCCTGGCGTCACCATAGCCCTGCAAATGCTTGAATATCGGGGGCTGATCCGCGCCAAACGCGGTGAGATCACCATTGTAGACCGGCCCGGAATGATAAAGCTGACGCACGGCGCCTATGGCGACGAAGAGCAACGTCACTTCGGCAGTGCGTCCGGCTGAATGTCCGGAATCGGACGCACCCTTACGGGGATACCGAATTGCTGCCAAAAATCGTGTTGGTTTGGGTTCAGGAGGAACTCACATGACCAACAGTTTTCACACTGTCACAGTTGAAAGGGCGGCCGAAGCCTATGTCCGTTCCAGAGGGCAGGCCCGCTTCCTTTCCATCGCACAGGCAATACGTGCCATTCGAACATTGCTTCCGGCGTGTAAGGCCACTGACCGCGAATTGGAAGAGATATTGGCTGCGGCATGCATCCTCCACAGCATTCCTGTCGCTTTCGACGCAATAACTGCCGATCGCTCTGAAAAACGGCTTCATTCGTAGGCCGTGCAATGGCAGACCTCGTCTCGACTTACTTCACCGGACGTTCGCCAAACGATTGTCCGTTACCTGCTTGATCATGTCGAAAGTCCTAGCGTTTCGATAGCGAGGTCATCCACGCCGTCAGAAAACGGATCCCGCTGTGCGAACTGACGGATTGGGAACTTGGCGATTACATAGCGCGAAGCGCGATCGACGCGGGTTTTGCTGTGGAGTTCGACGCGGAGGTTACCTGATCGCTATTATTTAACGACAGCAAAAAGCTCTCTACCGGCGCCCTACCCTGGCGAACTTTCCGAACCGAACTTCGGTCCCACATTCCCGGTTCACAGGTATTGCGGAGGCGCGGCGATCGGCTAGAAACCACCGGCATGCGGAATAGGTCATAGGCGGCTGCCTGCATCTACAAGCCGCTGCTTCTCAATTGCCGGGCTAGGTTGCTGTGTAGTGAAGCCAACGGCTACCCAAACGTCTGGCTTGAAGCGCGTAGCCGACAGGCACCTTTGGGGCCGAGGAACGAACATGACGTAATCGCGGGAGCGGTGGCCACCTGAGACGTGGCGGCGATGTTCGAGCCTCTAGCCGGCTGGCTGTCCCCCGATAGGATGAAGAACGGGCTCACGATTGACACCGGGCCCAGGCATCGAACGGAGGACAGCCATGGAACAGTATATCGGTCTCGACGTGTCCATGAAAGAGACGGCGATTTCGATCCGGCAGGACGGCAAGAGGATTTGGCGGGGCAAGTGCTCGTCCGACCCGCAACTGCTCGCGGCGGTGATCCGCAAGCGCGCACCGTATGTCCGGCGGGTCGTGTTCGAGACGGGCCGCTGTCGGTGTGGTTCTACCATGCGCTGACGGCAGAGGGCCTGCCGGTGATCTGCATCGACGCGCGGCATGCCAAAGCCGCGCTCGACATGGCCGCGAACAAGACCGATGCGAACGATGCCGATGGCCTGGCACATCTGGCTGAGGTTGGCTTCTACCGAGAGGTTCGGGTCAAAGGTTTCGACAGCATGCTGATCCGCACGCTGATCACCGCACGGCGCCAGCTTCTTAAGATGCGTTTGCAGATATCCAATCAAATCCGCGGGTTGATGAAGACGTTCGGTCTCGTCGTGCCCAAGGGTGCCGGCAGCGTGTTCGAGCGCAACGTTCGCGACCTTCTGCTCGGCGATCAAAAGCTGGCGCGCATCGTTGTCCCAATGCTTCGGGCATGGAGTGATATCCGGCAACAGGCGGCAGAGCTGAGCAAGCAGCTGGCTGCCATGGCCCGTGAGGACCAGCACTGCCGCCTCCTCATGTCAGTGCCAGGTGTAGGCACCGTCACAGCCACCGCCTTTGCCGCAGCCGTGGAAGATCCGGCGAACTTCAGGAACTCGCGCGCCGTGGGCGCGTGGGTGGGCCTGACAACGAGACGCTATCAGTCTGGCGAGGTCGACCATGATGGTCATATCTCGCGCCGTGGCGACAGTCAGTTGCGCGGACTGTTATACGAGGCGGCCGCGGTCATCCTGAACCGGTCGACGGATACCAGTACCCTGCGCACCTGGGCGTTAGAGCTGAAAGAACGGCTTGGCTTCAAGCGAGCGGCGGTGGCTCTGGCGCGCAAGCTGGCGGTGATCATGCATGCGATGCTTCGGACGGTCGAGCGATTAGACGACCGCCGCTGCCTGATCCTGCAGACGTTAGCTACGACGATTTCTTCGGGCCATTCAACCGATAGCGTTCTTACAGGAC
>NZ_JAIUHS010000025.1:0-23594 GCF_020165235.1 Mesorhizobium sp. CA13 | reverse complement strand
GGCAGGACAGAGGTGGGCGCGAAGGAACGCGGCATTCGCCGTATTCTTCGCACCTTTCAATCGCGGCGAGTGGCCAATGACACACGTCTTCACCATCGCCATCGACGGTCCCGCCGGAGCCGGCAAAGGCACGCTGGCCCGCCACCTGGCTGATCATTACCGACTGAACCTGCTCGACACCGGCCTCACCTACCGTGCCGTCGCCCATGCCTTGCTGCGGCTTGGCTTGCCGCTCGACAATGTCTCGGCGGCAGAGACGGCAGCGCGCCAAGTCGACCTGGCGAAGCTCGACCGGGCCGTGCTGTCGGCTCATGCAGTTGGCGAAGCGGCCTCGAAGGTCGCGGTGTTTCCAACGGTGCGGCGCATCCTGGTGGAGAAACAGCGCGAGTTTGCCAAATCCCCTCCGGGCGCCGTGCTCGACGGTCGCGACATCGGCACCGTGGTGTGCCCCGATGCCGACATCAAACTCTATGTGACCGCGAGCGCCGAGGTGCGGGCGCGACGGCGGCTGGCCGAGATCGAGAGCATCGGCGGCACGGCCGATTTCGCGGAAATCCTCGCCGATATCCGGCGCCGCGACGAGCGTGACATGGGCCGCGCCGACTCGCCCCTGAAACCTGCCCCCGACGCGCACTTGCTTGATACCAGCGAAATGGCTATAGAAGCCGCGTTTCTCGCGGCCAGAGCTGTCATCGACGACGTGCTGTCCAAGGGAAACAAGGCCTGATCCGGGTTTTCCCTCGTGCTTCCGTTGCTGGAGGCGAAGGAAATACCCATATCGGGCACGAACCAGCCTGCCAGCATTCTTCATGCGCCGGACTTGCCGCCTTAAGCGGCCAAGGGCTCTTTGCCCGGAACGCCGGCAGGCCAACGCAACGCTAACCCACGGCGCACGCCCCGCTAAAGATGCGTGGCATTCCAGGAGAAACAATGTCTGTAGCAAATCCCTCTCGCGACGATTTCGCGAGCATGCTCGAAGAATCATTCACCGCCGGCCATTCCGGCGAGGGCCAGGTTGTCCGGGGCACGATCACCGCGATCGAAAAGGATATGGCCATCATCGACGTCGGCCTCAAGGTCGAAGGCCGCGTGCCGCTGAAGGAATTCGGTGCCAAGGGCAAGGAATCCACCCTCAAGGTCGGCGACACGGTCGAAGTCTATGTCGAGCGCATCGAGAACGCGCTTGGCGAAGCCATGCTGTCGCGCGAGAAGGCTCGCCGCGAAGAGAGCTGGGTGCGTCTCGAAGAAAAGTTCACCAAGGGTGAGCGCGTCGAAGGCGTCATCTTCAACCAGGTCAAGGGCGGCTTCACCGTCGACCTCGACGGCGCCGTGGCGTTCTTGCCGCGCAGCCAGGTCGACATCCGCCCGATCCGCGATGTCTCGCCGTTGATGCACAACCCGCAGCCTTTCGAGATCCTCAAGATGGATCGCCGCCGCGGCAACATCGTGGTGTCGCGCCGCACCGTGCTCGAGGAGAGCCGCGCCGAACAGCGTTCGGAAATCGTGCAGAACCTCGAAGAGGGCCAGGTGGTCGAAGGCGTGGTCAAGAACATCACCGACTACGGTGCGTTCGTCGACCTCGGCGGCATCGACGGCCTGCTGCATGTCACCGACATGGCATGGCGCCGCGTCAACCATCCGACCGAGATCCTCAACATCGGCCAGACGGTCAAGGTGCAGATCATCCGCATCAACCAGGAAACGCACCGTATCTCGCTCGGCATGAAGCAGCTCGAGAGCGATCCGTGGTCGGAGATCGGCACCAAGTTCCCGATCGGCAAGAAGATCAAGGGCACCGTCACCAACATCACCGACTACGGCGCGTTCGTCGAACTGGAGCCGGGCATCGAAGGCCTTATCCACGTTTCGGAAATGTCGTGGACCAAGAAGAACGTGCACCCCGGAAAGATCCTGTCGACGACGCAGGAAGTCGATGTCGTGGTGCTCGAAGTCGATCCGGCCAAGCGCCGCATCTCGCTCGGCCTCAAGCAGACGCTGGAGAACCCGTGGGAAGCCTTCGCGCGCAGCCATCCGGTCGGCAGCCAGGTCGAGGGCGAGGTCAAGAACAAGACCGAGTTCGGCCTGTTCATCGGCCTGGAAGGCGACGTGGACGGCATGGTGCACCTTTCCGACCTCGACTGGACCCGTCCGGGCGAGCAGGTGATCGAGGAGTACAATCGCGGCGACATGGTCAAGGCGCAGGTGCTCGACGTCGACATCGAGAAGGAGCGCATCTCGCTCGGCATCAAGCAGTTGGCCCGCGACACGGTTGGCGAAGCGGCGACTTCAGGCGAACTGCGCAAGAACGCCGTCGTCACCTGTGAGGTCATCGGCGTCAAGGATGGCGGTCTGGAAGTGCGGCTGGTCGAAAGCGGCATCGAGACCTTCATCAAGCGCTCCGACCTTTCCCGCGACCGCGACGAGCAGCGCCCCGAGCGCTTCACCGTCGGCCAGAAGGTCGACGCCCGCGTCATCGCCTTCGACAAGAAGACCCGCAAGCTGCAGGTCTCGATCAAGGCGCTGGAAATCGCCGAGGAAAAGGAAGCGGTCGCCCAGTACGGCTCGACCGACTCCGGTGCCTCGCTGGGAGACATCCTGGGCGCGGCGCTGAAGAAGCAGGGCAGCTAATCGCCTTTCGCACAGGCCCGAAACAAAACCCCGCCGGATCGCTCCGGCGGGGTTTTTCTTTACGGGAAGATAAATTTCGTCGCGTATTTGCCAGTAGTCCGAGGGGAGACTTTCCATGCGCAATGGCGACGACTGTTCGGCATTGGAATCTTCAAGGCTGGCCCGTCTTTACCTCCGGTCGCCAGCCTTTTTCTGCTTTTGCGGAATGGCTGTCTTGATGACGGCCCTGTGGTCGCTGGGATTCCGGCTCAATCGCGACGCGGATGACCTCCTGAAACTGCATGAAGTCCGCACATTGCTTGAAACGGGCAATATCTTCGACCGGACCATGCCCGGCATTGCCCAGCCAGAACCCTATATCTCACATTGGCCATGGATCGCGGATCTGCCCTATGCCGCCTTCGCGCGCCTGCTGGCACCGTTCGCCGGCTTCGAGCCGGCGCTGATGCTGGCGAGCCTTGCCGTCCCGCTGCTGCTGCTTGCGCCCGCGCTTTATTGCTACAATCAACTGGTAATCGCCACGGACGTCGCCTGCCCGGCCGTTGCGTTGCCGCTGGCTTTGATCTTTGCCGCCCGTAGCCTCTTCGAATTCGCTCCGGGAAGGATCGACTATCACAATCTGCAGATCCTGCTTCTACTGGCGGCGCTGGTACTGATGCTGTCTCAAAATCGCTTTGCTTCCTTCATAAATGGGCTGCTTGCGGCCTTGGCGACTGCCGTCAGCGCCGAGTTCGCGCCGTTCTATGCCCTGGTTATGGCCATCTACGCCTTTGACTGGATATTCGGCCGCGAAGGCGGTGAAAACAGGGTCTCTGGTTTTGGACTGGCCTTGGCCATAGGCGCGATCGGCCTGTTCGTCGCGATCGTGCCACCTTCAGCCTATGCCGCCGTCAGATGCGACACCTATTCGACGCCGCATATGACGGCGTTGATCGCGGCCGGGCTTTCATTTGCCGTCGTGCCTCCGCTTTTCGGCCGGCGCGGAGGATGGGCCACGCGCGCGGCAATTCTGCTGGTGTTCGCGGCTGCCAGCGTTGCGGCGCTGATGCTGTTGTTCCCGCAATGCCTAGCCGGCCCTTATGGCTCGCTCGATGCCTATGTTCGCGACAATATGCTCAACAGGATTCTTCAGGAGTTGAGTCTGTTCCAGCGCCCTGATTTCGTTCTGTCGACCGGCTTTGCAAGCATTGTGCTGCTGTTTACCGGCGCACTTGCCCCGGTCGTCATCTGCCTTGGACCGCATGGCCGAAGCCGGCCTCTCATCATACTGGCCCTGTTTTCGCTGCTCGCGCTGGTACTGGCGATCGATTATCTCCGCTACTTCCGCTATCTTCCGGTTTTTTCCGGCATTGGCCTGATCTTCGTGCTGGCGAGTCTCCTGGCGCCAGATGCGAGACTGGCTCGCTATTTGAAATCTCCGGTGTCAGCGGCATCATCGAAATATGCGTTGATCCTGCCGGGTCTCGTTTTGTCCGGAACAATGGCGCTATACCACCTATCGGTGAGACCATCGCAGTCCTCGATTCCCGCTGCCGAGTTCGCCGACAGTTGTGATCTCGGCCATTTTGAGCCGCAACAGGATTGGCCGGCAGGCGCCGTTGTTCTTTCGCCACCGCTGATCGGATCGTATTTTGTCGCTCTTGCCAAAGGTCCGAAGGTGGTGACCATCCCCAATCACCGGTCGGCTGTTGGGATCGAACGTAGCTATCGCTTCCTTGATCCGTCGACCGTAGACCCGCGCGCGTTTCTCGATGCGTCCAAGGCGACGCATGTCGCGCTGTGCGCGTGGAGAGAGCCGCCGTCGCCCTATCTTGAAGCCGCCTATCCCTTCGCCGCGGCGCTGATGGAGGGGCATCCGCCGGCATGGCTCAGGGAGTGCCCGACGGATGCTTCCTCGCCGCTGCGCTTCTACAGCTATCGCAATGCCGATGGATCGGATGCTGCCTGCCCTGTTTCAACGGCCTCCGCTCAAGCCCGGCCGTAGAGCGGTACCAGCGTGCCGCTCATCGCCTGGTTGGCGGGCGAGGCAAGGTAGGCGATGGCCTCGGCCGCCGCTTCGAGGCTGACCCATTTGCTGAAATCGGCATCCGGCATGTCGGCGCGGTTGGCCGGCGTGTCGAGCGTCGAGGGCGCCACCGCATTGACCAGGATGCCCTGGTGCTTCAGCTCTTCGGCCATCGCCACCGTCATCGCCGCGACCGCCGCTTTGGAGGCGGCATAGGCGACCATGCCCGAGCCGCGGCGCGGATCGAGCCCGGCGCGAGCCGTGACATTGACGATGCGGCCGGCGGTGCCCGCCGCCAGCATCGAGCGCACCGCCGCACGGCTGCACAGGAACGCGGTGCGGGCATTGGTATCCATCATCTCGGCAAAGGAGGCGGATTCGATCTTCTCCACAGGCGCCTTGGCAAAGCCGCCGGCCAGATGGATCGATCCCCACAGGGCGGGAACCTGGGCATAGAAGGCTTCGACCTTGGCCGAGTCCGAGAGGTCGACATTGTGCGCCAGCCTGACGTTCTCATGGGTGGTGAAAGGGAAATGCGAAGGTGCCGCGGCATGGGCGTTCGGCACATGGCAGACCGCGCCCTCGCCCAGCAGCTTGCCGACGACCGCGCCGCCGAGCGCACCGGTCCCACCGGTCACAACGATATGCCTGCCCTGAAGTGTTTCCGTCATCCTGGACCGCTCCTGTCATTTTTTTGATTATGTCGCTTGTTTCGCCGCGCCGACGCGAAGCGTCGCGCCTTTCATGCGATCACTCAATTGATATCTCGACATGGCAGCCGTCGCGTCTTTGCATGTGTCGGGCAGCGGCGATCGATGCCGCGCAAAAGCCAAGCCGGCGAATGGCCACGGTGCAGGTTGGAAAATCGACGCCGGCGTGAGGTTTCAATCGACCGTGATTTCGATGACGCGCGGCAGCCCCGTTGCCCGGGCGCGCTTCAGCGCGAGCGGCAAGGCGTCGACATCTGCGAGCCGTTCGGCGCCGATGCCATAGGCCTCGGCCAGTTTGCAGAAATCCGGCGGTGCCGGGGACACCCCGACGGGTTCTACGCCGACGTCGAGCATCGAAGTCTCGATCTCGCGATAGCCCCTGTTATTCCAGACGACGAAGATAACGGGTGCCGCGGCATCGAGCGCCGCGCCAAGCTCGGGCAAGGTGAACTGGAAGCCGCCGTCGCCGGTGAGGCAGACGACGGGCGCGTCGGGCATGGCGAGCGCCGCGCCCACCGCCGCCGGCGGGCCGTAACCCAGCGCGCCGAAGCCGGTGGCGGCGTTGAACCAGCCGCCCGGCCGGTCGTGATCGTAATAGAGGTTGGCGGCATAGACGGGCTGGGTGGAGTCGCCGACGATGATCGCGCCCGGCAAGGCGTCGCGGATGGCTTCCACCGCATGGACCTGCGCCGCATGGACGGGGGTCAGTTCGGCGCGAGCCGCCTTTCGCGCCGCCGCGGCGCGGTTCTTCCCGTCCTCCCTGTCCTCGTCGGCCGAGCCGAGCGCGGCAAGCAAGGCTTCGATTGCCTCGGCGCAGTCGGCCTGGATGGCCACCGTCGCCGGACGGCGCGCCAGCTGGTCGGCGCCGATGTCGATGCGGATCAGATTGGCCGGCAGGACAAATCCGCCATCGCCATAGCCGTCATAATCGGTCGGGCCGAACTCGGTGCCGGCGGCAATGACCAGATCGGCCTCGCCCATCAGCGCGCGCACGGCTTTCAGGCTGGGGCTGGCCGGCACGCAGAGCGGATGACGGTGGAGCAGGCCGCGCGCATTGGTCGTCTCGACGACCGGCGCGCCCAGCCTTTCGGCCAGGCGCCGCAGCGCATCCTCGGCGCGCTTGGCGCCGCCGCCGGCCAGGATGAGCGGGAGCCTGGCCGTCGCACAAAGGCTGGCCGCCGCGGCGATGGCCGAGACGGCAGCGGCCGGCGGCGCGGCATTGCTCAGCTCCGCCGCGATCCCATCCGCAGGCTTGACCATGACGTCGGTCGGAATCTCGATATGCACCGGGCCCGGTCGCGATGAGGAAAACAGTGCGAAGGCACGGGCGAGCGCACCGGGCAGTTCGCCGGCCTCGGTGATGCATTGCGAAAACAGCGCCACCTTTTCCATCATGCCGCGCTGGTCCGGCAGTTCGTGCAGGAAGCCCAGGCCCTTGCCCAGCGTCGGCGTGGCGTTGACGCCCGAGATCACCAGCATCGGCACCGAATCGGCACGCGCCTGTCCCATGGCGGTGATGGTGTTGGTCAGCCCCGGCCCGGTGATGACGAAGGCCACGCCCGGCCGACCGCCGGCGCGCGCATAGCCGTCGGCCATGAAGCCCGCGCCCTGCTCGTGGCGCGGCGTGACATGGCGGATCCTCGAACGCGCCAACCCGCGATAAAGCTCGACCGTATGGACGCCGGGAATACCGAAGACGGTGTCGACGCCATGCGCCTCGAGCAGTGAAATCAACGCTTCGCCAATGGTCGTCATTGGTGTTCTCCCCTTTCCGGCTCGAGGCCGAGCTCGGCTTCGACAGCCTTGATCCCGATCGCCGCCAATTCGCCGGGCGAGAACATCTCGCCGGCCAGGCAGCCTTCGATCCAGAGTCCGTCGATGATCGCGTTGATCGCGATGGCATGGTGGCGCAACTGGCTTGAGTCCGGCTTGCACTGTTCGGCGGCGAGCACTTCGGCCACAACCGCCTCCACCTCGTTGCGAAAGCCGAGATAGCCTTCGCGGTGGGCACGGGCCAGGGTCGGATCCGCACCGGCGCGGCCGATGAAGGTTGCCCAGAGCGAAAAGACCCGCGCGTCGATGATCGGCGCGTTGAGATTGGCGGTGACGAAAGCCGCAAGGCGTTGCCGCGGCGAGGCATCTTCCATGACCAATGCTGCTTTCGCCTGCTCGGTCATGCGGCCGACCAGTGCCGTATAGGCCTCCTGCAGCAATTCTTCCTTGCCGGGGAAATAGTGCCGGATCAGCCCGGCGGTGACGCCGGCACGCAATGCGATGGTACGCAAGGTGGCGCCCTGCAGCCCATGTTCGGCCACGCTGTCCAGGGTCGCCTCGATCAGATCCTGCCGCCGCCGCTCCTCGCCCTCGCGACGGAACTTGCGGCGGGATGGCGCATTCATTGGCGCAGGATCGGCCGCGTCAGGCATGTCGGCCCGCCTTCGCAGGCGATGCAGAGCGCATCCGCCTCGAAGACTTCAACCATGCAGCCGGCGGCCTCCATCGCGGCCTTGGTCTTGGGAAAGCCTGCAACGGCAATGACCTTGAGCGGGCTGGTCGGCAGTACGTTAAGGCTGAGGCCGTTGGAAGAAGCGAACTCCCCGGCGTCGCCTTCGACCAGCCGGATGCCGCGTGCCTTCAGCATTTGATAGAACGGGGCCGGCAAAAGCGGTGAATAAACCAGCGCGAGGTCGTCGGCCAACGGGCTGATCACCGACATCAGATGCAGGCACGCCTCTTCGCCCTGCCACAGCGGCAGATCAAAGCCGTAGACGGAAATGCCCAGCGGCGTCAGCAGGTTGGAAACCTGTTGGATGCCTTCCTGGTTGGAGCGGACACCGCGCCCGATCGCCAGCGTGCGGGCGTCCACCCAGACACAATCACCGCCTTCGACCTGACCAGGAGCCTCGACGCGGCCGAGGATCGGAATGCCCAGCCTTGTGTAGGTTTCCTCATGCAGCGAGGGCTCCCTGGCGCGCAATGGCTTACCCATGGACAGGATCAGCGCGCCGCGACTCGTCATCAGCGAGGGGTCGTGCGTGAACACCGAATCCGAAAGTCCGTCGGCCTTGTCTTCGATCCATTCGATTTCAGCGCCGGAAGCCGCCACCAACTCAGCAAGGGCCGTGTGCTGCGAGGCAGCTTTCGCCGGATTGAACCCCGGGCCATAGTGCCAGGCAGATCTGTCGGCGTCGCGCATGGCGTTGGCAGCCGACCGCATCAGCACGCGCCGCAGCGTCGCCGCCATGGACTGTGATCCGAAAGCGCTCATCGGTGCCCTTCTTAGCTGAAAAAAATCGAGAAAATTTCATGAAAGGCTATTTATACACTTGCACAACAAGGCCGCAAGTGCCGTAATGAGCGGGATTGACGGGCTCGCGCTGTTGGGTCCATGCTGAAGTCTGGAGCGGGGCAGTACAGCGTATGTTGATTAGCCGGGTAGACGTTCGACGAGCTGCCATCGACCACACGGAGGTCACCCGTTGAGCACGGCGGGAGTTGCCGCAGCCCCATCCGGTGAGGCGCAAAACGGCGCCGCCGAAGCCATCCACGTCGAGAACCTGCACAAGAAATTCGGTGAGCTGCATGTGCTGAAGGGCGTCTCGCTGTCGGCGCGCGACGGCGAGGTCATCGCCATCATCGGCGGTTCGGGCTCAGGCAAATCGACGCTGTTGCGCTGCATCAACTGCCTGGAGAATCCGACCAGCGGCATCATTCGCGTCAATGGCGAGGAGATAAAGCTGAAGGCCGACAGCCACGGCCATACCGTGCCGGCCGACCGCAAGCAGATCGAACGCATCCGCTCCAAGCTCGGCATGGTGTTCCAGAATTTCAATCTGTGGAGCCACATGACGCTGATCGAGAACGTCATCGAGGTTCCCGTGCATGTGCTGGGCGTCAAGCGCGACGCGGCGATCGCCCAGGCCGAAAAGCTGCTCGTCCGCGTCGGCCTCGCCGAAAAGCGGGACGTCTATCCGGCCTACCTGTCGGGCGGCCAGCAGCAGCGCGCCGCGATCGCTCGCGCATTGGCGATCAATCCGCGCGTCATGCTGTTCGACGAACCGACCTCGGCGCTCGACCCCGAACTGGTCGGCGAGGTGCTTAGAGTGATCGGCGACCTGGCGCGCGAAGGCCGCACCATGGTGCTGGTCACCCACGAGATGAAGTTTGCGCGCGAGGTCGCGACGCATGTCGTCTATCTCTACAATGGACTGGTCGAGGAGGAAGGCCCGCCGGAGCAGATCTTCGGCGCGCCCAGATCCGAAAGGCTCAAGCAATTCATCCGCAACATCGGCTAGCAAACCGAGGGCGGAAGAAAACCGGGAACCAACAACAAACTGGGAGTCGTGAAATGAAGACTGTTCTGAAGACGTTCGCCGCAGCGCTGCTGCTCGGCGTCGCCGCCATGGGCGTGGCCAAGGCCGATCCGGTCAAGATCGGCGTCGCCGCCGAGCCCTATCCGCCCTTCACCTCGCCGGATGCTTCGGGCAAATGGGTCGGCTGGGAGATCGACTTCATCGACGCGGTCTGCGCCGAGGAGAAGCTCGACTGCGTCATCACGCCCGTCGCCTGGGACGGCATCATCCCGGCGCTGACCACCAAGAAGATCGACCTCATCGTCTCTTCGATGTCGATCACCGACGAACGCAAGAAGACGATCGACTTCTCGGATAAGTACTACAACACGCCGACGGCGATCATCGGACCGAAGGACCAGAAATTCGGCTCCGCGCCGGACGACCTCAAGGGCAAGATCCTGGGCGTCCAGGTGTCGACCGTGCATGCCGTCTACGCCAAGAAGCATTTCGGCGCCACGGCATCCGAGATCAAGGAATACCAGACGCAGGACGAGGCCAACAATGACCTTGCCGCCGGGCGCCTCGATGCGGTGCAGGCCGATTCCATCGCGCTTGGCGAGTTTCTCAAGACCGACCAGGGCAAGGCCTGCTGCGACCTGAAGGGCATGGTGGCTCCGGACGACGAAGTGCTCGGACCGGGCGTCGGCGCCGGCGTGCGCAAGGAAGACACCGAGTTGAAGGAAAAGATCAACGCCGGCATCAAGGCGATCCGCGCCAACGGCAAGTATGACGAGATCTCGAAGAAATACTTCGATTTCGACATATATGGCGGCGATGGCGCGCAGTCGAACTGACGTGGCGATGCCACGCAGTCGGACTGACGACCATCGCATGGGCTGGAAGACAAGGTGCTGACGCCAAGTCCTCCGGCCCGACCTTTCCCACGCACCCTTGCCGCCGGCCGCTCGCGCCGGCGGATTGAGCCAGCAATCCGGGGGCGAAGCTGATCGATTCATTTCTTCCGGCCTCGGCGGCCGGCATCATCGAACTTCTGTCGCCCGCGCCCGTCGGCTGGGGCGGGACGCTCATGCTCGGGCTGCTGCATTCGCTTGAGATCGCCGTCGGCGCCACGATCGTCGGACTGTTGATCGGAACCGGCGGTGCCTATGGCAAGCTTTATGGCGGCCCCGTGGTGCGCGACCTGCTGGCGGTCTACACGACCATCGTGCGCGCGGTACCGGAACTGGTGCTGATCCTGCTCCTCTACTACGCCGGCACCGACCTGATAAACCAGATGCTGACCGCCATGGGCTATCAGCGCGTCGACATCAGCGGGCTGGTGGCCGGCATCGCGGTGCTCGGTTTCGTCCAGGGCGCCTACTCGACCGAGGTCATACGCGGCGCGATCCTTGCCGTCCCGCAAGGCCAGATCGAAGCCGCCCGCGCCTACGGCATGTCTCCCGGCCTTCTCTTGCGGCGCATCACATTGCCGGCAATGCTGCCCTTCGCCATTCCGGGTCTCGCCAATCTGTGGCTGATCGCCACCAAGGATACGGCGTTGCTGGCCGTGGTCGGTTTCTTCGAATTGACGTTGGCGACGCGGCAGGCGGCGGGCGTCACCAAGGCCTATCTGATATTCTACCTCGCGGCCGGCATGCTCTATCTGGCCGTGACGCTGTTTTCGAACCTCGTTCTTGGTCGCGTCGAGAAATGGGCTCGGCGCGGCATGCCGTCGATCAAGGAAGCGCGCTGATGGCGAGCGAAGCGGCCATCATCAACAGCGCGGCCCGCGCCTCGCTCTGGCTGCAACCGCATCGCATCGTGCTGATGCTGATTGCGCTCGGGCTGGTGTTGTCCGCGGCCTTCTTCATGCGCTGGGACTGGCTGCCGCAATATTACGGCCTGGCCCTGCTCGGCATCTGGCGCGCGCTGTGGATCCTGGCCGTTACTTGCCTGTTGGGCTTCCTGATCGCGGTGCCGGTCGGATTGGCACAGGCTGGCGGCCCGATCTGGTTCGCGGCGCCGGCGAAGGTCTTCTGCACCGTCATCAGGGGAACGCCGCTGCTGTTACAGCTGTGGCTGCTCTACTACGGGCTGGGTTCGTTGTTTCCGCAATATCCGTGGATCCGCGAATCCTGGATGTGGCCCTATCTCAGGCAGGCATGGCCTTATGCCGTCCTGGCGCTGACGCTCTCCTTCGCGGGCTACGAGGGCGAAGTGATGCGCGGCGCCTTTGCCGGTGTGCCGAAGGGGCAGCTCGAAGCCGCACGTGCGTTCGGCATGAGCCGCTGGAAGATCTTCCGGCGTATCTGGCTGCCGCAGGCCTTCTACCGGGCGCTGCCGACGCTGACCGGGGAAACCGTGCTGCAGCTGAAATCGACGCCACTGGTGGCGACCATCAGCGTCATCGACATCTTCGCCGTTTCGTCGAAGGTCAGACAGGACACTTACCTCACCTATGAGCCCTTGCTGCTGCTTGCCTTGATCTATATGGCGATCACCGGCATTCTGGTCTTCGCCTTCGGCAGGATCGAGGCGCGGATTCCGAACAAGATCGGCTAGGACCTGGTGAGTAGGAAGTGGCTGGCCGCCACCACCCATTGCTGACTACTCACTACTCACTACTCACTAAAGGCAATCGCCATGCAACTCAGTCTCGAACAGGCAACCGGGCTGTGCCGCATGGCGGCGCTGGGTGCGGGCGCCAATGAGGAAGCGGCGCAATCGCTCACCGCCTCGATCATATCAGCCGAGGCGGAAGGACTCTCGACCGTCGGGCTGTCGCATTTCATAGACTATCTCGAAGCGCTGGAGGCCGGCCGCATCGACGGCAATGCCGAGCCGGTGATCACCCGGCCGGCGCTCGCAGTCTATCTTTCCGATGCAAAAGCGGGGCTGGCGCATACCGGCTTCGATCGTACGATGGACGATCTCGCCAAGGCGGCAAGACTGTTCGGCGTCGCGATCTTCTCGCAGAAGAACGCCTATACGTGCGGCGCCCTAGGCTACTTTACCGGAAGGCTGGCGGCGCAGGGGCTGGTCTCCTTCGCCGCCACCAACGGTCCCGCCGTGCTTGCCGGTTCGGGCTCGGTCAAGCCGGTCTATTGCACCAACCCGATGTCCTTCGCCGCACCCGCCGCCGACGGCCCGCCGCTGGTCATCGACCAATCGTCGAGCGCCACCGCCTTCGTCAATATCCGCAAGGCGGCCGAGGACGGCAAGACAATCCCCGAAGGCTGGGCGCTCGACGCCAGCGGCAATCCCACTACAGATCCGGCCGCAGCCATGAAAGGCGCCATGCTCGCCTTCGGTGGCCAGCGCGGCGCCAACATCGCGCTGATGGTCGAGGTGCTGGCGGCGGGTCTGTCGGGCGCAAACTGGTCGCTCGATGCGCCCTGGTTCACCGGCGGCCCGGACAATCCCGGCACCGGCCTGTTCGTGCTGGCCGTCGAGCCCAAGCTGCTCGATCCGGATTTCGAGCAGCGGATGAAGGATCAGCTCGACCGGCTGCGCCGGCGCTACGGCGTACACATACCGGGCCGCTCCCGGGCCGAGGCGACGGAGAAGGCCGAGGCACGAGGCATCAACGTGTCCAAGGCCGTGGTGCAGCGCATTTCCGAATTCGCCGAGCGTTATTCGGCCTGAAATAATTCCTTCTTTTCAGCTCATTAGCTGCCGGCGCCTGCCTGCGGCATGGCTATGCGTTTTTTTTCGCGCGCGGTCTGAACCTTTTCGAGCGTCGGGGCGACCAATGCTTGTCCAGGGCAGGATGAGCTTGCCCGATCCAGACCGGGGAACAGCACGTCACATCGAAACCTGCTTCACGCCAAGGCATGCCCTTCGCGTCCCGGAAAAACCAACCTCAATGAAAGGAAACCATCATGACCAGCACCAAGACCACCATTTTGACCGCCGTCCTTCTCCTCGGCTCGTTCATGGGCGCGACCCAGGCGGCCAACCTGAAGGCCGCGCCGGTCAAGCCGTCCAGTCCAGGCGTCATCGCCGCGCCGGGCGGCGGCGCCACCGAGGACCACTATTGCAAGAACGGCCACGCGAAATTCGCCAGTTGCAGCGCCGATTTCATCGCGGCCTGCAAGAAGGTCGGTGGCACCATGTCGGATGTCCAGGGCTGGGGTGGGCGTACTTGCTTCACGCCCTCCTGATACCGTCTCAGGTCAGGCCGCTCCGTCGGCCCCTGGCTTCGCATGGATGTCATCCGGAAAACCCCGCCTCGGCGGGGTTTTCTGCGTCAGGCAAGGCGTTCTGAAGCGCTTTTGTCCTGACGCAATTCCCAAGCTGTTTTCCTGGGAAGCCGCTTCACACTTTTTCCTGGAATTGCTCTGAGAACCAGGGCGGCAGCGACGACGCGTCACCCTTTGCGTTTGACGCGAAACCGATTATGAAACGGCTTCAGCCAAGCTTTCGAGCGCCGGAGCCAGCCATGACAGAAATCCTGCAGACCCCCAAGCTCGTCGTCATTTTCGGCGGGTCGGGCTTTGTCGGCCGCCACGTGGTGCGGGCCTTGGCCAAGCGCGGCTATCGCATCAGGGTCGCCTGCCGCCGGCCCGATCTCGCCGGCCATTTGCAGCCGCTCGGCAATGTCGGCCAGATCCAGCCGGTGCAGGCCAATGTGCGCGTGCGCTGGTCTGTCGACCGCGCCGTGCAGGGTGCCGATCACGTCGTCAACCTGGTTGCCGTGCTGCATGAGAGCGGCCGACAGAAATTCACGGCCGTGCACGAATTCGGCGCTCGCGCGGTGGCCGAAGCGGCACGCGCCGCCGGCGCCGGCCTGACGCATATTTCGGCCCTGGGCGCGGACCTGGAAGCCGCATCCAACTATGCACGCACCAAGGCGCTTGGTGAAAAGGCTGTTCTGGAGACGGTCAAGGACGCTGTCATCCTGCGACCGTCGATCAATTTCGGGCCGGAAGATAATTTCTTCAATCGCTTCGCCAACATGGCGCGTTATTCGCCGGCACTGCCGCTGATCGGCGGCGGCCACACCAAGTTCCAGCTGGTCTATGTCGGCGACGTCGCCGAAGCGGTGGCGCGCTCGGTCGACGGCAAGGTCAAGGGCGGCCAGGTTTACGAGCTTGGCGGCCCGCAGGTGCTTACTTTCAAGGAAAGCATGCAGGAAATGCTCGCGGTGATCGAGCGCAAGCGCCTGCTGGTTCCGGTGCCGTGGTGGGTGGCGAACCTGCAGGCGTCGATCCTGGGCCTCCTGCCCAACCCGCTGCTGACCAAGGATCAGGTGCTGCAATTGCGCGAGCACAATGTCGTGTCGGAGGAGGCCGCCAGGGCCAACCGCACGCTTGCCGGCCTCGGCATCCAGCCGCAGGCGCTGGGCACGATCCTGCCCAGCTATCTCTGGCGTTTTCGCGCGGCCGGCCAGTTCCAGCGCAAACCGGCGGTCTGACGATAGGCCGATGACGGGCGACTACAGGCGCGAGGTGATCCGCATCGGCAGCCCGCCTTGCGGCTGCGTGGTCAGCTTCTGGACCGGCCACGGCCTGGTTTGCGCGATGGAGTCGAAGCGGAAACGCGACAGCAGGACGGCGAGCGCGATGATCGCTTCCTGCATGGCGAAGCTGGAGCCGATGCAGACGCGCGGCCCGGCGCCGAACGGCAGGTACTGAAAACGGTCGATCTTTTCGCGGTTTCCCGGATGAAACCGCTCCGGCAGGAACGCATCCGGCCTGTCCCACAGCTTCCTGTGACGATGGACGACCCAAGGCATGACCAGCACGGCGGCGCGCCTCGGGATGTGGAGATCCTTCCAGTTTTCCGGCTCGATCGGCTCGCGGTTGATAGACGGCGCCGGCGGGTAGAGCCTGAGCGCCTCGTCGAAGGCGGCGCGGGTGAGCGGCATGGCGTCCAGCCATTTCGTCGGATCGGGCTCGCGCGCCAGCACGGCATCGATCTCGCGCTCGATCTTTTCCCGCTCCCATGGCGCCTCGGCCAGGCAATAGAGCGTCCAGCCCAAGGCTCGCGCCGTGGTCTCGTGGCCGGCGCCGATGAAGGTGATGATATTGTCCTCGACTTCCGGGCGTGTCAGCCCGTCCGGCCCCTCGGCCTTGAGCAGGAGGGTCAGGAAATCCTGCGGCACGGCATCGGCATCGCGCCTGAATTTTTGTTCGCGTATCTTGACCGTATCGCTGACGATCTTGCGGAAATAGGCCATGGTCTTGCGGCCGCGGATGCGGGTAAGCCGCGGCAGCCATTCCGGCGCGCGTAGCAGGTCTAGCGGATCGACGCGGCCCATGGTCTCGAACAGCCGGTCGATCTCCTTGGCGAAACTGCCCGGCTCCCCCGCGATCTCGCCGGAGAAAAGCGTCTCGGCCAGGATGTCGTAGGTCAGCAGTGTCATGTCGTGGGCGATGTCGGAGATGCCGCCATCCTCGTAGCGAGAGGCGAATTCGAGCGTGCGCTTGAGCATCGGCCCGGCGAAACCAAAGATGTGACGCGGCGTGAACACCGGCGCCATCGCCTTGCGCGAACGTTTCCAGACCTCGCCTTCGGCCGTCAGCAAGCCGTCGCGCAGGATCGGCCGCAGGATCAACTGGCGTACCGTCGCCATCTTGTAGTTCCTGGCATTGTCGACCAGGACATGGCGAATGAGGCCGGGGTCGTTGGCGATGACCAGCGGTCCGCCGACGCCGTTCACCGATATCCAGGGCTCGTTGTAGGTCGGCTCGCCCCACAGTTCGAGCGGGTTGCGGTAGACGATGCGCATCATCTCCAGCGTCGAGGGCGGCGATGTGCGCGGCCTCGGCGCCGGCGGAACGAAGGGGGCGGGCTGGGTGTCCATGGTTGCTCCGCTGGCAAGCGCGTCGCGCTAGTCCTTGCCTCCGTCCAAATGTAGTGACTGACGCACGGCGCGTCCATGCGACGGACGGTAAAAGCCGTTACCTCGAAGGGACGGAGCGATGCTCCCATCATCTGATTGTGACCGCCCGCCAAACGGCGCGGTCTTGTCCATTATGGCGCTCTGCCGTAGGTCACGGTCACCAACAGATACCGTCAATCGAAGGAGCCCGCCTTGAAGCACCAGTTGAACATCATCATCGGCAGCACCCGGCCGGGCCGCGCCGGACCGGTTTTCGCGCACTGGCTGGAGCGGTTCGCGCGCGAGCACGGCAAGTTCGAACCGGTGCTGACCGACATCGCCGCCTTCGATCTGCCGGTGCTGGACGAGCCGCACCATCCCAGGCTCGGCAACTACCTGAACGATCACACCAAGGCCTGGTCGAAGGCCGTCGATGCCGCCGACGCCTTCGTCTTCGTGGCACCGGAATATAATTACTTCGTCGCACCCGCCATCGTGAACGCGATCGACTATCTCTCGCGCGAATGGAAATACAAGCCCGCCGCCATCTTCAGCTATGGCGGCGTTTCCGGCGGCCTGCGCGCGGCACAGGCGGTCAAGCCGCTGCTGACCTCCGTCGGCATCATGCCGGTTCCGGAAGGCATCGCGCTGCCGCTGTACCAGAAGCTGCTGGGAACCGATGGCTCCTTCGAAGCCAGCGAGCAGGTGCAGGGCGGGGCAAGAACCATGCTGGACGAGCTGCTGCGCTGGAGCGAGGCGCTGAAGCCGATGCGCGCCGGCTGATGCTTTTTTGACCTCCGCCACCGCAGCGACGGAAAGAGACTTGCGCAAGCCCGAGCGCTCGCGGCCGGCGACCCTGCCTATACCGGGTGGCAGCGCAATCTGGTGGTTGCCTATATCGATTACGCGCAAGTCGCCAGAAATTTCGGCCGTGCTTTCGAAGGCGCTGGACGGGAGGTTGGAGCTCGACCGCAAGGGACAGCCGGCGTCAAGATACACGTTCACGATCTAAATTCCTGCGCGCCTGGCTGGCCAGGGTCAAAGGCTCTCGCCAATCGCTGGCCGACAGTGCGCTTTTGCGCCCGGAAATGCCTGCAAACCTTGGAAAAACCACCTTTAGGGCCTATATCTAGGCGATATTGAAAGCGCGATTCGGGGCGATTTTTCGCGCTCCACCAGCCGCCTCTAGACAACAGGTTTTCATGAGCGACCAGACTGAGAACGCCAACGGCGCCGAAGCCGAATACGGCGCAGATTCCATCAAGGTTTTGAAGGGCTTGGATGCCGTCCGCAAACGGCCCGGCATGTATATCGGCGACACCGACGACGGTTCGGGCCTGCATCACATGGTCTATGAGGTCGTCGACAACGCCATCGACGAGGCGCTGGCCGGCCATGCCGACCTCGTCACGGTGACGCTCAATCCCGACGGCTCGGTCACCGTCATCGACAATGGGCGCGGCATTCCCACCGATATCCATCCCAGCGAAGGCATTTCGGCGGCCGAAGTGATCATGACGCAGCTGCATGCCGGCGGCAAGTTCGACCAGAACTCCTACAAAGTGTCGGGCGGCCTGCACGGCGTCGGCGTCTCGGTGGTCAACGCCCTGTCGGCCTGGCTGAAGCTCAAGATTCGCCGCAATGGCCAGATCTTCGAGATGAGCTTCACGCATGGCAATGCCGACGCGCCGCTGAGCGTCACCGGCACCTACGAGCAGAACAAGCAGCCCGGCACCTATGAAGGCCGCAGCGGCAGCGAAATCACCTTCTTTCCGTCGTCCGAGACCTTCACGATGGTCGAGTTCGACTACGGCACGCTGGAGCACCGGCTGCGCGAGCTTGCCTTCCTGAACTCCGGCGTGCGCATCGTGCTGACCGACGCCCGTCATGCCGACATTGTGAAGCATGAACTGCACTATGACGGAGGCCTCGAAGAGTTCGTCAAATATCTCGACCGGGTGAAGAAGCCGCTGATCGAAAAGCCGATCGCCATCAGAGCCGAGCGCGACGGCATCACCGTCGAAGTGGCGATGTGGTGGAATGACAGCTACCACGAGAATGTGCTGGCCTTCACCAACAACATCCCGCAGCGCGACGGCGGCACGCATCTCGCCGGTTTTCGCGGCGCCCTGACTCGTCAGATCACCGGCTATGGCGATTCCTCTGGCCTGACCAAGAAGGAAAAGGTCTCGCTGATCGGCGACGATTGCCGCGAGGGATTGACGGCAGTGCTGTCGGTCAAGGTTCCCGACCCGAAATTCTCCTCACAGACCAAGGACAAGCTGGTCTCCTCTGAAGTCCGGCCCGTGGTCGAAGGGCTGGTCAACGAGGCGCTCGGCACCTGGCTCGAAGAGCATCCGAGCGAAGGCAAGGTCGTGGTCGAGAAGGTGATCCAGGCCGCGGCGGCGCGCGAGGCCGCGCGCAAGGCGCGCGACATCACCCGCAAGACCTCGCTGGGCGTCACCTCGCTGCCCGGCAAGCTTGCCGACTGCCAGGAACGCGATCCGGCGAAGTCCGAGATCTTCATCGTCGAGGGCGACTCGGCCGGCGGCTCCGCCAAGGGCGGCCGCTCGCGCCAGAACCAGGCCATCCTGCCGCTGCGCGGCAAGATCCTCAATGTCGAGCGCGCCCGCTTCGACCGCATGCTCAGTTCCGATATGATCGGCACGCTGATCACCGCGCTCGGCACGTCGATCGGCAAGGACGAGTTCAACGCCGACAAGCTGCGGTATCACAAGATCATCCTGATGACCGACGCCGACGTCGACGGCGCGCATATCAGGACGTTGCTGCTCACCTTCTTCTTCCGGCAGATGCCGGAATTGATCGAACGCGGCCATCTCTATATCGCCCAGCCGCCGCTTTACAAGGTGACGCGCGGCAAGAGCTCGCAATACATCAAGAACGAAAGCGCGTTCGAGGAATTCCTGATCGGCTCGGGGCTGGAAGAAGCCTCGCTCACGCTCGGCTCCGGCGAGGTTCGCGCCGGGCAGGACCTGCGGGCGGCAATCGACGATGCGCTTGCCGTGCGCCAACTCATCAACGGTCTGCACACGCGCTACAACAGGGGCGTCGTGGAACAGGCGGCGATCGCCGGCGGACTGAACGCCGACATCGTCGCCGATCTTGGTCGGGCCAATGCGATGGCGGAGCGGATCGCGCAACGTCTCGACATCATTGCCGAGGACACCGAGCGCGGCTGGACCGGCCGGATGTCGACTTCGAATGAAGGTATCGGCGGCTATGTCTTCGAACGCACGGTGCGCAGCGTCAAGGAATACGCCCATCTCGACATGGCGCTGATCAATTCAGCCGATGCGCGACAGCTCGACCGCTACGCGCAGCGGCTCAGCGAGGTCTATGGGGCGCCGCCCGTGCTGCGCCGCAAGGATGTCTCGGAACCCATCTCGGGACCGTTGGCACTGCTCAACGCGGTGTTCGCGACCGGCCGCAAGGGCCTGACCATGCAGCGCTACAAGGGCCTGGGCGAGATGAACGCCGAGCAGCTTTGGGAAACCACGCTCGATCCGAACGTGCGTTCGCTGCTGCAGGTCAAGGTGAACGACGCCACCGATGCCGATTCGCTGTTCTCGCGGCTGATGGGCGACGAGGTCGAGCCGAGGCGCGAGTTCATCCAGGACAACGCGCTTTCAGTGGCCAACCTGGACATTTGAGCGCTGGACGCGCGCCACAAACCTCTGCGACTTCGTTCGCGTGCGCCCAGAGGCAGCCTGCGCCAGACATTCCCGGAAGGGCTTGTTTTAATCGCGCTCGATGCGATCGGTATTATGGCGGGACTTGTCGGAGCCAGCTCTATGGCTCGCGGGACGATACTGAGCCGCGGCTGGCGGCCGATATCCTTGTTGGTGGCTGGATGCTGGCGGCAAGTTTGCGCTATCAACGCATCGCCATGAGGTTGGCAATCAGAGCTTTCTCCGCGGAGGTGATCGGATAGCTCTCGATGGGAGCTTTCTTCGCACGTTTGAACACCCGTGCAAGCCGCATCGCGAATGTATGCTCTGTCTCCTGGAGCGTTCTCTCTTTCGCTAATGCGAGGGAAGTCGTTTGCGGTTCCATCTGTTGCCTATCCTTCTGCATGCCGGCCGATGCTCGAGAAACATGAGATCAAAGGGCTCTCCGACGGTGTCGTCCAAAGTGAAGCCAGCGGTTCGGCAGGAGCAAGCATGGCGACCGTCCAAGATTGGCGATGCGAGATGTTATGCAATCGACCGCAGCCGCCGCATCATCGGAACCAATGAGACTGTTATTGGTATTTTGCCGTGCCGCCTTCGGGTCTTGCAGCTCGGGCTCGTCGGCCATGGGCAGCGTACCTGCCATTTTCACCGGCCAGCTGGCGATGCCGCCGACATTGTGGATGACGGAAAATAGTTCGCCGCGCTCAAAAACGCAGTTGATCGCGGTTTCGCCGGTCCGGCCGCCTAGGTCACGATCGAGAGCCAGGCCGCGTCAGGACCGGCCCAATGCCGGTCGCTGTGGGCCCCGGATCGCTGGCGTCGAGTTCTGCAACAGGCGCAGGAGGTCCGACTGCCGGGGCGTGTCGGTCTTGGAGAAGATGTGCTGCAAGTGGGTGCGCACGGTCGGCTCGCTGATGCCGAGCATGTCAGCCGCTTCTTTGCCGCTCAGCCCTTGGGCAAGCGCCAGAAGCACACGGAGCTCGCCGCCGGTCAGCTTATAGAGTCTGGCAAAGGCCTCGCCCGGCATGAGTGGTGACTGAACGGGATCCTGCATGAACAGTGCGACCGATGCCGCAAACGGCGCGACAATGCCGCGTCGCTCGCCGCGATCGACCGGAAGGAGGGTTGCGACATAGCCGGCGCCGTCCACACCGGGGATCGCCACGGAATGTTCGCTCATGTCCTTGTCGATGTCATCTCGCGACGCCTCGTCGATGGATTTCGACAGCGCCGCGCGCGCCGCGGGATCGGCGGGAAAAATTCGGTTGTTCACGATGCGGATGGAATTGCCGGTTCTGACTTGGCGCTCGGCAGCGGCGTTCATATAGACCACGCGGCCATCCCGTGCGGTAAGGAAAACACCCGCGACAAGGACATCAAGCGTCTTTTCCAGCATTTCCGACCTCAGCGCTCTAATGTCGAGTGCATCTGAGATCGCGAGCGCGCGGCAGACATGTGGTGAAAGAAGTTTGAACAGGCTGATTTCGCGCTGTTGGTACTGCGGAGCCGCGTCGCTCCTGGAGGCGTGCATCGAGGCCATCCGCCCCCCAGTCCTCAACGCCGGAAACCAGATTATATCCAGTAGTCCGAACGGCTTCAGCACTTCTCTATGGAACCGGCTTTCGGCCAATTCGAGCTCTTCCATGGAGAGGGCGCTGACGTGGCCGATTTCGGCGACGATATCCGCTGCCGCCATCGGACTTTCTGCATAGTGGCTCCCCAGCCTATCAAGGAATTCTGGCTGGTATCCGAAGACAAACAACTGGTCATTTTGCACCTGCCGCATATCATGAACGCATATTCCGCCCCCCGTGCTTTCGCACAGTGCGGCAATCTTTCGGCAAGTGTCGGGCCACTGGTGCGGATCGAGCGCGCAGTCATAGATCGTGCCGATGGTGTCGGATAACGCGTTGGCGGAGACTCCGTCCAAGCCGATCACGTTGAACCCTTTCCACCAGCTGCTGCTCTCGATCGTGCGCCCAGCAGTAGAACGATCGCGAATAGCCAAATCCGCTTAAGATTCATTTGCTTTCCCCCGCCGTAACTATCGTTTCAGGGAAGGGAGCCCCGGTCAATCGGCATAGTTTCTCCGCTTTGCGGGATCTGGTGCCGATGAGACCGCAATCGGCCAACCTGGACATTTGAGGTCTCACCCAGCCAGCTTTTTGAATCCTTGCGTGCTCCACGCGCGCCAATAATGAAGCCGCGCCGGAACAGAAGGCCTTCCAAGACATTGTGACGATGTTGATCACAATCTCTTGCAGGAGGCTTTCATGGGACGCGGCATCTTACTCTGGTTGCTAGGAGTTCCGATTCCGATCATCATTCTCCTCATGCTTTTCATGCGATAGGGGGCCGCCATGCAGTCCTCCACCCTAACGGCTGTCGGCGCGTCAACTTCAACGGAATCGTCGGCCACGGCCGTCAGTTGGGGCCCCATCATCGCCGGCGCCTTCGCGGCTTCGACGCTGACCTTCATCCTCATGCTGCTCGGCTCGGGCCTTGGACTGAGCATGATTTCGCCGTGGTCGGGTTCCGGTGCCTCGGCCACCACTTTCGCGGTATCGACTGCCATCTGGCTCATTGTCGTGCAATGGCTGTCGTCGGGCGTCGGCGGGTACCTGGCGGGCCGACTGCGCACCAAATGGGTCGGCATTCACACCGACGAGGTCTATTTCCGTGATACCGCGCACGGCTTCCTCGCCTGGGCACTCGCCACATTGCTGGTCGTCGGCGTGCTCGGCTCGGCGCTTTCCGCCGCGATTGGTTCGGGCGTACAGGCCGCGTCCAATGTGGCTGCCGGCGCTGCAATGGGAGCGTCAGCCGGCGCCTCCGCCAATGCCGGCAACGCCTCGGTCGACAATGCGACCTCCTATCTGGTTGATTCGCTGTTCCGGCCGGCTGATCCAACGAAGCTCGCGGCTGCCAATCCAGGCGACGAAGCCGCCGCGGCCGGGCAGGCCTCTCGCATCCTGATCGCCGGTGCCGCCGCAGGCGAGGTGTCGGCTGAAGACAAGACCTACCTTGCACAATTGGTCGCCGCGCGCACCGGCCTCTCCGAGGCAGACGCCAAGACGCGGGTCGACACGCTGCTTGCGAAAGCGCAAGACGCGAAAGTCAAGGCGCAGCAAGCAGCCGACGCGGCGAGGAAGGCAAGCGCCACCTTTGCGCTTCTCGGCGCCCTGTCGCTTGTCATCGGCGCCTTCATCGCCAGTGCAGCCGCCGCCCTTGGCGGCAGGCAGCGCGACGATGAGGAGGAGGTGTTCCTGACCAGCCGTTGAATGCGGACGTGACACCAGGAAACCAAAGAGCCCGGCATCGAACCGGGCTCCCGTTCGTTGTGATCAACACCGTCGGGTCAGTGATCCATGGCCTTGACGATTTCCTCGGTCATCTTCTTGGCGTCGCCGAGCAGCATCATGGTGCCGTCCTTGT
>NZ_JAIUHS010000024.1:0-28718 GCF_020165235.1 Mesorhizobium sp. CA13 | reverse complement strand
CCCCACCAGACATCAGTGGCGGCATAGGCATTGGTGGTGTGTTTTAGCTGCGGCAACGATGGCGCCGGTCCGTCGGGCCCTGCTGCTCAGCTGAATGGACGCGCGTTAAACCACAATGCGTCCGCCGCAAGAGCGTACCAATCTGATCTTGCCGGCGCCTGATCAAGGAGTAGCCAAGCGCACAAAGGCACCATCTGCGCGAACACGACGCCCGATGGAGCACTGGCCGTTATTGATCGTTGGCGGGGTCAATGGTTTGCGAATGTCCGCCGCTCAGCCCGCATGGTTTCCCGCTTCGCTAAGGGGCGAAATCACCCACGCGTCAGCATCTTCTCGGACAATTAGCGTGAGGCGGGCAGCTTTTCGGATGCGGAAACAGTCGGCGCAGACGTCTAAACAGGCAATGATCGCTCGATACCGAGAACTAAACAGAAGTCAAATTATATTAAATGCTGTGACCGAGTTCGCGATCGTGTCCATTTTACCGTCAACGTCTGCCAATGATTGTCAGACGTTCTGCTGAACTTCGAACTTATGCCCCACTGTCACGTAGCTGCTCAAGAATTGTTGCCGTTGCCGAAGAGCAACAGGGGGCAGAGTTCCTCGCATCATGATCTCTGTCAGTCCATTTAAGGTTTGCCTTTTGGGTGAAGCTGAGATCATACATTAGCCGGAGATGATGCATTCCTAAATTCCTAGTTAGCTGAGATCATAGATTCCTAATTAGTTGATTTGTGGAGATCGGCACCATGGCTGCGCGCGCAAGCGGGGAAGCTGCGGGCGGGCCCTTCCCGGAAGAGAGCGAACCGGCCGAAGCCTCGCCCGATCTCACCTATTCGATGTCGGCTGGGCTGGTGGCGCGGCTGAAGGCGCTGGATATTGCGCTCGCGGTCACCTCATACCAGTCCGGCCTGTTCTATCTCATCGGCCGCAACCCGATGACCGGTGGGCTCAACGTTCACCAGACGCCGATTCTACGGCCGATGGGGCTGGCCCATGCCTCCGACGGGACGCTCATGCTAGCGGCAGGCTTCCATCTCGTGCGCTTCGTCAACGCGCTGGAAGCGCACCAGCGGGCCAATGAGATCTTTGACGCCTGCTACGTGCCGCGCACCGTGCACGTGACCGGGGAACTCGACGCGCATGACGTCGGGATAGGGGCGGCCGGCCAACCCATATTCGTCAATACACGCTTCAACTGCCTTGCTGTCCTGTCAGACCGCTACAGCTTCGCGGAAGTGTGGCGGCCGCCTTTCGTCTCGACGCTGGTAGACGAGGACCGATGCCACCTGAATGGCTTGGCGATGCAGGAGGGCGAACCCGCCTACGTCACGGCTGTCAGCCGTTCCGACACAATCGACGGCTGGCGCGACCGGCGCTCCGACGGTGGCGTCGTGATCGACGTCAGGACCGGCACGATCGTGTGCGAGGGGCTCTCCATGCCGCATTCGCCGCGCCTTCACCGCGGTACACTGTGGCTGCTCAACTCCGGCACCGGCGAGCTCGGATGCGTGGAGCTGCCGAAGAATGGCGGTACGGGCCGCTTCGACCCAGTCGCGTTCTGCCCGGGCTTCCTGCGCGGGCTGGCATTTTGCGGGAAGTACGCATTCGTAGGACTTTCCAAGCCGCGCTACCGGCGCTTCGAGGGGTTGGCGCTCGACGCCCGCCTTGCGGCAGCCGATTCGGAGCCATGGTGCGGCATCCAGGTCATCGACCTTGAGAAGGGTAACTGCGTCGACTGGTTCCGCATCGACGGCCAGGTGGCCGAGCTCTACGACCTTGCCGTGATCCCCGGCTTCGCCTGCCCGATGGCAGTGAGCCCGGGCTCGGCCAACGCGGCAACCGTCGTCAGCCATGCGCCGGGTGGGGCGCTGCCGCAATTGCCATCGAACGATTCTCTCGCGGTGGCTGTCGTGCCGCCCTCGCCAGCCAACGACCAAGGTATATGAGTGGGTGACAATCATGAGGCAGGGTGCGAAACTGCGAAATACGGACGGGCCGGCGCTCAGTCTGCGCCACCGATTTGTGCTCGGTAGTGCGCTCGCGACGAGCGCGTTCTTGGGCGGCTACCGTGGATATGTCCGCCGTGCCTCTGCCGACTGCACGCTTCTCGGCGGTACCTACACCTGCGGTGGCACGCTCACGGCGGAACAGGCGCTCCCCGACGAACCACAGCCCCTGACCGTGACCACAGTCCCTGGATTCAGCATCGACACCAGACTAGCCAGCGAGGGGAGCGGCGGCAACGCCTTCACGCTGACCGGCACAGGTGGCTTGACGTTCACCGACAACTATTCATCCACTATTGTTGGCCAACTTAACGGTATCGAAGCCCGCAACAATGGGGGTGGCGCGTTGTCGATCACGACAACGGGCACAGTGATGGGCACGGCAGGCGCCGGCCTCCTCGCAATCAACAGCTCGGCCGGTACCGATCTGACAATCAAAGCGGCGGAGGTGACAGGTGGGTACGCCGGCATTAGCGCATACAATCTCGGGAGCGGGGAGCTGTATATCGCGGCCACCGGTGCAGTAAAGGGAGCGACGTATAGTGGCATTTTCGCTCGCAACTATGGAACCAATCTTACGATAAAGGTCGCGGATGTAAGCGGAGGATCCTCAGGCATCGTCGCCCTTAACAATGGAAGCGGTACGCTTTCGATCACTGCCACTGGCGCTGTCAGCGGCGAGGGAATGGGCTATGAATCTTGCGAGTGCAGACTTGGGGCAGACGGCATCTACGCCAACAACGATGGAACCAATCTGACGATCAACGCCGTAGACGTGAGCGGTGCATCCTCCGGCATCGTCGCCCTTAACAATGGAAGCGGCGCGCTCTCGGTCACCACCACTGGCGTGGTGAGCGGTGCGGGTGCTGTAGGGTATCCCTTTACCTCTTACGGCAGCGGGGGATACGGCATTGCCGCAATCAACAGGGGAAGCGGCGCCTTGTCGATCAATGCCACCGGTTCAGTGACAGGCACGACAAATATCGGCATTCTTGCCGACAACAGTTCCGGTGCAGATCTCACGATCAGCGCTGCGAATGTGAGCGGTGGCATAGATGCCATCCGCGCTCTCAATGGGGGCACAGGCTCATTGTCGATCACCGCCACTGGCATGGTGACAGGCAATGGCGGCGCGGGCATCTACGCGCGCAACGAATCCGCCGTCACCAGTTCGACGACCACGGTGACGGTGGGAAGCGGCGCGACAGTAAGCGGAACCACGGTCGGCATCGAGCTTGTGTCGGGCACCGGCCGCGCAGCGAGCGTGAATAACGCCGGTTCAATCGCAGGCGCAACGGGTATTCTCGCAAACACGGCGGCCGCGGTCACGATCTCCAACACAGGCTCGATCACCGGCACTGCCGGCAGCGCGATCGATCTGACCGCGAGCGCCCCCAACACTATCAACCAGATGGGCGGTATCATCAGCGGCAATATCCTGCTTTCGGGAGACAGCCCGGACTTGGTCAGCATAACGGGCGGCACGATCACGGGCTCGGTGTTTGGTCTTGGTGGTGGCAACAGTTTCAATGCGAGCGGCGGTACGATCGATGGCTCGATTTTCGCAGGCAGCCAGAACGACACAGTGATCATTTCGGGCACCGCAAAGATCCAGGGTAATGCCGCGATCGGGCCTGATGCAGTCGGACTTGAAGACGGCGATGACACATTCAGGATGACCGGCGGTCATCTTGGCAGCGCCGTGAGCGGCGGCAACGGCAACGACACCCTGACCGTCGACGGCGGCATAATCGACTCCTTCGTCGCGGGTAATGATGGCGCCGACCAGATCACCGTCTCGGGCGGCTCGATCGGCGGCGATGTCACAGGGGGCAGCGGTATCGACCAGGTCGCGATGTCAGGCGGTTCAATCGCCGGTGATGTCGACGCCGAAACGGTCACTCTGACTGGCGGCGCAATCGGTGGCAATATCACCGGTCTGTCCAGTCTCGTCATCAACGACCCGCTTTCGCCAGCGCCAATCAGCCTGCGCGACGGAGTCGTCTTCAGCGGAACCAACGCCGTTGCCACCATCATCGATACTGACCTCTCTGCGGGCGGCACGAAGACCCAGTTGTTTGAAGGATTTGACAGCGTCACCGTCGACCCGTCGACAATCAAATTCGGCACGGGCATGAATTTTATTAACTTGCTGAATTTGGTGGATGGCTCCACGCTCATCATCAATGGCAATGCCGGTCTGAGCGGTAGGGCCAACGTGGTTGGGTCGACCATCACCATGCTCGATGGCGTTGCCGATGACATATTCACCCTTGGCGGTCTTGCGCTCAACAATGCCCAGCTAGGGCTCGATATCGATCAGCAGACGGTCCAGGCGGACAAGATCGTCACCGGCACGTTTTCGGCGACCGGCACCAACACCATCCTCGTCAATCTTCTGGGCACGCCGCAATTCGCCCAGGCGACCGATATCCCGATCATCGTCTTTGCCAGCGGGCCGGTTACCGGGACCTTCAATGTCCTGGGCATTCCCGGCACGCCGGGTTCGCTTTTTACCTATCAACTCGTAACTGGCCCAGGCGGCTTGTTCCTGCGCGCCACACCAGCCAATTTCGGCATTGCCGCGGCGCCCACCAGCGCCACCAATGCCGGCGCGGTCGAGGTGGCAATCGACGCTGTCTATGGCATAAACCGCGACGCACTCGATGCCGACCTTCCTCTCTCGCCCGCAAGCGGCTCTGGAATGGTGCCGGTTTCGTCTAGCTTCGGCGTCTTTGCCTCCGGCCAGTTCGCTCATACCGAGCATGACGGCTACAACATCAGCGGCGGTGGTTTGAATGGCGCTGGCCCGAGCTTCGATGCCAATGATTTTTCGGCCGCCATCAGCCTGGATTTCAATGCCGCCAAACACTTCCAGTTCGACAAGGAGTATGGCCTGAACATCGGCGTTTTCGCCGGCTATGCCTCGACCGACGTCAGCCTCGGTGCGTTCAACGGGTTTGATGCCATCGGCGAAGGCACAAACAAGGCCGGCATGTTCGGCGGTTACGCGCTGTTTCGCAAGGACTACAACTACGCGCTAGTCTCCGCCTCCGGCTTCTTCGGCGGAAGCGATGTGACCAACGGCGTGCTCGGCACCACTGGCAGCTATGACACCAGGGGCTACGCCGTCACGGGATCGGTCGGCCACATCTTCACCCTGGGCGAGCGCACCCGATTTGACCTGCGTGGCGGACTGCTTGGCGTTTCGTTCCGCGGCGATCCCTATACTGACAGCGGCGGCAACGAGTTCGGCAAGAGCCAGCTCTCCTTTGGCGCGATCAGGTTAGAGCCCGGCATCTATGGCGATTACACGCTTAGCAACGGCATGGTGTTCAGCCCCTATGCGCGAGGCGAATTGCAGCAGCGTTTCGACTACAAGAATACGACCGAAATCGGTACCCGAAAGATCGACTTCGACGATGCGGATTTTTCCATGGCGCTAACGGCAGGGTTCAATCTGAAGATATCGGAGTTGACCACCGTCAACGGCGAAGTCCGTGGCAAGGCGTCGTCCGACAGTTCCACCATCGGCGCCAAGCTCGGAATAAAGATTGCCTTCTAGCTAGTCGCTCGTGGGCACCAGAGCGGCTTATGTCTCGTGCGGCGACCCGTGCCCGACAGGTGCTACGCTCGGCGATCGAGCACAGCAATGCGACATTTGTTTTTCCTGACGCAGAAGGCTAGCATAAGCAGCCATCAAACCGTGCTGCCGTTTCATCAATGCTTAGAATTTCGGGAACTCTTCTCAAGGTCGGGTCAACCCGTGTGCTGGTTGAGGTTCGTCCCGATTTTGGCGGGGGCCATATTCGACACGGCGCTCAACAGCCGAGTCTCGAAACATGGGAACGTGTCTCGCCGCCCACGACCCTTGACGCGCTTGTTCGAGAACTGCAGCGGCAATTTCCCCACATGAACATACACGTTACTGGCGGAATGCGGACCGTCCGCCGCCAAGCTGAATTGATGGCGGAGCGGCGGCTTTCGAACCGTACGCAGTTCCTGAGTGTATATCGTCAGGCCCAGCATATTCGGGAGATGGACGAATGGGCCGCTCAACATTCTCGCGCTACCCGATCGCAAGCCATCGAGGCGTTCGAACAGATAATACACCGAGCCCGCGCACGCGGGGCTACGGTTAGCAACCATCTGGATGACCGCGCCCGCGATATTTCCATTCCACTTGGAAATCATCGCCAGCAAACCGAAGTGCAGCGCGCGCTGGAAAGTTGGGGCGCGCATGTCGGCCCGGAGCCGGATGCAACCCACGGGCCGCATTGGCACGTCGACTACACGCCACCAATCGGGCGTAGGCCTTGAATGTGCGCTGCGGAAGAGCGGCTCAATGCGCTCGCCGTCGCCTAGCGCAGCTCCTGCTGTCGTTGAGCCGGGGAACCATAGCCGAGATTTAGTCGCTCATGGGGCAGTACCGGGACGGACAGGGCCGCGGAGAAGCTATTAGTGACCGCGAAATGGCGCACCTTGCTCCTCCGCGCCGACCGATCCAAACTAAAAAGTTCCACCGAGCTCGGCCGTCGCAAGTACATCAAATATGATTGGCAGGTTTTGGCGGCTTTCTATCGTAGTCCAAAATGGAAGCGATTCTCCTTAGTTTGATCATCGCCTCATCGATTTTTCGCCAAGATTGGTGCCCCTCTGCCGCGCTCCTGGCGCTCGCCAGCTCACCTCTTACGATCTGCATTATCTCCTGTGCAGCTTCCTTCTTGTCCATACTGCGGCTCCTGCGACGTAACGAGGTGGTCTTGGGGCTACCATGCTACGACCGAGGGCACGTCGGCAAACCTCGAGCCATCGCGCTGGATCGCGTCTGTACCCACTAGAGGGCATCCTCCGCTTCACGCCTCGGATACTTTCAGGCGAGGCCAAAAACTCTGCGTGGAGATCGCCTGCTCGTCGCCCACGCCGATCCACCGGCGGCGCTTTTCTCCCGTGCCTTGGCAGCTCTTCTCTTTAAGCCAGATTGCAGCGCCGATATACGAATACCGACAATTGCAGCCTTCGCAGGTCGTTTTTAACTGCATGGGTTTGGCAGCCGCCAAAGGCACCAGCAAGGTGTCATGGCCGCCTTTCACCTCTAGCGTCATGCGGATGAATGAGTTGCGATTCTGGCGGCGCTTGTAGGCGTCGGCGTCCGCACGCATCGCCGCGTTAATACCGCTTTTCAATTTGTTGAGCGCGTATTCCTTGGCTTGCTCAACCTGCTCGGTCGTCTACCAGGGCTTGGCCGGTGCGGCATGACGGCACGATGGACAAAACACTTCCTCGTCGCGAACGATGTCCGCCAGTCATCGCTATGGATCTTGAAAGAGAACATGCATTCCGTGGCAGGGCATTCCCGGTCGTAGTACCCGTCGGCGTCCGACTCGATCGGAACGCCTATCGAGTTTGCCGTCTAAGTTCACGCTGCAGATTTTCAAACATGCTTGCCTCCAGCCTTGAACATAGCATGAACAGCGAAACTTGGAAGCTAGGGACCAATCTACCAAACGGCACCCGTCGCCGGGGGCGATTGTTGAAGCGAACCTGATCGACCAGGTTTGACCGGAAGTCGCCTTGCTACACGACGCGGTGGGGTGAATTGCCCCCGTCAATTCTTGTGTTCAACAGGATCAACAGCTGGAACTTTGAAAAGGAGATAATTACTTATAAGGAAATCTAGGGGGGAATATGAAGGCATTTTTTGCATATCCGTCGTCCGAACGCGACGTGATTGACGCAATCGGGTCTGCCAAACAGGCGCTAAGTCAGTCGCGCCGGGACCTTGAGATCACGCTTTGGCAGGAAAATGATATTTCTGGCAGGCCATTAACGGATCCAATATTTGAGGCGATTTCCGATGCAGACATGCTGTTCGCCGACGTGACGATAATGAACTTCAACGTTACGTTCGAGATTGCTTATGCTATCGGCCTCGGAAAGCGCGTGCATCTGGTTCGCGACCAGAACATCGCTCGCGAGACCTCGCTGATAACGAAGATCGGCATCTTCGACACCTTGGGCTTTACAACCTACTCGGAAGGCCAAGGCTTGGCCCGGATTCTTCATGGCGCGACACCGGACAATCCCTTACCCCTCCGGGTCGAGCCGAACAAAAAGGCACCGGTTTACATCCTGAACACTCCGACATCGAACGCTCCGATGCTGGCGATCGGGGCGCGGGTCAAGAAATCTCGCTTAGGTTTCCGGAGTTTCATACCGCAAGAGGAAATCAGGATGTCGGCCAGCAAGGCCGTGGTCGACATCTCGGCCTGCATCGGGGCCATTGTGCCGTTGTTGCCGTCTACCTTCGTCGATGCCGACGTCCACAACATACGCGCAGCTTTTATAGCCGGTCTGGCATTCGGGCTGGGTAAAGTCACCCTGATCCTCCAGCCGCCGGACGGACCTGCGCCGCTTGACGTGCGCGACATGGTAAAGACGTTCTCCCAAGCCGAAGATATCGCCGAGCTCATCAATGAATTTGCGCTCGATGTGACTGAGCGAATGCAAGCAGATGATCCACTTGCCGTTCCAAAAGGCACTTTTCTATCGGAGCTGTCGATAGGCGATGCCATTGCAGAGAACGAATTCCAGACCTTGGCCCGATATTACCTAAGGACGGATCAATATGGCCGAGCTTCCCGTGGCGAGGTCAACCTCGTGGTCGGGCGAAAAGGAGCCGGAAAGACCGCGCTATTCTCCCAGCTTCGAAACGAGAAGCGCGCCAAGGTCCAGAACATTGTTGTCGACCTGAAGCCGGAGGGCTACCAGCTCATCCGGCTCAAGGAGGACGTTTTGGATTACCTGGCTGAGGGCGCCCGAACCCATCTAATCACTGCATTGTTCGAGTACGTTCTCTACCTGGAGATTTGCTACAAGGTCCTCGAGAAGGACAAGACCAAATATATGCGAGACGGCAAGCTCTACGAGCCATATCTGGCCCTGCAAAAGGCCTACGAGTCAGGCGACGCCGGCGAGGGGGATTTTTCGGAACGGCTGCAGTCATTGTCCAGGGCGCTGGTAGATAGTTTCAAGCGCACGTATGGTCAGTCTGACCGGGAGCAACGGCTGACCTCGGTCCAGGTTACGGAGCTCGTTTACAAACATAACATCAAAGACGTGCGCGACGCGCTCTCGGCATATCTCGAGTTCAAGGACAGCGTATGGGTGCTATTCGACAATCTAGACAAGGGTTGGTCGGCACACGGGCTTAACGACGAAGACGTCACAATCCTCCGAGCTTTGATTGACGCTGCGCGTAAGATGCAGCGCCAAATGCAATCGGACGAGCACGACTTCCACTGCGTTGTTTTCGTGCGGAACGACGTTTACCAGCTCCTTGTCGAGGGTTCCGCCGATTATGGCAAGGAAAGCCGCGCGGTGCTCGATTGGACCGAGCCAGATGTCCTGCGCGAGATGTTGCGCCGACGGCTTATCTCCGGCCTTTTTCCGCCCAAAACCCCGTTCGAGAAGGTTTGGTCGAGTGTCGCCATCAGCCACTACAAGGGCGAGGAGACATCAAGCTATCTGATTGAGAGGTCGCTGATGCGGCCACGCAATCTCATCAAGCTTATCGGCCATTGCCGCGGTTTCGCCGTCGGGCTTGGGCACGAAAAGATCGAGCAGGAAGATATTGCAAAGGGCCTCAGAAGCTATTCGCTGGACCTTATCACCGACGCCGATCAAGAACTTACCGATATTATCGGAACGGATACCACCCTAATTTACCATTTTATTGGCGAAGGGGAGAGTTTCAGCCGAGATCAGCTTGAGAAGATCATCCTTGGGGCCGATATCGCTCCTTACCGCGTTGAAAGTGTAATTGAATTTCTTCTTTATTACGGATTCATCGGAATCCATCACGTCGAGAGAACCACATATATATTTGACGTCAATTACGACATGAAGCATCTGAGGGTGTTAGAGAAAAAGGCGGGTGCGAATGTAACTTATATGCTTAGCCCGGCATTTCACCCCGGTTTGAATTAGGATTCGTTTTCTACCCGGTTACAGGAATGTGGATGGAGGCCTCCGCTGGGGCGGTCATCCGCGTCCCACCTTCAGCGGCGCTATGCTGACGCTCCTTAGGCCGCCCTGTTGAACGGGTCTCGGCGTCAGGAGGTGGCTCCGGAAATGAAATGGATTTATCCGACTGACGGACATTCATCGCCTCCGCTTTGTACGCCCTCCTTGGCGATGGCCGCATTCGCGGCGTGGTTTTCGCCGGCACGGATGCGCCTGGCGGCACGATCTCCTGAGTGACGGGAAGACAGGGGCGCGGGCCTCTATCCTCAGCAAGCTGCCGCTTCGCTTTGTGGAGACCTAAGAAACCCCTCCGCCCCGGGGGCAGGCGTTCGACTTGACGACAATCCCAAATTAGTGTCCAGAGAAAGCCAAGGACGACCATATGAATCCACAAAATTATGTGGGGTAAAAGTGGGTAATCTCTAAACAAATAGGGATTTGTATTTTATTTCAGTAGCTTGCTGTGCCCTTCCCGAGAGATGGGTGACAGTTCATTCCGGATAGATGGGTTACACTTTCGGCCCTTTGCAAGGAGAGCAAGGTGCCTTGGCAGGAGTGTAACGTCATGGAAGAGCGGCTGAAGTTCATCGCCCGGCTGCTGGACGGCGAGAAGATGGCCGTGCTTTGCCGCGAGTTCGCTATCTCACGCAAGACCGGCTACAAGATCCTCACGCGCTACAACGACAGCGGCCTGGAAGGGCTGACGGATCGGTCGCGCCGGCCCTACCGCCACGCCAATCAGCTTCCGTTTCAAATCGAGAAGCTGATTGTGCGCCTGAAGCAGGACAAGCCGACTTGGGGTGCGCCGAAGATACGCGAGCGGCTGGCCCGGCTGTATCCGGACGTGCACCGGCCCGCGATCTCGACGGTGCATGCGGTGCTCGACCGGCACGGCCTGGTCGAGCATCGCAGGCGACGGCGCAACAGGGCGACGGGAACACCGCTTTCAAACGGCTATCGCCCCAACGATCTTTGGTGCGCCGACTACAAGGGCGAGTTCATGCTTGCCGATCGGCGCTATTGCTATCCGCTGACGATCACCGACTTCGCCAGTCGCTACCTCATCGCCTGCGAGGCGCTGTCGACCACCAAGGAAGCCTATGCCTTCACCGTGTTCGAAAGCGTTTTCAAGGAGTTCGGCCTGCCCAGCGCGATCGGGACCGACAATGGCGTTCCCTCGCCAGCCCCAATGCGCTGTTCAACCTCAGCAAGCTGTCGGTCTGGTGGCTGCGCCTGGGCATCGACATCGAGCGCATCAAGCCGGGCTGCCCGCAGCAGAACGGACGCCATGAGCGCATGCACCTCACCCTAAAGAAAGAAACCACCAAACCGGCAGGCGCCAATTTCCTTCAGCAGCAGGCCAGGTTCGACGACTTCATCGACGAGTTCAATTCAGAACGGCCGCATCAGGCGCTCGGGATGGACCGTCCAGCCGAGCGCTATCAACCTTCAACGCGGCCCTATGCCGGCCTGCCAGAGCTCGACTATCCGTTTCACGACAAGGCCGTCACCGTCACCACATGCGACCGCATCTGCTACAATCGCAGGAAGATCAACCTCAGCCTGCTCTTCGCCGGCCAGACCGTCGGCATCAAACAGGTCGAGGACCATATCTGGCTGGCCAGCTTCATGGACTATGATCTGGGATATTTCGACGATGAGACATGCAGGCTCGAACCACTCCAAAACCCCTTCGGGCCAAAAGTGTTACCCATGTCTCCGGTATAAACCGTAACCTATGTGTTCGGAACGGACCCTGCGGCAACTGGCGGAGAGAGCGGGAAACGAAGAGTGCAAATTAAATCTAATAGTTTCAAATGGTTATGACGACCAACCGCTATTGTTTTGTAGCAGATTGCGGGGCTAGATTTGTAGCAAGGCAACTTTGAAAAGGGCCTTCTCCACACCCTCCCACCAAAGCTGGAAACGTTTTTGTTGCACTCAGGGTTGATCATCTGTCTTTCTCGTGAAATGTGCGCAACGATTCTAGCTTCAGCCAAATGGCTCACATTTTCAGGCATGCCCTTAACAACGCTTGCCGCCCTCATGCTGGCAGTGAAAGGGAGCGAGCTCTATCATTGGCTGCAGCGAAAAGAGGTGACGAACGCCCTAGATACTCTGCGCAAGCTCGCCGCAAAACATGAGCGTCTGGATGCTGCCACGACGGTTCCTTCCATGCTTGAAGGTTCGGAAGTTGTCACAGAGAGGCTAAATTCGAAGCGCAAAGGCGGGCTATTCGGGTTGTCGATGGCGAGGCGACCTTGGATCGCCACACACGATAAACTTCGCAAGGATATGCGTTTACCTTTCCAGTCTATTGAGCGACCAAAAGGCATGGTCAGATTAAACTTGGTTGAAGCTAGTTTTAGCGATATCGCGGAAGCGCTGGAAATATCCATCGCCGGAACAGCGTTGTCGGAAGGCGGCTACGTAAAAGCTGCTGTGCTCATATTCCTGGCCGGTTCATTCCTACAGTTGATCGCTGGCATCCCATGGTGTTGAGCGGCCTCATTGGCAATAAACTGTTGAACGTAAGAGGAACATCGGGGATTCCCAACGACAGCAGTGGTAGCCTGTCACTGACGATTCACTTGGGCGGGAAGACCGATGTCAGTTTTGGTGCATGGAAGCATATTTGCCGAGCACAATATTGAATTAATGAATGAGGACGATGTTGCCGGTGAACTAGTTCGACCACTTTGTCGGGCGCTAGGCTATCGGCAGGGCGGCGAGTTTGCAAATCTGCGAAGTCAAATACCGCTGCAATATGATCGTGCCTTGAACCGCCCCGGGTTTTCCGGAGGCCGTTTCGGTTGAGTCACGCGGCTATGGCTGGTTCATCCAACATGGCGTAGTAGCGTTCCTCGGCTTCGGCCGGCGGGATGTTGCCGATGGGCTCCAGCAGCCGGCGATTGTTGAACCAGTCGACCCATTCGAGCGTGGCGAACTCGACGGCCTCGAATGAGCGCCAGGGTCCGCGTCGATGGATCACCTCGGCCTTGTAAAGACCGTTGATCGTTTCGGCGAGAGCATTGTCGTAAGAGTCGCCGACACTGCCCACCGAAGGTTCGACGCCGGCCTCCGCCAGGCGCTCGGTGTATCTGATGGAGACGTATTGGGCGGATTCAAGCGATCGTCGCAACACCGATTGTGTTCACTCATGGCAGCAACTCGTCAAGCGCTTCTGCCGGCGTTTTCCAACCCAGGGTCTTTCTCGGCCGGGCATTGAGGGCCGCTGCCACGGCGGCGATCTCGTCGGCGCTGTGAATGCTCAGGTCGGTGCCTTTCGGGAAGTACTGACGCAGCAGCCCATTGGTGTTCTCGTTGGTGCCGCGTTGCCATGGGCTTTGCGGATCGCAGAAGTAGACCCGGACACCCGCATCGATCGTGAGACGATCGTGCTGGGCCATTTCGGCTCCCTGATCCCAGGTCAGCGAACGGCGTAGCTCTTCGGGCAAGGTGATGATGGTGCGCGTAATCGCGTCACGCACGGCCTCAGCTCCATGTCCCGCGAGCGCAGGTCCGTTCTTCGTGCGCGGAGCTTCGCCATGCCCCACGAGCCGGGGAAGATGCAGTAGCATCGTGAAGCGCGTCGTGCGCTCGACCAACGTGCCGATCGCCGAGCTGCCAAGACCGAGGATGAGGTCTCCCTCCCAATGTCCCGGCACCGCTCGATCGGCCGCTTCGGCGGGACGCTGACTGATCATGATCTCCGGTGAGACAAAGCCCTTGCCTCGCCTTACGTACGCGCGCCCTGGGGACCCGTAATACACGTCCTGTTCGCAAGCAGGCCGTCAGCTCGCGGCGCAGCACTCCACGGCCCTGAACGAAGAGGGCCTGATAGATGGCTTCGTGGCTGATGCGCATCGTCTTGTCGTCCGGGAAGTCGATCGGCAAGCGTCGGGCAATCTGCTCCGGGCTCCAGGCCCTGGCCCATCGCCGATCCTTTCGCGGGCCATGCCGGCGGCCCTTCCACGTAACGGTGGGACCATGAACGAGAGCGCCGCTCGGGGCCACGACAACGCCAGCAAGTCTCTCCTCCACATAAGTGCGCAAGGTTGCGTTGAACGCAAGCTTGGTCGGCTTGGGCCGACGGGCCGATCGATCCGCATGCCACTGAGCAGTCGTCGCCCGATACTCCAACCCGCCGCTGCGGGTGGCCGCGTTGCGCCGCAGTTCACGGGAAATTGTCGAGGCGGACCGACCGAGCCGGCGCCCAATCTCCTGCATGGAATGGCCCTGTACCCTGAGAAGTGCGATCTCTTCGCGCTCCACCAATGACAGGTACCGCCCAGAGAGCGGCTTCGCCGAGGATCTGAACATCGCTGGTGGCATACCGCCCGCCTTTCGGAACCATCTGGTTCCTACAGGCTGCGACACTCCGGCTTCGAGCGCAGCATCTTCGCTGCCCAGCCCCGCGGCGATCGCCCGCCAGAATCTAATCTGTTCATCGCGCCCCGCCACAGGCGGCCGTCCTGGTGAAGGCAATGGCGCTCGTCCAGACCGTGCCGATCGCCGCTTTCGAATGCTCATCGCAACCTCCAACTTCAGAGTGTTGCGACGACCGCTTGAATCCGCCTTGGCTGCCCTGGTCGCTGTGATGGATGAGCCCGCCTCCCTGCACGGGCCGCCGATCATGGAGAGCCTGTTCCAGAGCGTCCAGAACGAAGCTGGCATGCGCCGTCCGGCTCACCCGCCAGCCGACGATCCTTCGCGCATAGGTGTCGATGACAAAGGCGACATAGACGAAGCCCGTCCAGGTCGCGACGTAGGTGAAGTCGGAGACCCACAGCATGTTCGGCGCCGGGGCATGGAACTGGCGATTGACGTGATCGAGAGGGCATGGTGCCGCCTTGTCGCTCACCGTGGTGCGGATCGGCTTGCCGCGGATGATGCCTTCGAGGCCCATGGCCTTCATCAGGCGGGCAACCGTGCAGCGGGCGACATCGAAGCCCTCGCGTTGCAACTGCCGCCAGATCTTGCGAACGCCGTAGACGCGGAAGTTAGCCTCGAACACGCGTCGGACCTCATCCTTCAAAGCCTCATCCCGCTTCACCCGAGCCGACAGCCGGGAGGGATCGATGCGCTTGGCGACATGGTCGTGGTAGGTCGACGGGGCGATCGGCAGCACCTTGCAGATCGGCTCGACCCCATGCGCCTCGCGGTGATCGTCGATGAACGCGATCATGGCTTGAACCGGCGGTCGAGCTCCGCCTGGGCAAAATACGCGGAAGCCTTGCGAAGGATCTCGTTGGCCTGGCGAAGCTCGCGGTTCTCGCGTTCCAAAGCCTTGAGTTTCGTCGCCACATCCGTAGGCACACCGGCTCGCACGCCACTGTCGCGCTCGGCCTTCTTCACCCACTCATGCAGCGTCTGCGCCGTGCAGCCGATCTTGGCGGCGATCGACGAGACCGCCGCCCACCGCGAGGCATGCTCGCCTTCGTGATCCAGAACCAGCCGCACCGCACGGGCTCGGACCTCGGGAGAGAACTTGTTGGTCGTCTTGCTTGTCATGGCTCCACCTTCTCAGGAGTTGGAGCCTCCGATCAACCCGGGGCGGTTCACACCCTCGCTGCGTCTTGTCTAAGGTTCCTGCCGCCCTCTGCGATTCAAATTAAATCGAATTGCTTGGTTTGATCTCCCAACAGTCACCCGTTTCACGGACTCTCAAAATAGGCCTGGCACCGAGCGCCGCTGGCTCGCAGATTGTGCGGTATAGTAGAGCGGCAACCTTGAGCCCACTTAAAAAATCGGTCTGACTTATGTCGCAAAAAACAGGCAACGGGCCGGTATCTAACGCGTCAACGGATGCCAACCACGGAATCGGAGCTCCATTTCGCTCTTCGGTCTTCTGAATCAGACCAACACAACCGTCAGGCACATAAACACCAAGGGACTCGCAATAATCTGACATCGCCTCAACTACGACTACGATTGCCACGTCGCTTCTCCCGGAAGCCAAACTTTCGTTTGCGCAGCTAAGAGCAGATATCAAACCATGGACGCCGCCAGGAACTCCAAAAGCTGTCCCCTTAAGCTTCAGCGCGGAAAAAACACTTGTCGCAACAGCGCTTGGCAACGTATTCGGGAGCCAGAATGGATCGAGAACCGCTCCGTCGTCTTCCAAAATAGCTGCCTCAAACCGGTAGGAAACCTCCTGCGGCGCAGAGCTACTACTAACAAATAGACTAATCCGTCGCTGCAAAAGACTTTGATCTATCGCCGCACATGCGATTAATGCAATCCAGGCCGCCGATGAGTGAGACTTTGGACGCGAAAGGCCTAGTTCCCTCGCCTTAACAAGCAATCGATCGCGATCGAACGACCTCTTCTTAGCAGGAGAAAATGCGTCTCCGGAAGCAACAAAATCCCACCCGGCCGGTTTTGACCTGGTGTCACTCGAAAATATCACTTCGTCAGTGCAGCTTGGAAAATACAAAAGTCCATCGAGAGCTGCCATTTTTTACCCAACCTTGCGAAGTACAACGCTCGCATTTATGCCGCCGAACCCCATCGCCACGCACAAACCAGTCGAAAAGTTCGATTGTGCCGGAGAGTCAAACGCAATATTCATCTGGGGGAATGCCGGTCCATCGACTCGTTTTACAGCTGGCAAAAAACCCGTTCTCAAAGTGTGACAAGCGGACGCCAGATTGAAGCCTGCGGACGCGCCCATCGTATGTCCTAAGCGCCCCTTCAATGAAGTTCCGACGGGGGCCAACCCGTCCATCGGCCAAAGGACTGAACTGACATATGCCTCGGTGCTATCGTTTCTCTTCGTTCCGGTTCCATGCCAGTAGACAAAGTCGATATTACCGGCAGATATGGTACTTAGGGCCAAGCTCGTTTGGACGACATCGAGCATGGTGATCTTCTTAGGCAGCCTGCCAAAATAGCCGCGCTGATAGATTTCGAGGCTTCGCGAAAGCACTGACTGCATCTCGTAATAGGACAGATATGGATTCTTGCTTCTGTCCTGCGTAAACTCGCGAGCATCGTAGGCGACAAACTGGAACCCGGTGCCATCGGGGTCAAACACCTGACTGCAGCAGGTGCTGTATTCCGTGCCGGAAGCGAGCCGCTTAAGGGCGTAGCTAATGCCAATAAATGCCTCATTTGGGTTCAACCCCGTGAGTTTCCATGGAACCCCGCCTGCCTTGGCGTAGATGGCGACGCTTAGGCCCCACATCACATTTGACCGGCAGGTGCGGTCAAAACTTGCCTGCCGCAGGATCTGCACCGGGATGTTAGAGGGCGCGCAAAACGCCTTCAGATAGTCGTGGAAATCAAAGCCCTCATCCTCGAAGCATGCAGCCCAGGACGACGGAAGGTAAATCAGCGTGACGTCAAAGCGCGACCGGACAGGACGAAGCTGCGCGATGCATTGGAAGAGGCCGCGGGCAAGAGCGCGCTTATCCTGCCTTTGAGCGTGACCGTCGAGCTCATCCGGGAATGCGAAGACAAGATCGTCATCCACTGGCGCAATCGGAACCCGGAAGACTTTCTCAAACCCGGGATAGTCGGGATAATATGCAGGCACCTCGCGTGTCTTCGCGCCATTACCCAGCTCTGCTACAAGCCCGCGCAGCTGACCCATTTTCCCGCCCGGCGCGAGCAACGCGAAGCGGACCGACGTTGGGGTGCCGTATTTCAAGCCGTATGGCCCGTGGTCGATCAGCCCCCGCAGCGGATGTTTGTCGAGCCCGCCCTGCGCGAACATCAGGTCCGGCTCGGGAATCGTCGTGTATCCTGGGAGCTCACTGCTATTCGCCGTCATGATGCCAGCCTGCGCGTGTATGCCGTTCGCGGCTGAAGGCTGAAGACCGGCGTTTCGAGGTTCGTGCCACCTTCATAAGGGGCGACCGTGAAAGCTGTCTTGCGATCATGATCGCCAAGAAGCACCGATAGCCAACCATCGAGGATGTCATTGTAGAGTTTGTTGAATCGGTCCCCGCGCCGTTTATCGAGAAAGCCTGCGGCTAGCGGGCGGGCTCGGGTTGGCCAAATCCAGATCTCCGGGTCGAGCAGGAGCCAGTTTCTCCCATCTAGCGTCTGAATCGAAACGCGAACGGATTCCGCCCAGAAAACCTTTTCCGGTTGCGGATTCCCCTCGTCAACAAGCGTGAACAGCCCAGCAATCTGTCCGGTCGTCCTTCCAACGACGCTTTGCAACGGAGCAAGTGCCGATTGATTGGCGCTGTGCGCATCCGCGATCAAGCTCGAGCCCGATTTGTTCGTTCGGGTTAGCAACGGCCTTCCGCGTGCTAGCGCCCGGCAGACAGCCTCTTCAAGGAACTGCTTCAGGTAGAGGTGATTGCTCATATCGGCAATCTGGGACGAAATATCGTGAGGGGACACGGACACGACATCCGGAAAGTGAGCGCGGATGAGTGCTTCTTCGCCCCAGCACAATGTCGTGTCGGACTTGGTGAACATCAGCCTGCCTTCATTCTCGCTCGCCGCAGAACGCAGGTCGCTCCACTCCTTTGGGCCTTTGAACTCGACCGCCTGGCATTCCTTCGGCAAGCTGATCGGCAGCGCATTCATTCTTACGATTTGCCCTCTGCCGGGAGCGGGCAAAGGAATGTTGACGCTCGCGCGATGAGTCTTTTGAACCCTCGCGTTGATCTCGGGCTCTTTTCCATCCATGTTGCGCCATAGACGCAACATTAAGGCATCGAAGGTATCGACTTCGACGAACGATGCCTTTAGCCCGACGCGAGCCGCCTCTTCGAGCAAGCGGTCGATGGCTGCCAGGACAGGCGCGTTTTTCATGCCCGTCCAATAAAGACCGTGAGGAAACTGATTCGGCGTTGCCAATGCGGAATGAAGCAGCGACATGACGCTCGCATCGCGCCCGCTATAACCCGAGACAATGAGACCAAAGCGATTTGCCGCATTCAGCAGGGCTTTGGACAAATCGTCATTTTGAGAGGCGAGGTCGCTGCGCAGATTCTTGATGCTGTCATAGCGAAAGTCGCCGTGCAGCTTGCAGTAAAATGGAAACTCTTCGTTGCTGACGGCGCTGTTTGCCGATGCAGCTCCTTCGAGATGATAGGCCGATAGTGATTTGCCGCTTACTTCCGCGACAGCCCGTTCAACGACGCTATCGAAATTGGTGGTGAAGACAGCTCGGGTGCGCCCTGTTGCTAGAAGCGCTCCGAGGACCCGATTGCCAACGGAAAGCGTAACCTTGTCTTCCGAAAGAATGCCCCTCAGATACTGGCGCTGGCGCTCTTTATCCTCTCCGAAAATATTCTCGAAATACCTCGTGTATTCTGTCGGGTCGCCCTCAGGCGGGAAGCCTTTCGATTCCAAATAACTCTGGATGCGTGTCCTTATCGCTCCTAGTTGGACGTCCTGCCGGGATATCTCCTGATTCTCTTCGCGGCAATATTGCCGTCGCTTCAAGTCCCAGATGATGTCCCAAGCTGTGGGCAGCCCGGCCACTGCGGATGTTCCTGCTCCGATGAACCAGGCAAATTGCTGGGGCTTTGTTCAAAAAATGCTCGAGAGCTCATATTGGTCGGTCATATCTGCTCTTTCTGGCGGAGCGATTCGCCAGCCGCGTGCCTAAATAATAAACAGAACAGAAAAGATAGGCGCTGTCGCGCAGGCCAGGTGGAGCGCACAGGCAATCCACAACCAAGAACTCCGCCTCCTTCTGAAGGAACGCCAGAATATCCGGCAGTACTTTCACCTACTGGGCTTCGCGCGCCGGAGCCCACACTTGGGGGCAGGAAGTGGACCCCGCAGGCTAGGCGGTCGCTACTGGTGGCTTCACCTTCTTCTTGCTCGCCTCGTAGGCCTTTCTGCGACGCCGCTTGGACTCGCCAATGCGCCAGGTCTTGGATTTTACGATATCGCAGTAGGCCTCGAATGACTGTATCGCAGCAGGCTCCAAATCCTTGCTGGCATAGAACTCCTCTATCCGCTCGGGCAGGACCTCCGTGCTGCCGTTCTCAAGCGAACAGTTGAAGATGTCGATCTGCTCGGCGGGTTCGCGCGTCTTGTCCGTGTTCAGGACGAACCCGGCTTCCGCAACAGCGGCGACGAGGTCGCCGAACGCGGATTTCAGCTCAGCCTGGTCCGGGCCGGATAGGCACAGGTCATCCATATAGACGGACGGCGTGATGCTACCGGGCAAGGCGCGCAAGAAAGCGCCTATGGGACATTCGGCAAGGACTAGCGTTGCCAAAATAGGAGACTGTACGAAGCCATAGGGCAGGACGTAGCCGCCGCCCTCAAACGGGTTCTTGACTGTGGACCACTTCGCATAATACTCCGATTTGGAGACGCCGATGCCTTTCAGGATGCGTTTCACGCGGTTGCGTTTGACGCTGTAGAAGAAGCGACTGATGTCGACCCGGCAGAAGAATTTGTTCTTCCTGTGTCGGTGGAGGGCAGCGACATGCGAGCCCTCCTTGAAATGGTAGATGAATCTGTCGAAGCTGTATTTTGCGTTGATTTTACGCTTGAGCCTCTTGCCCAATTCCGAGCTGAACGCGTTCGGAACGTAGATGGGTTTTCCGTTCTTCCAGTAGGAATGCCGGAAGTGCAGCCTAACGCCGAAGTCATCCGCGAGATATTGATGATGTCGCGGCAATTCAATGGTATAGGGCCAGGGTATGTCGAACTTTTATTAAGGACGGGACCGATGGTTTTAGTCGTGGGCCGCCAGCTACTTCGGGTAGCGCCTGACTTCAGGGTATACCCTGAAATGCGCCAATGGCCGCCACGCACATTAGGCCGGTCGTTCGCAGCGCACAGGTTGCCGCCGGCAACGGACACATTCGCCTTGGCGAGATAGGTTGCGACGGCATTTCTTAAGAGAAGCGGCGCCCGTGCTGGCTTCTTGCCAGTCGTACTCGCTCCTTTCCTTACACAGCGGTTCTGATCATCGCTATAGAGAGTTTCACAGCCAAGAAATCGTTTAAACGTCCATTTCTTCGTCGGCCGTTGGCAACATGGATAGTCCAAGTTCCTTCAGGAACGCGTTGTGCTTCGCTATTGACTCTCGGATCTGCTTCTCGGCTTCGACCAACTCGTCATGCGTGGCCGACAGATCAACTACGATCTCCTCTTCGGCTGTGCTGATGTAGCGGGCGATATTGAGGTTGTAGCCTTCCTCGGCGATCCGTTCCATACCGATGCGCTTGGAGTACCGATCCTCTTCCGTGCGGAATTGGTAGGTGTTGATGATCTTTGCGATGTGTTGCTCTGTGAGCTGGTCCTGGCGTTTGCCTTTCACGAAGTGCTCGGCGGCATTTATGAAAAGTACGTCGTCCGGCTTCTTGCACTTCTTAAGTACGAGGATGCAGACGGGGATACCGGTGGAGTAGAACAGGTTGGCGGGTAGGCCTATGACGGTGTCAATATACCCGCTTTTAAGAAGCTTGGTGCGGATGCGTTCTTCACCACCACCTCGGAAGAGCACGCCATGGGGCAGGATGATAGCCATCACTCCTTCGTCTTTCAGGAAGTGGAAGCCGTGCAGCAGGAAGGCGAAATCGGCGGCGGATTTCGGAGCGAGCCCGTAGTTTTTGAACCGCACGTCGTCGCCCATCGCTTCAGCTGGGTCCCATCGATAGCTGAAAGGCGGATTGGCGACGATAGCGTCGAAAGCCGGTTTCTTGGCGGGGTTTGGCTCGCGCAAAATATCCCAGTCGTTGTTCAGCGTGTCGCCGTGGTAAATTTCGAACTCCGTGTCCTTCACCCCGTGCAGCAGCATGTTCATGCGGGCGAGGTTGTAAGTGGTGATGTTCTTCTCCTGGCCGTAAATCTTGCCGATGCCATGAGGTCCCATGCGCTTGCGCACGTTGAGCAGAAGCGAGCCGGAGCCGCAGGCGAAATCGAGCACGCTGGCGAGACGGTCTTTCTTGCCGGTGGCAGGTTCCTGGCTGTCGAGCGTCACGATGGCGGAGAGGATGTGTGAAATCTGCTGCGGGGTGTAGAACTCGCCTGCCTTCTTGCCGGAACCAGCGGCAAACTGGCCAATCAGGTATTCGTAGGCATCGCCCAAGGTATCAGTCTCGGAGGAGAATTCCGCCAGCCCTTTGGCGATTTCCGAGATGATGGAGCAGAGCTTGGCATTGCGGTCTTCATACTTACGGCCGAGCTTGTCTGAACCGAGATTGATCTCGGAGAACAAGCCATTAAACGTGCTTTCGAACGATTCATTTTCGATGTATTTGAAACCCGCCTGCAACGTGTTGAGCAGTTCACCGTCCTGGGTACGGGCCATATTGGCGATGCTGTTCCAGAGGTGCGGCGGCTGAATGACGTAATGCACTTTGCGGCGCATCTGCTTCTCAAATTCGGGCACATCGTCCGGGTTCTCATCATACCAAGCTTGCAGAGGCGTGCTTGCGCCGGTCTTTAGCAATACGTCGATTGGAAAATCGGGATAATCCTTCCCCAGCTCCTTCTTTGCCGCCATCTCATAGTTGTCAGAGAGGTACCGAAGGAAAAGGAAGGACAGCATGTAATCGCGAAAATCGTCCGCGTTCATCGCTCCGCGCAGTTGGTCGGCAATGTTCCAGAGCGTCCTGCCCAGTTCTTTTTGGCTTTGGTCGTTCATGTGATTGGGTCCGCCTTGGATTTAGGTTGGGCCTTTTTCGCCACTCTTGCCACAGGCATTACGGATGCTGTCGAAGATGCCGTTGCAGGTGCAGTGGCAGCTGCGGGATTGTTCGGAAACAATGCCGGATTGAACGGATAGTCCTTGATGAAGCCGTAAAGGATGATGCGGAAGTAGTCCCTTGTCTCGTCGCCCATCTCAGTCGGCTCATAGAGAGAATATTTGCCGTGACTGAGGAGGTCGATGAATCGCTGATGGAGCACCCCGTCGGCGTCGTTCGAATCCTTTTTGATACAGGCGGAAAAGTGCCCGTAACCGTGGAAGACAGCAGTCTTTTCGAGAACAGACCTCAGCGCGTTGAAGTGGTGTGTGTAGATTTGGTCGCTCTTAGCCGCTTCATAAAGTTCCACCAGCGATGAAACGTGGTGGAAAAACGGCGTATCGGATCGCTGACGATACAACTTGTAACCAGTGCCGTTTCGATCCCGGTTAAGGCAATATTGGGGAAACTCCCGGGTGTTTAGAAGGTTCTTGATCTCATTGCTGAGCACATTGAAGAACAAGATATGGTGTGTGGAGATGACCGTCTTGAGCTTATTCGGTGTTTCGCGAAACAATTGCACGAGGTGGTTGGCTACCACTATGGCGTTGTGTTCATCCAGCGAAGAAATTGGGTCATCAATATAGATGTTCTTCACCCAGTTGTAGGGGCCGGTCCCGTCGTCATCCATTGCAAGCTGCACAATGGCGAGGAAGAAGCACCAGATGAAGATGTTCTCCTCGCCTCGTGAAATCTTGATGTTGTCCACCGTGGTGGTCGTCCCGCCGTTCAGCACCTCGCGGGAAAAGCGGACAATCCTTTCCTCTCTGACAACTCTTCCCTGGTCGTCTTTGACGGGCACGGTATCAAGTCTGAAGTCGAAGTCCGCATAACGCTGCAAGAGAGGGCGAATCCGGTTGTCCATCTCCAACTCGTCAAGACCCGCGAAGAAATTCGAAGACGGATGAAGGATCAAATAGCGATCCCTATCACCCGTGAGGTCGTTGTGCCATGAGAACAGGTCTTCCGTGAAGGCGTTGAAATAGAGAGTGTCGGCTTGTCCCGCTTGCTTGCCAATGTCCTTGAAGGCGGTACAGAGGCGGGTCTTACCTGTGCCGTTGTAGGCGTAGAGAAGAATGAACTTTTTGGCTACTTGGGGCGGCGGCGGTGCCAGTTCTGTGCGAAAATGCGTGGCCAAGGCGTTCAGGTCCACAAAGGGGGCGGCGCTCATGCTTCAACTTCCTCCGCGAAGGGGAAAAGCTGCTGCATTAGACCCTTCTTGTGGGCTTTGAGGGCGTCGAGCTTCTCAGTTTCGGTGGCGATGAGATCGTCGAGGGAGGTGAGGCAGTCGGCGATGCGTTGTTGTTCGGTCGGCCGAGGAAACGGAAGTTTTATACGCCCAAGTTGATTTAGAGACAGAACTGTCTGGGAAGTGCCCACACTATATTTACCGACCATTCTCCAAAAAGAAGAGAGGAGCTCGACGAAGAACTTGTTTGATCCATCTACGACGCGAAAGACAGGATAGTAAGTGCTAACTATACCAGTGATTCCCAATTTGTTCTCATTGAAGAAAAACCGACGATTATCGCTTCGACTCCGATAAGTGAGATAATTGGGTGGGATGATGTTAAAGCCAATGTTGTCGCGCTCGGTGATACGATCATTGTCATAGTAATCTCGCTGTCTCACTAAGCCACTTCGAGCGGATGTCATGACTTCAAATTCATCCTGGCTGGTCGATTTTTCCCGGAATTCCTCGATCACACTTTTCAGCAGAACTTCCTTCCACTCCTCGGCGTTCTGGAATTCGGGGAAGCGGAGGCGGGGTTGGCTTTCTCCTTCACGGGGGAAAAGCCGCTGCATAAGCCCTATTTTGTGGGTCTTGAGCGCATCCACTTTTCGGGCTTGGGCGGCAATCAGCACGTCCACCGAGGTCAGGCAGTCGGCGATTTTTTGTTGTTCGGCCATTCTTGGTAGGATTAGCGGAAGTCGGGCAATGTCCTCGTAATAAATACGAACCCGAACGCCGCCATCTCCTCCGTGCTTTACAAACTCTTGCCACGCCGTTGATCGTCGGAATTGATCCAGGAAAGTGGGGTGAAGTCCCGAATCCGCTTCATTGAGGCACCTGAAGACAATATAGTCAGGGCTTACCAGGATGTCGCTTTCGCCTTGCCATCTGGCTATCGATCCGATGTTGAGTCGCATGGGGTTGTATGCAAACCAATCTTTACGAACGAGTTTGTATCGAGCGATGTCCGATGAGATAATCCGTTCTTCCATCGGAACAATGCCATCCACCTTCGACACCCCCATCACCGCCGTTGCAGCGAGTGTTTCGCCATTGCGGGTCGTACTTTCGACCGTCACGTCTTTGAGTTCTACTTCGCGCATTGTCTGACCGCAAAACTCCGGAAAGCGTAACTTGGGCGTCAATGCGAGTTTGACATCATTTTTCATCGTCGTGGTTTTCGTCTTACTGCTCATAAGCGCTCAGTCCAGAGATTTCGCGCCCTTTGGCGCGTTTGATAAGCATAGGCAGAAGGTCAGCCATGAGATCGAGTTCCTTCACGCGGCGGGCTTTCCAGTTCAGGCCGAGTGGTTCCATCAGGTCGGTGAGCTGCTCGCCATCGAAGATCATGCGTTGCAGAATGCCGTCGACGAAGGTTTGTAGGGCAGAGGTGGTGATGCCATGTTTGTCCGCGATGTCGCCCAGTACCGCCGCTTCCTTTTCCGCTTTGAAACGCGTGTAGCCCTCGCGGATGGCTTTTTCGCTTAGGCCTTCACCCGCTTTCAAAGTGGCAATGTAGGCGGCGATGTCCTCGCTTTCGTTCATGAAGTTGGCATCGGACTGGATGAGGCCAACGAGTTGCTCGCGGCTCATCTTCTGCTTGCCCGGCGCCGCTTGAGAGAAGCGGGCGATGAGGCCCATGATGTAGTCGTAGTCAATGACGGCGGAAGCAAAGAGGACGAACTCGAAATCGAGCTGGTCCACCTCCGGGCTTGGCTTGTCCGTGCCCTTGCCCTGTTGGGCCTTGAGGCGTTGGGCGGTTTCCAAATAAGCACCGCGGAAGCCGAGTAGATTTTCCTTGGGCAGAATCTGCTCGATGGCGGCGGCGTTTTCGGCGGTGATGTCGGTGTATTGGTCGAGCTGGGTCTTGAGGCGTTGAACATCCTTGAAGCGCTCAATGAAAACGGCACGGGCGGCGTCCCCCTTGAGATTGGGGACGGCGTCTGGGGCGCAGTCGAGGCCCTGGGACTTCATGAAAGCGTCCAGCTTCTGCACGGCGACTTCCAGTTTCTGGATTACGACGGGGGCCTTGTCCACGAGCCAAATCTCGCGAGCTTGGTCGCGTGTGGTTTCCCCAGAGAAGAGGGCGATGGCAGCATCCACGGCGCCCTGCTGCTGGCGGAAATCGAGGATGTTGCCGTAGGGCTTGGTGGCATTGAGCACACGGTTGGTGCGCGAGAAGGCCTGTATCAAGCTGTGGTGGTTGAGTTTCTTGTCCACATAGAGCGTGTTCAGGTATTTGGAATCGAAGCCGGTGAGCAGCATGTCCACCACTATGGTGATGTCGATTTTCTGCGTGTGGGGGTGGTCAACATTGGGCCACTGCTGGTCTTTGATGCGCTTTTGCAGGTCCTGATAGTAAAGGTCGAACTGGCCGATGCTATGATTTGAGCCGTAGCGGTTGTTGTAGTCAATGAGTATGGCTTTGAGGGCTTCCTTCTTCTTCTCTGGCTCTACAGCGTTGTCCTCTTTCTCCTGCGGGAGATCTTCCTGTATCTGCTTCACATCGGGGTCGCCCTCTGCGGGCGGAGAAAAGACGCAAGCGATATTCAGCGGCTTGAAGTTGGGGTCGGTCTCTTGTTTTTCTGCCTGCAGCTTGATGAACAGGCCGTGGTATTCAATGGCGTCATTGATGGACGCGGTAGCGAGCAGGGCATTGAACCTGCGCCCGCCGGTGGCGGCATCGTGCTTCGCGAGGATTGCCTCGACAACGGCTTTCTTCGCAAGCGGTTCGCCCGGCTTGGGCAGCTTTTTGCCTTCCGGCTTGAAGAAATCAACATGGAATCGCAGAACGTTCGCGTCCTCGATGGCGTGCGTGATCGTGTACGCGTGGAGCTGCTTCTGGAAGAGCTCTTTGGTGGTCTGATATGAGGCTTCCTGGTCCTCTATCTTCACCCGGTTCGCGTTTTTCTCAAATATGGGAGTACCGGTAAAGCCGAAGAGTTGCGCGTGGGGGAAGAACTCCTTGATGGCTTTGTGGTTCTCTCCGAACTGGGAGCGGTGGCACTCATCGAAGATGAAGACGATGCGTTTGTCGCGAAGCGGCTCAAGCTGCTCCTTGTAGGTCTGTCTCCCGCCCTTTTTTTGCTGCTGGTTGCGCGTGCTGTTTTCATCTAGCGCGAGGCCGAGTTTCTGGATGGTGCAGACGATGACCTTGTCGGCGTAGTCGTCCGAGAGAAGACGACGCACGAGGGAGGCGGTATTGGTGTTTTCCTCGACGCAGCCTTCTTGGAATCTGTTGAACTCCTCCCGCGTCTGCCGGTCGAGGTCCTTGCGGTCCACGACGAAGAGGCATTTCTCAATATCTGGGTTGTCCTTGAGGAGGGTTGAGGCCTTGAAGGAGGTGAGCGTCTTGCCGCTGCCGGTGGTGTGCCAGATGTAGCCGTTGCCGCAGTTCTGGGCGATGCAGTCCACAATGGCCCTCACCGCATAGATTTGATAAGGCCGCATCATCAGGAGCTTCTGCTCGCTGACAACGAGCACCATATAGCGGCTGAGGGTCTGGCCGAGGGTGCATTTGACGAGGAAGTTCTCGGCGAAGCTATCGAGGTGGGTGACCTTTTTGTTGTCCACATCAGCGAATTCATAGACTGGCAGAAAGCGCTCTTCGGCATTGAAAGCGAAGTGGCGGGAATTGTTGTTCGCGAAATAGTAAGTGCGGTCGCGGTTGCTGACGATGAAGAGCTGGAGGAAGCAAAGAAGCGTCTTTGTATAGCCGTTCCCCGGGTCATTCTTGTAATCGACGATCTGCTCCATGGCCCGACGGGGGTTGATTCCGAGGGTTTTAAGCTCAATTTGAACGGCGGGGACGCCATTGATCAGGAGTATGACGTCGTAGCGGTGATGACTGTTATCCGTATTGATGCGCAACTGATTGACCACCTCGAAGGAGTTCTTGCACCAGTCCTTGATGTTGACGAGGGTGTAGTTTAGCGGCGTGCCGTCATCGCGGGTGAAGCTGTTACGCTCGCGCAGTATGCGGGCAGCGGCGAAGACATCGGGGGTGACGATCTCGTCGATTAGGCGGGCGAACTCAGAGTCGGTGAGACGGACGCGATTAAGCGCTTCGAACTTCTCACGGAAGTTCTGCTCCAGCGTGGCGCGGTCACGGATGTCCGCACGATATTCATACTTGAGGTGCTCAAGTTTCGTGACGAGTGCCTCTTCAAGGCTGCGTTCAGGTGTGTTCATAGTGAGGGTGTCACTCCACAGGCTCCAAAAGCGTGCACGCGCCCTTTAGGATTCGATACCTGTAGCGGTGATTTGACAGAAATGGGAGCCTACCGTTGGCCTGCCGACCGGCTTCTAGGAGGATACTTCGGGACGCCTCGTGACTGCCGCCAAGGCAACTTGGAATTTTGTAGCTCTTCAAATCAATAGGAGCTCAGTTTCGCAATTTCAACGGTCATGGTTAGGGTGACCTCGCCGTAGGTATCCGCAACTGTCCGTGCCGCCTGTCCCTGCACCGCGTCCAGAATTCGGGGTGGAATTCCGACCTCCATGCCAATTGTTTCGAAGTGATGATGCCAGCCATGATTGGGCGCGACGTTGGGATCTGGCACGAAGGTGCGCCCGAATTCGGCGAGCCGGTTTTTCAAGCCACGCAAAGCCCCTCGGACGTTTTCAGACCGATCAACATTCAAGAAGAGGTGACCGCTTGCAGCCTCTTGTACAAAAGCAGGAAATCCAAGGTCTGGCCTGCTGCCGGTTCCATGGACAGGCACTTAAGCTAACATCGCCGTTTCCTCGAACTCAACAGGGCTGAGGTAG
>NZ_JAIUHS010000023.1:0-36756 GCF_020165235.1 Mesorhizobium sp. CA13 | reverse complement strand
CCACCCCACAAAAGCAAATCCTCTCCCCCAACCAAACCCAATCCGCCCGCCAGAACCATACAAGCCAAGCAAAAGCGTTCACGGAGCCAGCCAAACCGAGCCACCGCACAAAGACAGACCTGTCGCCGAAGATAATCCAGCCGGCGAAGCGATCGCGTCCGCAGTGTAAGCCGTCAACACTGCCGTCTCGACCTAAACCGGCGGGTGGGCTTGTCCCCCACCGCCGGCATAGGGTCGCTCAACTCTTGATCTCGATGCGCTTTGCCTGCGCTTGCGCTTTCGCGGTCTTCGGCAGGGTCACCGTCAGCAGGCCATTCCTGAAGCGCGCTTCGACCTTGTCCTGCTCGACCTCGGCGCCGAGCGGAATGCGGCGCTCGAAACGGCCGTAGTAGCGTTCGGAGAACTGGCGCTCCTTGTCCTCGCTCTCGGACCGCTTTTCGCCCTTCAGGGTCAGCACGCCGTCATCGAGCAGGACCTCGATGTCCTTCTCCTCCATGCCGGGCACCTCGGCCGTGACACGGACCTCCTTTCCGCTGTCGGAGATCTCGACGCTAGGCCAGCGTCCGCCATCGGCGGCAACCGACGACAAGGACGGCAGCCCCGAGCCGAAACCACGGAAAACATCGTCGAAAAGGCGGTTCACCTCGCGGTGCAACGACATGAACGGATCACGTTCGCCATCGCGCAAAAGGCCGGGGACCTGGCCGCGTTCCCGGCCAAAAGGAATGAGATCACGTACGCTCATTGTCTTTCTCCTCTTTGCTTGCGTCTCACCACCGGACGACCGGCGTCCGGCGGTGGCAGCTTTGACCCGGAATGCCTCAGGCCGCCTGTTTCTCCACTGGGACGGACTTTTCCTTGGCTTTGGCCATGCTGGTGCCGATCTCGATCTTGCGCGGTTTCATCTCTTCGGGAATCTCGCGCTGGAGATCGACCGTCAGCAGACCGTTGACGAGGCCGGCGCCGGTCACCTTCACATGGTCGGCAAGTTCGAAGCGCCGCTCAAACGGCCGTCCGGCGATGCCGCGATGCAGGTATTCGCCATTGTCCTCTCCGGCACGCTCGCCGGCGATTACGAGCATGTTGGGCTCATGAACGATGCTCAATTCGTCTTCACTGAAGCCGGCTACCGCCATGGTGATGCGATAAGCGTCGTCACCGGTCCTGGAAATGTCGTAGGGCGGCCAATTGTCTACATTCGCCGTCCGACTGGCATTCTCCAGGAGGTCGAAAATACGGTCGAAGCCTATGCTCGACCGATAGAGTGGTGAAAAGTCGAAAGCGGTTCTCATAGCCATATCCTCCTTCGCTGAGCAACATGGGTACGAGGAGTGCCAAGGATGGGCACTCCTTGACCATGCCGGCCCTTCCGGCGCCGGCGGATTCGATCTGGGAACTGAGGGGTCTGGCGTCAAGAGGCCTGATCGAAGGTCTCGCCAAAATCCGGCGGCCCTTGACGCCGCCTGAACCGATGACCATCTCGATCGCGGATGGACGGTCGCCGATGATTCCATCCGATTGCTTACTCGCAAAAAGACGTCAAAAAACGGAGGAAGTGATGAACGATATTCGGTTCCCTCAGCCGATTACGCTCGAATTCTCGAATGCGCCCCGCAAGATCGCCAGCAGCTTCGAGGCTCTGGAATGCCTGGATCAACAATGGCCGAAATGGGCGCGTGGCCCAAGCTGGCGCGCCGCCGACCGTGCGTGCCGCGATGCGCTGGATGGCTGGCGCAGCGGGCGTGCTGCCTACAAAGCTTTCTTGAAGGCGGCCAAGCGAGCCGGCCTGACGAGAGGCCGCCCTCCTTCGCTTCGCCAACCCCGCTCCGCGAGGATGCCAGGGGCGGTCCGGCCAATGGCTGTCGGAGCAGGATGACATGGATCCCACCACTTATCCTGCTCGGAAGCTCTGACTTTAGGTATGCGCGATCGGGCCTTTGAGCGCGCCGCGTCGCAGGCGACGCGCTTCAGGTTTTTTTGATCCGCTCAATGGATGGCAACGATGCCGTCAACGGCGCGCCATTCCGATGGTGTGATCAGGCGATGATGGGCGACGCGCACGGAGTGCAGCGTGCCGTCCAGTTCGCTTTCCCAATAGCCAAGGAAGCCCTTCAGCTCCGGGAACTCGGGAGCGAGGTCGTATTCCTGCCAGACATAGAGCTGCAGCAGGTTGGGGTAGTCGGGCATATGATAATGAATCTCGGCCGTGGTCAGGCCGTAGCCATCCATCTGCAGGCGGAATTCTCTGCTGACCGCAGTCACCATATGCTTCTCCTTTCGTTTATGAGATCACGCATGCATCCTGGCGAAGTCGTGGCGGAATTCGTCCGGCGTCGACCGGGACGCCGACGCGTCGATGTCGAGCTTGCACAGGGCCTCCATGATCTGGTCGAAGGAAACCGGCCGCTCGACTCCCTGCGGCAGGCGCAGTTCCGGCATCGACTCCACCGCGCAGGCGTCCGAGGCCCAAGACGACAGGATCGCCCGCTTTTCCCAAAGGTCGAGCGCGTCGTCTGCCAACACCTCGTTGGGATGTTTGAAGTGCCTGGCCGGCGAAAGCAGCCGGTCAAGCGGGATGTCGGGCATGTCGGTCAGGGAAGGCATGATCGGCGAAAGTTTCTGTCGGTCCATTGTTGTGCTCCGTTCGCAAAACTCCTCGATAGCGTCCAGGTTCCGGCTGCGCTTCGGCAGCGCGGGCCAAAATAATTTTGTTGGCTCCTTTCGAAAATTCAAGCGATGAAATCGTCGGCCTGGTCAGAATTTCCTCATGATAACAGTGTGTTGGCACTCTCATGTGGCGAGTGCTAAAATTTTTGCGCAGACCTCTTGAAAGCGGAAAGCTGCAAAACTAGCTCGATATGCGCGCGCGATGCTGAACAAGGTCGCGGCACCCCGAGCCGGCCGATATTGCCGGTCCGGCGCGGAGGAACCTCAAACTGTTTGTCCTTGAAGGAGAACGACATGACGTTTCGCCCGTTGCATGACCGTATCCTGGTCCGCCGCATCGAAGCCGAGGAAAAAACGGCCGGCGGCATCATCATTCCCGATACAGCCAAGGAAAAGCCGCAGGAAGGCGAGGTGATCGCCGCCGGCCCTGGCGCGCGCAACGAAGCCGGGCAGCTTCAGCCGCTCGACGTCAAGGTGGGTGACCGCATCCTGTTCGGCAAATGGTCCGGCACCGAGATCAAGCTCGGCGGCGAAGACCTTATCATCATGAAGGAAAGCGACGTGATGGGTGTGATCGAGCAGACCGCAACGATGAAGAAGGCCGCTTGACGGCTTCTTGCGAGGTTACCAGTCAACGAAAGCTGCCTAAAGCGAAGGAGTGATCCAATGGCTGCCAAGGAAGTGAAATTCCATACCGAAGCCCGCGAGAAAATGCTGCGCGGCGTCGACATTCTGGCCAATGCGGTGAAGGTGACGCTCGGTCCCAAAGGCCGCAATGTCGTTATCGACAAGTCCTTCGGCGCGCCGCGCATCACCAAGGATGGTGTGACGGTGGCCAAGGAAATCGAGCTGGAAGACAAGTTCGAGAACATGGGCGCACAGATGGTGCGCGAGGTGGCGTCGAAAACCAGCGACTTGGCTGGCGACGGCACCACAACCGCGACGGTTCTGGCCCAAGCCATCGTAAAGGAAGGCGCCAAGGCCGTGGCATCGGGCATGAATCCGATGGATTTGAAGCGCGGCATCGACAAGGCCGTGGAGGCGGTCGTCGCCGAACTGAAGGCCAATGCCCGCAAGGTGACGAAGAACGACGAGATCGCCCAGGTCGGCACCATCTCGGCCAATGGCGATGCCGAGATCGGCCGCTTCCTCGCCGAGGCGATGGAGAAGGTCGGCAATGAAGGTGTCATCACGGTGGAGGAGGCCAAGACCGCCGAGACCGAACTCGAGGTGGTCGAGGGCATGCAGTTCGACCGCGGCTATCTCAGCCCGTACTTCATCACCAACCAGGACAAGATGCGCGTCGAGCTCGAAGAGCCTTATGTGCTGATCCACGAGAAGAAACTGTCCAACCTGCAAGCCATGCTCCCCGTTCTCGAGGCCGTCGTACAGTCGGGCAAGCCTTTGCTGATCATTGCCGAGGATGTGGAAGGGGAGGCGCTCGCCACGCTGGTTGTCAACAAATTGCGCGGCGGCCTGAAGGTCGCGGCCGTCAAGGCGCCTGGCTTCGGCGATCGCCGCAAGGCGATGCTGGAGGATATCGCCATCCTCACCGGCGGCACGGCGATCAGCGAGGATCTCGGCATCAAGCTCGAGAACGTCACGCTGCAGATGCTGGGCCGCGCCAAGAGAGTGGTGATCGAAAAAGAAAATACCACCATCATCGACGGCGTTGGCCGCAAGGAAGAGATCCAGGGCCGTATCGCCCAGATCAAAGCCCAGATCGAGGAGACCACCTCCGATTATGACCGCGAGAAATTGCAGGAGCGGCTGGCGAAGCTCGCCGGCGGCGTCGCCGTCATCCGCGTCGGCGGTTCGACGGAAGTCGAGGTGAAGGAGCGCAAGGACCGTGTCGACGACGCGCTGCATGCGACCCGTGCGGCGGTCGAGGAAGGCGTGCTCCCCGGTGGCGGCGTCGCGCTGCTTCGGGCCGCCAAGGCGCTTGATGGCTTGGTGATCGACAATGCCGACCAGAGGACCGGCGTGGAGATCGTGCGGCGCGCAATCGAGACCCCGGTGCGCCAGATCGCGGAGAATGCCGGCGCCGAGGGCTCGATCATCGTCGGCAAGCTGCGCGAGAAGAGCGAGTTCGGCTGGGGCTGGAACGCCCAGACCAACGAGTTCGGCGATCTCTACGGCCAAGGCGTCATCGATCCGGCAAAGGTCGTACGCGCCGCGCTTCAGGATGCCGCTTCCGTCGCCGGCCTGCTGGTCACCACCGAGGCGATGGTGGCCGAGAAGCCAAAGAAGGAAGCCGCCGCCCCTGCCATGCCCGCCGGCGCGGGCATGGACTTCTAGGACGATGGGAGACTGCCCGCTCCCTCGAATGGGAGCGGGCGCTTCCCGGGGAAAGTTTGGAGAGAGACCATTATGACCGGCATCGGTTCCGTTCCGGCGCCCACGCATCCGGCAAACGAATTTCTCGCCTACGAGGCAGAATGCAGGAGCGTGCTGGGACCATTGCTGACGGGCGTCCTCGACATGGCGGAGTCCGCGGGCTGGAGCCGCCGTACCGCGGCCTCGACGCTGATGTTTCTGGCGGCTCAGCATGTGTCGGCAGCTTCGGAAGGCTCCGGCGGCTGAATACAGGGGTGGAGGACGCCGTGGTCGGCGCAATTCGCGGAACGCCGTGGTGAACGATGGACGGATGTCCGGTCGGGAAGAGGACCGACATGATCGCGGGCCAATGGCGTGAATGCCTGAAAACGTTGAGGTGGAAAGCGGCAGACCTCGTCGACGAGCTTGGTTGCCCGCAAAGCCAGGTCGCCGCCTGGCTCGATGGGCGGACGCTCCCGCCGCTTTCCGTCGTTGCCTGGCTCGAGGCGCTCGCCAGGGCGCATAGGGCGCTGCCGGCGCCGGGCTGGGGCTCGCCAATGGTCAAGCCAAGTCCGGTCGAGGCGGCCGAGATCAGGCTCGCGGCTGGTGAAAATCCGACGACGCCGGCGCACCCGCCTTATCCGCGCCGACCTGTCATCGCGCACCAGGCTGCCCGACATGCTTCGGTTCGTTTGCCGTCGAATGGAGGTTTAAATCATGGCACAGATGCGCTTTGAAGAACCCGTGACGATCCTGGTCGGAATGGGGCTTCCGGTGACGATCGAGACTGCGATGGAAGCATATGCCGTGCTGCAGGACTGGCCCGTTGCCAGCCGGAACGGCGCCCATGCCGTCGCCCTCAACGCTTGCAAAGCCGGTATTGCCGGCGAGATCGATGCGGAAACCGTGCGGGCGACCTTGATCGCCTTCGCGCGCCGCAATGACATTCTGGTGCCGAATATGATCTCGCCTGCGAGTACGGCGCCTGGCGGCCGCGCCGTACGAACAGATTGAGGATCTCGGATTGAGGATATGTTCGCCACCTATCGCCCGCAGCGCTTCACCGTCGGCTATTGACCGGACAGGCCCGGCAGCTCGAAAACGGCTTTCGAGCTGCCGGGCTTGACTGCTTCCTGTCCATCGACGCTCTAAACGCCGCCCGGCATCATCGCTCGCAGCCACGCGATGATGGCATCGAAGTCGATCGGCTTCGTCGTGTCGACGTCGAAGAGCGGGCCGCGCCGCAGCGGTTCGGCGCGCCCAGCGAGTTCGATCAGTTCGGGGATATAGGCCGCGCCTGGATGGCCGGCGGGGCGCTGGCCGAGCCGGGCGCCATAACGTTCAGCCAAAACTTCGCCGGGCGCGTGGCACCAGATTTCAAAGGTCTGTTCGACACCGGCATTCCTGAGATGATCCTCAAGCAGCTCGCGCGGCTGGAAACCGAACCAGGCGTCGACGATGAATGTGGAGCCCGCTGGGGCTTCGCCGACGACTGACCAGATCGCCTGATAGCTGGCGCGGCCGAGCGTGCGGTTGAATGCGCGGTCGCCGCCGCCGAGCACCTCGAGAAACGGATTCTTGATCGTATCGAGCGCAAGCAACGGCCATCCCGTACGGTCGGCTATGCCGCGCGAGACCGTGCTCTTGCCGCTGGCCGGGATGCCGTTGACCAGCACGGCGCGCCTGGCGCCCCCGGTTTGGACAAAAGACCGGCCCAAAATCGGCGCGGGCGCCATGTCTGTTCCGGCCAGCGCCTGCAGTCCAGCGCCGATCACGCCGGCCTCGTCGCCGAGCTGCGCGGGCTCGACCGGGCATTGATACCAGGGCGCCAGGGCCGGCGCACGGCCGAGCGCCTTGTGTGCCGCCCGGCCAAGGCCGCCGCCGAGCAGGACGAGATCGGGGTCGAACAGGGCGACGCTGGTATCGATGGCGGCACGCAAGGGCGTTGCCCACGCTTCCAGTATAGCGCGCGCCTGGATGTCTCCGGCGGCGTCGCGGGCAAAGAGCTGGTCGACCGAAAGATCGGGACGCAAGCCGGCCCGCGCAATATGACGGCCGAGCGCGGTGCCCGAACTGGTGGTCTCGACACAGCCGCGCCGGCCGCAGGCGCATGTCTCGCCATTGACATCGACGGTGATGTGGCCGAGCTGCCCGGCCGTTGCCCGGCCACGCAAGATCCGCCGATCTTGAGCGACGGCGCCGCCAATGCCGGTGCCGATGGTGAACATGGCGATGTCGTCGTGGCCCCGGCCGGCGCCGAGCGCCATCTCCGCGACCAGTGCCATGTTGCAGTCATTGTCGATGACGACGGGCTTGCCGGCCATGTCCTCCAGGCGCTGCGCCAGCGAGACGGAGGCCAGATTGACGTAGCCGCCGGACAGGACCGCGCGGCGATGCGCGTCGACGCGGCCGGGAACACCGATGCCGATGGCTGAAACCTCAGATGTATCGAGCCGGCGCACCATCCCGGCGATCCGCGAGAGCACAAGCTGCGGGTCTGGCGCGCTCTTTTCGGACAGCCGTTCGAGGATTTCGCCGGTGCCCGAAATGCGGGCGGCCCGCAGATTGGTGCCGCCTATATCTATCCCTATGCTGAGTGGCATGACGTCCTGCACGTGCCGGTGATCCAACGCGGATATCAGGCGGCGGCCTTGCGCCGGTGATGCCCGATTACCGCCTGGATCTCACGCAATCGCGGCACCGCGATGGTCTTAAGCCTTTCGCGCTGAATGTCACGATCGAGAGAGATGCAGTCCTTCCACAGCGAGCGGCCGGCGATGACGCCGGAGGCGCCGTTCTGCATGGCAATCTCGACCTGGCCTAGGAAGGTGGCGTGGTTGACGCCGGCCGAAAGCACCGCCCACGGCACCTCGCCGGCCATTCTCGTGATGTTGGCACAGGCTTCCGGCGTTCCGGGATACGGAAGCTTCAGCACCTTTGCCCCGCACTCCAGCGAGATCCTTGTGCCTTCCTCGACAAGCCACGGGGTCTTCGCCGCATAATCTTGCGGGCTTTCGCCTTCGAGCTGATAAGTCAGGAATTCGACGACGAGCAGCAAGTCTTCCTGCCCGAAATCGGCGATGCATTGGCGCAGGATGGCAATGTTGTGCTCATTGGCTTCGGGCTTGTCGGCCCGCAGATACACCATGATCTTGCCGCCCGTGCCGCCCAGCTCGCGCACGCGGCGCGCATCGATACCGGGGACAAGGCGCGACAGGCGATAGCCTTCAGGCGAGACGTCGAAACCCGAGGCGTCGAGACCGATAAGCAGCGCGGTATCGCGGTTCAGCACGCCCTCCTCGACGACCCGCGGCACCGCGCAGAGCGGGTCGAGCAGTACGCAGGACGCAGCACTTGCAAGGTAGCGCGTGATGTCGGCCTTGGTATCGCCGAGCATGTCGTTGGTGATCCTGGCCTGTTCGGCCGGATCCGCCGCCAGCAAGGTGCGCATGCCGCCGCGCTGGTCGCAGGCGATGGCCACCATGGCCCCGTCCTTGCCGCATATCTGCTGATAGCCGCGCAGCTCCGCGGTGGTCATCTTTGTCATGGTCTCTGTCCGATGTTGGCGCTCTCTGGCCGAGGGCGCGGATCCCGTGGAAACAAGAATGTTCAGTTTGCCCGCCTGCCGGCAGGGGAGAATTGCCGTCTTGATGCGCCGTCGATTGCCCGGAAAAGCACACCTTGCCGGCGCCTGGGCAGGACGGCCTCAAGTTGCGAGTTCGCCGGATTTGCGCGATAACTCCCATCGGCGTATACGTGTGTAACACGTTGCTGAAAGGAATTGCAAGCTGGCTGCCCCTCCCATTCAGGATGCGACCGCATCGCGCACGATGCTGCACACGGTCGCCAAACTGCATTACGAGGCGGAGATGTCGCAGGTCGACATCGCGCGGCAGCTCGGCGTCTCCACCGCGACCATATCGCGCCTCTTGCAGCGGGCGCGGGCGGAAGGGATCGTCCGTATCGAGGTTCTCGATCTGGCGACACCGGAGGAGATCACCAGACAGCTGATCGATAGGCTGGGTCTCCGTGACGCTGCGGTGGTCGAAACGCCGGCCGCAGGCGCACTGACGGCGCTGGCCGGTCCGCTCGGCGGCTTGCTCAAGCAGGCACAATTGGTGGCCGGCTCCGTGGTCGCCATCGGCTGGGGGCGCGCGGTGCGCGAGGTGATCCGCGCCGGCTTGCCGCGTGTTCCGGGCGTGCTGACCGTTGCCGCCACCGGCGGCATGCAGCAGCACGCGGCGCATTTTCAGGTCAACGAATTCGTCCGCCTCGCCGCCGAGGAGTTCGGCGGCACGCCGCACTTCATTCATGCACCCTATCTGCCTTCCAGCGAATTGCGTGAGGTCTTCCTTGGTGATGCCGCCATCAGCGATGCCGTCGCGCTGTGGGACAGGACCGATGTCGCGATCGTCGGCATCGGCCTGCCGCATGCCATCAATGCACCCGAGGCGAGCGCAGCCACGCCGAGCGAGCAGGCACTGGTCCATGCGGCCGGCGATGTCCTTCGGCACTATTTCGATGCCGATGGCGCGCTGATCGCCTGGGAAGGAGAGGGCCGGATGATTGCCATGTCGCCGGCGCAGCTCCGCGCCGTACCGTTGGTGATCGGCGTCGCGGCGTCACCGGAAAAGGCGACGGCCATCATCGGCGCCGCTCGCGCCCGGCTGATCAACACCGTGATAACGGATACGAAGACGGCACAAGCCATCCTCGCTGCCCTGCCGCCGCGATAGTGCCCGCCCAACGCGCCACGGCCGCCTACCAATTCGCGACGGCGATTTTACGAAATCGGTTGTGCCGCCGAGAAGTCGAGGCAATAGTTCGCCGGGACTTTGTGGAGCAGTCGGATGTTGCGTGAAAAATCCGGCGTTGCGACCCGGGAAACCGAGTTGCAATTTATTTCTGCAAAGTGTTACAAGTTTGTGAGCTTGGCATGCGATGCATGCCGGGTGCTGTGGTTCTCTGACCTCGCGGAGGGCGAAGAAGCGACCACGGCTATCGTATCGGTCGGCTGGACCGGCTGACATATCGACTGGAGGGCGCTTGGGAGGAGCTGCCCGCGAAAAGCAAACAGGCGTTCCCGGCCGTCTTGTCCCAAGCGGATGACGGCCATTCGATGTCACTTGCAACGGCAGATCTGCCAACACAATGAGGAGGATGTCATGAAGAAGATCGTTGCCGCGCTCGCGGCTCTCGCCGTCAGCGCGTCGGTGCTTATCGCGCCCGCGCAGGCGCAAGACAAGAAATATACCATCGCGCTCGTTCCGGGCCTGACCACCGACGGTTTCTACATCACCATGCGCAAGGGTGCCCAGGCCGCAGCCGACGCGCTTGGCGTGAACCTGGTCTTCCAGGGCGCTCCTGAGTTCAATCCGGTCACCCAGGTGCCGGTGCTCGACGCGGTCATCGCCAAGAAGCCGGACGCGATCCTGATCGCGCCGACCGACAAGGTCCAGTTGGTCGAGCCGCTGCGCAAGGCCAATGACGCAGGCATTCCGGTCATCACCGTGGATACCTTCATCGGCACCGGCGCCTATCAGACCGGCGCGGGTGACGCCGATTTCCCCCTGGCCTACATCGCCTCGGACAATGTGCTGGGCGGCGAGATCGCGGCGCGGGCGCTTGCCAAGGCCGTCGGCGACAAGGGCAAGGTCTATGTCTCCAACGTCAAGCCCGGCATCTCGACCACCGACCAGCGCGAGGAAGGCTTCAAGAAGGAGATGGCCAACCATCCCGGCATCACCGTTCTCGAGACCCAGTTCAATGATGACGATGCCAACAAGGCGGCCTCGCAGCTGCAGGCGGTGTTCGCGCGCAACCCCGACCTCGTCGGCGTGTTCGGCGCCAATCTGTTCTCGGCGCTGGGCGCCGCCAATGGCGTCAAGCAGGCAGGGCAGACGGGCACCGTCAAAGTGGTTGCCTTCGATGCTCCGACCAGCATCGTCGACAACATCAACACCGGGCTTGTGGATGTGGCGATCGCCCAGCATCCCGCGGAGATCGGCTACTTCGGCGTCGTCTCGGCCTATGCCCACCTGACCGGCCAGTCCATCCCGGTCACGATCGGCACCGGCTTCACGATCATGGACAAGTCCAACATCGGCGATCCGAACATCTCGAAGTATCTCTACTCCGAGTAAGTCCGGACCAACTTGGCTCTTCCCGGTGCGCCGGGAGGAGCCCGTGTCGGTCCCCGCCAGAGGCGGGACCTGTTTGAAGGCAGCCGCGCCGCGGAGTACTCATGACCTCGACATCACCAGCACAGCCAGCCGAGAAGCATGTCGCTCCCCAGGCCGACCACGGCGATCCGGCCAGGAGCTGGATCGCACGCATCGCCGAGGGGCGCGCCTGGCTGTTTCTCGCAGGCCTGATCATCTGTTTCGAGATCTGGTCGCGAAGCGCCTTCGGTGCCACTTTCGTGCTCAATCCGTTCAATCTGCAATCCATCGCGATCTTCGCCGTGGCGCCGCTGCTTTTGGCGACCGGGCAGACCTTCGTCATCATTTCAGGCGGCATCGACCTGTCGCTCGGCTTCATCATGGGCTTGGCCGCGGTCATCGCCGCGCATGCCACCAACATGGCGGGCGCCGCCATTCCGTTGCCGTTGGCCATGCTTGCCGGCATCCTTGCCGCGGTGATCGTGGCCGGCGTGCCCGGCGTCATCAACGGCTTGCTGATCTCGCGGCTCAGGGTCCCGCCCTTCATCGGCACGCTCGGCATGTTCGGCGTCGCCCGCGGTGTCGCCTTCCTGCTTGCCGGCGGCACGACGGTGCCGGTACAGAACTCCTGGTTCGCACTGCTCGGCAACGGCAAGTTCCATGGCGTGCCCTATCTGGTGATGATCGCCGCCGTCTTCGTCGTCGTGATGCACTATCTGCTCAGCCAGACCCGGTTCGGCCAGCACAATTACGCCATCGGCGCCAATGTCCAGGCCGCGCGCCGCGCCGGCATCGACATCAGGGGCCATATCCTGCGGCTCTATGTGCTGTCGGCAATGTGCGCCGGGCTTGGCGGCGCGCTCTATGCGGCGCGCTTCACCGCCGGTGCCGCGCAGGCCGGCGAACCCCTGCTGCTCGACAGCGTCGCGGCGGTGGTGATCGGCGGCGCCAGCCTGTTCGGCGGCTCCGGCACCATTTTCGGCACCGTCGCCGGCGCGCTGGTGATCGCGGTGATTCAGTACGGGCTGGTGTTCGTCAATGTCGAGCCGTTCTGGCAGTTCATCGCGGTCGGCGTCGTCATTATCATTTCCGTTCTCATCGACCAGGCGCAGCGCCGGTTCAGTGGAGCCCGTCAGGATGAATAGCACCGAGCCCCTTCTCGAAGTCCGGAACCTTTCCAAGCATTTCGGTGCCGTGCGGGCGCTCAATGATTTCTCCATGGCCGTGCGGCCGGGCGAAGTGGTGGCGCTTGCCGGAGACAATGGCGCCGGCAAAACGACTCTGATCAAGGCAATATCGGGCGTGTTCCAGCCGACGGGCGGAGAAATCCTGCTCAGAGGTCAGCCGGTGGCTTTCGCCACGCCGCAGGAGGCGCGCGAAAAGGGCATCGAGACGATCTACCAGGATCTCGCGCTGGCCGATAATTTGTCGATCGGTGCCAACATCTTCCTCGGCCGCGAGCCCATGCGCAAGGCATTCGGTTTCCTGCCAGTGCTCGACCGCAAGGCCATGGCCGAGGCCGCCAGGGAGACGATGAAGCGGCTGGACTTCCACGTCAGCCGACTGAATGCGCCGGTCAGCAATTTCTCCGGCGGCCAGCGGCAGGCCGTGGCCATCGGCCGCGCCGTCTACTGGGATGCTCAGATCCTGATCATGGATGAACCGACGGCCGCGCTCGGCGTGCCGGAGCAGCGCAAGGTGATTTCGCTCATCCACCAGCTCAAGGCGCAAGGGCGCGGCGTGATCTTCATCTCGCATAATTTGCAGGACATCTTCGCCGTTTCCGATCGCATCGTCGTGCTGCGGCGCGGGATCCAGGCCGGCGAGCGCAAGATCTCCGAGACCAACCATGATGAGGTCGTCAGGCTGATGGTCGGCGGCTAAGGCCACCAATTGCTAGCCGGCATCGCGGTTGGTCAGCGCGATATGGCAGCAGCCGCCGCCGTGGCCGGGCGTCCAGGTGACATTGTCGAAACGCACGCCGGTCGCCTCGAACAGGCCGCGGTCGAAGGCGCCGGCGATGCGGCAGAGCGTGGCGAGTTTTTCCTCGCCGACGCCGGCCTCGACCCAGGCATCCTTGAGAGGGCAGCGTTTCACCTTGAAGGCGATGCGGTCGGGCCCGCGTTCGACATCGGTCGGATACATCCGGCCGTCATCCGGGCTGACCGACAGGAAAGCTTCGCCGATTGAGCGCGCGTCGTTGGGACCGAATGCGGCGAAGGCCGCGGCGGCCACTTCCTTGCCGCGCTGCTCGATGGTCCGGGTCATGATCGCCTCGGCTCTTTCGGCGCCCAGCTCTCCGGTCAACTCATCCAGGAACAGGCGATAGAGGTCGGCCCGGTTGCGGAATGCGGAATCGAGTTCGCGCGACAGTTGCTCGGCTCTGGCTTGGGGGTCGGTCATGATGCTTCCTGCGTGGTTCTTCTGAGCTTTGGCGTGGCCGCCACGAGCGCCTTGCCGATAGCCGATCGCGGCCCATCGATGACGGCGCGGGCATCGCCGCTCTCGGCAATCCGCCCGCCGTCGAGAAGGATGACGCGGTGGGCTACGGCCCTGACGACGCCGAGATCATGCGAAATAAAGAGATAGGCGATCCGTTCCTGGCGTTGCAGGTCGAGCAGAAGATCGAGGATCTGTCCGCGCACCGAAACATCGAGCGCCGACACCGCTTCGTCGAGCACGATCAGCGAGGGTTTCGGGGCTATGGCGCGGGCAATCGCCACCCGCTGCCGCTGGCCGCCCGAGATTTCGTGGATGGAGCGCGAGGCAAGCTCCGCCGCAAGGCCGACGCGCTCCAGCAGGGCGGCGATGCGACGCGGGCGCTCGGAACGGGAGGCGACGCCGTGGATGCGCAAGGGATCGTCAAGCACGCGCGCCACCGTGGCGCGCGGGTTGAAGGCGGCAAGCGGATCCTGGAACACCATCTGCAAGCGAGCGCGACGCGCACGCAAGCCGGCGCCGCCCAGAGCCAGGAAATCATGGCCTTCGAAGTCGATCCGGCCGGCATCCGGCTCGATCAGCCGCAACACCAGTCGCGCGATCGTCGACTTGCCGCTGCCGGAGGGTCCGGCCAGCGCCAGCGTCTCGCCGGGCCTGATTTCGAAGGAAACATCGTCGACCGCGTTAACCGTCTTGCCGCCACGGCGGTAGTGCCTGGTCAGGTTGGAAACCGCCAGCACAGGGGCGCTCATGCGATCATACCGTGGTGCAGCGGTTCGGCGTCGAGGCCGATATGGGCGTCGAGCAGCGCGCGCGTGTAGGCTTCAGTTGGCGCACCGACGATCTGTTGCGTGGCGCCAAGTTCGATCAATTCGCCATGCCGGAATACGGCAATGCGGTCCGCAAGCTCGGCGGCCAGCGCAATGTCATGACTGATGAACAGCAGCGTCATGCCGTCTTCTGTCGCCAGCCGCCGGATCAGCGAGACGATCTCGGCCTGCACGATGGTGTCGAGCGCGCTGGTCGCCTCGTCGGCGATCAAAAGTCTCGGACCGGCTGCGATCGCGGCTGCAATAGCCACACGCTGCTTCTGGCCACCGGACAGCTGATGCGGATAGGCGCGCAGGGCGGAGTCCGGATCGGGCAGGCGGACGCGTTCGAGCAGGGTTCTGGCTTTGGCGAAGGACTGCCGCCAGTCGAGGCCGAGATGCGTATGCACGACTTCCGCGATTTGTTTGCCGATTGGCATGACCGGATCAAGGCTGGCGGAGGGATCCTGGAAGACGAAGCCGATGTCCTTCCCCAGGAGGGGGGTGCGGCTCGGTTTGGAGGCAGACTTTTGCGGGTGGTGCTCTACGGGGGGAGCCTTGGCACACAACGTCGACGAAAACCAATCAGTCTGGCCTCCTACCTTGGCAGACTGCGGCAGGAGTCCCGCAATCGCCAGCGCCAGCGTGCTCTTGCCGGAGCCACTTTCCCCGATGATGGCGAGCCGCTCGCCAGCCGCAATGTCGAGGCTGATGGTCTTTAGCGCGGCGACCTCGCTGCCATCGCGGCGGTAGCTTACCGCCAAGTCGCGGATCGAAGCCAGCGCGGTCACGACAGGCCTCTTCTGACCGCCGTCGTCTCGACGATGCCTTCGCCGGCGAGGTAAACACCGAGCACCGTCAGAACCAGTGCTATGCCGGGTACGATCGACAGGAAGGGCGCGGTGCGCAGCACCGCGCGGCCCTCTGCTATCATGCCGCCCCAGGTGACCCGATTGGGGTCGCCAAGGCCGAGGAAGGACAAAGCCGCCTCGGTGAGGATCGCTGCTGCCACGATCACCGAGGACAGCGCCAGCACCGGCGGCAAGGCATTGGGCAGTACCTCGCGAAAGGCGATTTCCAGCGGATGCATGCCGATGACGCGCGCGCCGGCGACGTAGTCGCGCTCACGGATCGACAGCACTTCCGCGCGGGCCACGCGCGCGGGCCCGGTCCAGGTGCCGAGCGCTATTGCCGCCACGACGACGCCGAGCGAAGGGCCGACCACGCTGACGAAGGCTAGCGCCAGCAGAAAGCCCGGCACGGTCTGGAAGGCATCGGTGACGCGCATCAGCGCCTCGTCGGTCAGGCCGCCGGCAAAGCCGGCCAGCGTGCCAACCACCGCGCCAACCGCAAGAGCGGCAGCGGCGGCCGCCACGCCGACGGCCAGCGACGTGCGAGCACCATGGAAAAGCTCGGCCAGCACGTCACGGCCGAGGCGGTCCGTGCCGAGCGGCAGCGACCAGTCCTGGAAGGGCGGCAGCAGCGCCGGGCCGGCGATGGCTTGCGGGTCGCCCGGGAACAGCAGCGGCGCCGACAGGGCCATGGCGCACAATGCCGCCAGGAGGATGGCGCCGGCGACCGACTCCGGCGTGCGCAGAAAGCGGCGAAGCGTGCTCATGTGCCGGCCTCGCTGGCACCGACGCGCGGGTCGAGAAAGGCATAGGCGATATCGACGAGAAGATTGATGACGATGACCAGCACGGCGCTGACGAGGATGATGCCGAGCAGCAAGGGCGTGTCGCGCGCGGCCACCGCTTCCTGCGCCAGCCGGCCGAGACCGGGCACGGCAAAGACACTCTCGATGACGACGCTGCCGCCCAGCATCTGCGCCGACTGCAGGCCGAGCATCGTGACCAATGGCAGCAGCGCATTGCGGGCGACATGGGCAAGCACGATGCGGCGGCGCGACAAGCCCCTGGCGCGGGCGGCCAGCACGAAGTCCTGCCGCCAGACCTCGGCCATGCCGGCGCGCATCATCCGCAAATAAAGCGCCAGGTAGATGAAGCCGAGGGCGCAGACCGGCAGGACGAGATGGATGGCGATGTCGGCCGCGCGGTCGAGGCCGGCCTTGCCGGAGGCGATGGTCTCGATGCCGCCGATTGGCAGCCAGCGCAGGTCGACAGCGAAGACGACGATCAGCACCAGGCCGAGCCAGAAACCCGGCACGGCATAGAGCGCCAGCGAACCGATGGAGAGAAAACGGTCGCGAAAACTGCCCGGCCTGGCGCCCGCATAGATGCCCAGCGCCGAGCCGAGGCCGAAGGAAAGCGCGGTGGCGCTGCCCATCAACCACAGCGTGGTCGGCAGGCGCTCGAGGATCACGTCGCGGATCGGCCGCGAAAAGGTGACGGACTGGCCGAGATCCAGATGCAGCAGCGTCCAGAGATAGTTGGCGAGCCGCGTCAACTCCGACTGGTCGAGGCCCCAGCGATGGCGCAGCAGCTCGATCATGCCGGCATCGCCGCCGGTCGAGACGATATAGGCATCGACCGCGTCGCCGGGGGCCGCTTCGAGCAACAGGAAGGTGCCGATGACGACGATCAAAAGCACGAAGACGCTGCCGACGAGGCGACGGCGGAGGAGCGTGAGGGCGCGGTTCATGCGGGTCTCGAACGCGCGAGGGGACAGAAGGAAATGTCACGGCGAGGCACCCCTCTCTGTCCTGCCGGACATCTCCCCCTCAAGGGGGGAGATTGGCTGTCATCAACGTCTTCGCCAATCCCCAACTTTGCAGAATTGGCGAGCTGGACAAGCTGCTGATCTCCCCCCTTGAGGGGGAGATGTCCGGCAGGACAGAGGGGGGCCTCGTAGAGCTCGACGTCTACGATCATTTCCTCGCGAACTTTCATCCGCGAAATACTGTCACGATTCCAAATACGTGTCCGCCCAGTTCGACACCGCCCAGCGCGGGTTGTTGGCGATGTTGCCGACCGTGTCGCGGGCGACGCTGATGAAGCTCCATTCGGCGACGTTGATCAGCGGCAGGTCGGCTGCCACCTCTTTCTGGAACTCCTTGTAGAGGTCGGTGCGGGCGGATGTGTCCAGCGTCTCGGATGCCTTGGCGATGAGCGCGTCCAGTGCATCGTTCTTGTAGCCGCCCTGGTTGGAGAACGGCACGCCGTCCGGAATGCCGCTCTGCACCAGGATGGTGGTGGAGATCGCCGGGTCGCCGCGGAACACCGGCGGGCCGACGGCGAGGTCGAAGGCGTGGTCGGTGTAGACCGCCTTGATATGCGCGGCGGAATCGTTGTTGACGAGCTCTGCGTCGATGCCGATGGCGGCGAGCGCCTGGCGCAGATAGTCGCCGAACTGTTTTGTTTCATTGAAATAAGGCGCCGGCAGCAGCTTCAGCGAGAACCGCTTGCCGTCCGGACCTTTCTTGTAGCCGGCCTCGTCGAGCAGCGCATTGGCCTTGGCCACGTCGAAAGCATAGGTCGGCACATCGGCGGTATAGAACTGCGGATCGTTCTTCGGCACCGGGCCGGTGGCGGTGGCGGCATAGCCGAGGAACACCGTCTTGACGACGAAATCCTTGTCGATGGCATGCGCGATGGCCTGGCGCACCTTGAGGTCAGCGAGCTCCTTGCGGCGATGGTTGATCTCGACGACGAGTTGGTAGGTCAATCCCTCATAGCCCTTGGTGATGACCTTCAGGCCCGGCACTTTCGAGATGCGGTCAAGATCGGCCAGCGGCACGGCGGAGAAGGCGGCGAGCTGAATCTCTCCGGCCTCCAGCGCGCTCGCCGCCGAGGTGCGGTCGGGCAGCACCTGGTAGATGATCTCATCGAGATAGGGTTCGTCCTTGCCCCAATAGTCCGTGTTCTTCGTCAGCCGGTAGTATTGGCCGGCCTTGTATTCGGCGAACTTGAACGGCCCGGTGCCGATGGGCGCGTTGTTGGCCGGGTTGTCCTCGATCTTGCCGACTTCGTAAATGTGCTTCGGCACCACGCTGCTCAGCGCCGGCAGAGCGTTGCGGATCAGCTGGAAGGGCGTCGGCTTGGCGAATTTGAACACGGCGGTCAATTCGTCAGGGGTATCGACCGCGGCAAGATCCTTGAACACGGTGCGGCCGAGATTCTGCAGCGGCTTCCAGATCTGCAGCGCCGAGAAGGCGACGTCGGCCGAGGTGAACGGCTTGCCGTCATGCCATTTGACCCCCTCACGCAGTTTGAAGGTCGCCGACAGCCCGTCGACGGCACCTTCCCAACTGACCGCCAGCCGCGGCGCAAGCCCGTCCTTGCCCTCGAAAGAGGCTTCGGCCAGCGTTTCGACGATCTTGCTGGAGATGAAGAAGACGCCGTTGGAGGCGACGATGGCCGGGTTGAGGTTGCGCGGCTCGGAATCGGCGGCGAGCACCAGCCGGCCACCCTTCTTCGGCGTCTGCGCCCAGCTCGAGGTCGGCATCGCCGTGGAGGCCAGAAGCATGGCAGAGCCGGCAAGCACCGTGCGGCGTGAAATCCTGAACTCCGGCATCATCCTATTCCCCCTCTATCTCATATCTTCCACGGAGGCCTTTCGGGCGTTTCCATGCACGTTTGATTATGGGCCTTGCCGAGGCTTTCGCCAGAGACGGAATTGGCGCATCGTGGCGTGGCTTTGAAATTTTTGTTCGCTGGACCAGTTACGGGAGAGTGGTCGATAGACCTGGCCCGGTAAGACCAGATCAGGTGGTACGCCTCAAATGACTGGGATCGGTGACGCGCGCCCAGTCGGGCGACCCTGTTTCTGGCTGGACCAGATACACCAAAATGGTGCAGATTTGACCTGAAGTCGGGAGATCGGGATCAGGCAGCCGGCAGTCCAGCCGATCCGCGCGGACATTCAGGGAGAGAGACATGAACATAGCTCCGGGCAAGAACGCCGTCGGCGACATCCCATTCGACCACGCCAGGGTCGATAGGCTTATGGAAGAGGCTGATATCGACGTCCTGCTCGCGACATCCAAGCACAACACCCAATATCTGCTCGGCGGCTACAAGTTCATCTTCTTCGCCGCCATGGATGCGATCGGCCACAGCCGCTATCTGCCGATCGTGATCTACGAAAAAGGCGGCCCGGACCACGCCGCCTATATCGGCAACCGCATGGAGGGTGGCGAACACCAGAACCACCCGTTCTGGACGCCGACGCTGCATGCCGCCTGCTGGGGCACGCTCGATGCCGCCAATCTCGCCGTCGAGCATGTGCGCAAGATCGGCAAGGCGGACGCTCGCATCGGCATCGAGCCGGGTTTCCTGCCGTCGGACGCCTATGCCCTCATCCGCAAAGCGCTCCCCGACGCCAAGCTGGTCGATGCCACCGGCATGCTGGAGCGCATGCGCGCCATCAAGACCGAGGCCGAACTGGAGAAACTGCGTATCGCCTCCGAGCTGATCACCGATTCCATGCTGGCCACCATCCAATGGGCACGCGAAGGCACGACCAAGAGCGAGATGATCGAACAGCTTCGGCGCGAGGAAACCAATCGCGGCGCGCATTTCGAATATTGCCTGCTGACGCTGGGCTCCAGCCACAACCGCGCCGCCTCGCCGCAGGCGTGGAAAAAGGGTGAAGTGCTGTCGATCGATTCCGGCGGCAATTATCATGGCTATATCGGCGACCTCTGCCGGATGGGCATTCTGGGCGAACCGGATGCCGAGCTGGAAGATCTCCTGGCCGAGGTCGAGGCGGTGCAGCAGGCGGCGTTCTCGAAGGTGAAGGCGGGTACGCTGGGCGGCGACATGATTTCCCATGCCGAAGGCGCGCTGAAAAAATCCAAGGTCGCGCCCTACACGGATTTCTTCGCTCACGGCATGGGCCTGATCACGCATGAGGCGCCGTTCCTGATGACCAACCATCCGGTGACCTATGAAGGCACCTATGCGGCCAAGCCGCTGGAGCGGAACATGGTACTGTCGGTAGAGACGACCATGCTTCACCCGACGCGCGGCTTCATCAAGCTGGAGGATACGGTGGCGGTTACCGATACCGGCTATGTGATGTTCGGGGATCGGGGTCGGGGATGGAACCGGGGTGGCATGTAACCTGCCACATTACAAATGAGCGTGCCGGTCTCGATTGTCTCTAAAGCGCGTCGCGTCGAGACGAATTCATGCGCGGTGCTTTGTCGTTGCCGCTCACTTTTGCGCGACATGCATTAAACCATTCCTGTGCAGACGACTTCCAATCTTCCGTCGATCGTCTGGGTGCAGCATATGGTAAGCCCCTCGGATGCGGAGACCACAGCGCAATCGGATGCAAACGTTGACGCCCACGGACTGCCGGACTTGGCGTTGCGATGGAACCAGGAAAGTTGGCTCTGAAGCCCGGCCATGATCATAAGCAGGGCATTGATGTCACGTTGATCCGGCGAGGGCGGTGTAAAAGCGATCTTGACCAGCGGATGCTTGTGGTCTTTGCAGTTGACCGTCCGTATCTGCTCGACCGTCTGGATCAAGCTCAGCGGCACGGGTATCCAGGATTCACAGGACAGATCGGTCGAAAAGAGAAGCGTTGACGGATCGGCGTCGTTGGCCTTGACAATACCGCCGACTGCCATGGCCGGGTTGCCGTCCGGCAGGCTGCCCGTTGCGAGCTTTTCCACGAATTCCTGGGGACTGAACCGCGTCATCGCACGATCGTTCTCTCTCAAGGAGGTATGCTGGAACATAGCATATCGGAAGGGCGCCTCAAAGTCGCGAGCGAGGGGAATTCCCGGCCGGCAGCAACCTGAAATCCGGCAGTTCGCGCAATCCCAATTCCGGCCCTGCCGGTGAATAGACGACGAACAGCTGCATCGGCCCTTCGCCGGTGTTGAGCGTCGAGTGGAAGCGGCTCTCCGGTACGTAGATGGTGCAGCCGGGGCCGACCTTCTCGACAACCGGATTGCCTTGCTCGTCCTCGACCATCTGCTCGCCATGACCGGAGATGACGAAGATGATTTCTTCCGCGCCCGGATGGTTATGACGGGTATGGCCCTTGCCCGAGGGCAGGTCGACCACGCCGCCGGAAAAACGGGTCGCGCCGTTCACTTCCGGGGCGACCGTCAGCGACAATTTTCCCCAGTCGAACCCGAAGGCGCTGACATCCTTCGGATACACGAACATCTTGCTCTTGTCGGTCATTCTCATGATCCCTTCTTTTTCTTCGTGGTCGTCTTCAGGCCGCCAAGCGCGACGGCCTTGAAATCGGCGGTCTGCCGGGCGATCGCCGCTTCCGCCGGCAATCGCTCCATCGAGCTCGCGCCATAGAAGCCGTGCAGCCCCTTGCAGCGTTCGAGGATGTAGCGGGCGTCGTCCGGCATCGAGATCGGCCCGCCATGGCAAAGCAGGATGACATCCTTGCGCACCGAACGGGCCGCTTCGGCGATCGCGTCGATGGCGACCACGCAATCGTCGAGCGACTTGGCAGAGGTGGCGCCGATCGAGCCCCCTGTCGTGACGCCCATATGGGCGACGATGATATCGGCGCCGGCCCTGGTCATGGCGCGCGCCTCGTCCGGGTTGAAGACATAGGGCGTGGTCAGAAGATCGAGCTTGCGGGCTTCGGCGATCATGTCGACCTCAAGCCCAAAACCCATGCCGGTCTCCTCGAAGCTCTGTCGCATGCTGCCGTCGAACAGGCCGATGGTGGGGAAATTCTGCACCCCGGAAAAACCCATCGTCTTCAGTTCGGAGAGCAGCAGCGGCATGATGACGAACGGATCGGTGCCGTTGACACCGGCCAGCACTGGCGTCTTCCTGACCACCGGCAGCACCTCGTAGGCCATCTCCTTGACGATCTCATTGGCATTGCCATAGGCGAGCAGGCCCGCGGCCGAACCGCGGCCGGCCATGCGGTAGCGGCCGGAATTGTAGATGATGATGAGGTCGATGCCGCCGGCCTCTTCGGCCTTGGCCGACAGGCCGGTGCCGGCGCCGCCGCCGACGATCGGCACGCCCTTGTCAATCATTCCCCTGAATTTCTTCAGTATGTCCTTGCGCGGTATTGCCGGCATGTCTTGGATCTCACTGTCTGGCGATTTCGAGGAAAGCCGCGACCGCGGCCTTGGCGAATCGGGGATCATTGATGTGCAGCGGCAGGCGCGTCAGCCGGCGCGTCGCGTTCGGCTTGATCGTGCGCTCGATGGCTTCGAACAGGGCGGCATCGGCTTGCGGGTCGAAGAAGGCGCCGCCTTCGATGTCGAGCGCGGAGACGCCTTTCTCCGGGATAAGGAAATGCACGGGCCCCTCGCAGCGGGCGAGCCTTGTGCCGATCCACCCGCCGATCTTGCGGCATTCCTGCGCCGTCGTGCGCATCAGCGTGACGTTCGGGTTGTGCTCGTAGAACAGCCGCCCGCGATAATGGTCCGGAATGGTCGAAGGCGCCCAGAAATTGACCATGTCGAGCGCGCCGACCGAGCCGACATAAGGCAGGCGGGTGCGGGCAACGGCACCGAAACGATCCTCCGTCGCCGGCAGCACGCCGCCGAACAGGAGATCGCAGACCTCCGTGGTGGTGATGTCGATGAGGCCGGACAGCAAGCCGCTGTCGGCCAGTTTTTCCATGCTGCGGCCGCCGGTACCGGTGGCGTGAAACACCATGCAGTCATAGGTCGAACGGAGCTGATCTGCGATTGCCGTCACACACGGCGTGGTGACGCCGAACATGGTGAGGCCGATCGACGGCTTGCCCTCGGGCGGCGGCGGCGGTCCGGCGGCCATGCCCGATATCGCCTGGGCCGCATTGTGCAGAACGACACGCGAGAGCTGGTTCAGCCCGGCCATGTCGGTCACCGATGGCATCATGATGATGTCCGAGATGTCGACATAGGGCGCGGTGTCGCCGGAAGCGAGCGTCGAAACCATGACCTTGGGCAGGCCGAGCGGCAGCGTGCGCATTCCTGCGCTGATGATCGACGTGCCGCCGCCGCCGCCGATGCCGATCATGGCGGCAATGTCGTTTCGCGATTGGGCAAAGCGAGCGAAGGCGATGCCCATGGCGGCGACCGCCGCGCCGCGGTCATTGCCGGCGAGCACCGCGTCTCGCCCGCCAGGATGGTGGCCTGCCACATCCTCAGCGGCAATGTCGACCGGAACGCTCGCGCCGCGCGTTCCGACGTCGACCCGGCAGACAGCGGCACCCGTGGCGGCGATCGCGTCGGCCAGGAAGGCAAGTTCCTCACCCTTGGTATCCGCGGTGCCCACCACATAAATGCGCTTCATCGATGCCTCCCTCTGCCGGTCCAAGTCACCCAAGGCTCAGTGCTATACAGAGCGTCAACCTAGCCATTCCGAAAACGAGGAGGTCATTGCAATTTTTTGAGACGCGCGTATCATATTGATATGGATGTCTCACGTCAACACGCCGCAACAAGCGGGGACACCGCCGGGGGACCCGAGCGTGGGCCACGCGCGCGCACCAAACGGCTGATGCTGGAGACGGCGACGAGGCTGATGCAGGCAGGCGCAACACCTTCGGTCAGCGAGGTCGCCGAGGCGGCGCAGGTGTCCCGCGCCACCGCCTATCGATATTTTCCGAGCCAGGCGGCACTGGTGCAGGCAGTGGTCGACGAGGGGCTCGGGCCGATCCTCACCTGGAAATCCACCTCTGCCGATGCCGAGCGCCGCGTTGCCGAGCTCTTCGACACGGCCATGCCGCGCATCGAGGCTTTCGAGGCGACATTCAAGGCGGCATTGAAATTGTCGCTCGATCAGTGGGCGCGGCGCCAGGCCGGTACCTTGGGCAGCGAACCGGCCTTCAAGCGCGGCCACCGCGTCGAATTGCTTCAGGACGCGCTTGCGCCGCTCAAGGGGCGGCTGCCGCCGCGCGACCTCAAGCGGCTGGCGCAGGCGCTGTCGCTGATCTTCGGCGTCGAGGTGCTTATCGTGCTGAAGGACATCTGGGGACTGGACGGTCGCCGGACGATGTCCGTCGCCCAGTGGGCGGCAGGCACCCTGGTGCGCGCGGCGATCGCGGAATCAGTGTCCGAAGCAAAAGCAATCGAACCGACAAGGGTCACGAAATAGCATGCATCTGGTTCTACCAGATTTGCATGCTGGTTGCCGATATTAACCGCAACGCTGAAGCATGAACAAGGCCGATGTCTATCAATGAGTAGGAAAATTTAGGAAAAACAGGCAGATAAGGCTGGAATTCGTGACTTCAGGCTGTCACCATTGCTCAAGAAAGGGCTTGACGGAGCTTCAAAATTGGTAATACCAGATCAAAGGAGAAAAGCGGATCGAAAGTGAGGGCTGCGATCCATTTCCGGGCGGGCGAGGAGGCTCCAAACCGGAAGGCGCGACCAAGGGAGGAACTACCAGGGCCGGCCCCGTTTGCCGGCTCGCTTGATACGGTAGAATGCGCACAAGGGAGGAAACATCATGCGCAAGATAGTGACCAGCTTGCTTGCTGGTATCGGCTTGACACTTGCCTGCGGAACATCCGTCTACGCCCAGGACAAATCGCTCACCATCTTCTGGGCGGAATGGGATCCGGCCAACTACCTCCAGGAACTCGGCAACGAGTACGAGAAGGAAACCGGCGTCAAGATCACGGTGGAAACCACGCCCTGGGCCGACTTCCAGACCAAGGCCTTCACCGAGTTCAACGCCCATGGCGACGCCTACGACCTGGTCGTCGGCGACTCGCAGTGGCTGGGCGCCGGCTCGACCGGTGGCCACTATGTCGACCTCACGGACTTCTTCAACAAGCACAAGCTCGGCGAGGTGATGGCGCCGGCGACGGTGAAGTACTACGCCGAATATCCCGGCAACAGCGGCAAGTACTGGGCCATCCCGCTCGAAGGCGACGCCGTCGGCTGGTCCTATCGCAAGGACTGGTTCGAGGATCCCAAGGAGAAGGAAGCCTTCAAGGCGAAATACGGCTACGAACTCGACGTGCCGAAGGATTTCAAGGCGCTGCGCGACATCGCCGAATTCTTCCACCGGCCGGACCAGAAGAGATACGGCATCGCTATCTACACCGACAATTCCTATGACGCGATGGCGATGGGCTTCGAGAACGTGCTGTTCTCCTATGGCGGCGAGCTGGGTGATTATTCGACCTACAAGGTCGATGGTTTCATCAACTCCGACAAGGCCGTCGCGGCGCTCGACGCTTATAAGGAACTCTACAAGTTCACGCCTCCGGGCTGGGCCAAGTCGTTCTTCGTCGAGGACAACCAGGCGATCACCGAAAATCTGGCCGCGATGAGCATGAACTACTTCGCGTTCTTCCCCTCGCTGATCAACGAGGCGTCGAACCCGAACGCCAAGAACACCGGCTTCTTCGCCAATCCTCCCGGGCCGAACGGCGACCAGTTCGCCGCGCTCGGTGGCCAGGGCATCTCCATCGTCTCCTACTCGCAGAAGCAGGACGAGGCGATGAAGTTCCTCGAATGGTTCATCAAGGACGAGACCCAGAAGAAGTGGGCCGCGCTCGGCGGCTATACCTGCAGCGCGGCGGTGCTCAAGTCGGAAGAGTTCCAGAATGCGACGCCCTACAACAAGGCCTTCTACGAGACCATGTTCAAGGTGAAGGATTTCTGGGCGGTGCCGGAATATGCCGAACTGCTCCAGCAGCTCAACCAGCGCGTCTATCCCTACATGATCGGCGGCGAAGGCACCGCCAAGGAAACGCTCGACGCACTGGCCGCCGACTGGAACGCGACCTTCAAGAAATACGGCCGCGGCCAATAATCGTTCATGTCCCACGGAGGGGGCGCTCATGCCTCCTCCGTTTCTTTTTCTTCAAGCGGGAGCAGGGTCTTGGCGACCACGATGATCACCACGCTGGACAGATCTTCACGCGCGGCCGCGCGTGGCCTTAGCGATATTTCGATCCGTAACCTTTTCATCATCCCGACGATCCTGTTCCTGATCGTCTTCAACATCTTTCCGCTGATCTACTCGCTCGGCTATTCCTTCACCGATTTCCGCGCCTCGACCAACGCGCCCGCGAATTTTGTCGGGTTGCAGAACTACCGCGACCTGCTCAGCGACCCCTATGTCTGGTCCAACTTCGCCATCACCGCCAAATACGTGATCATCTCGGTCGCCGGACAGTTGCTGGTCGGCTTCGGCGTGGCGATGCTGCTCAACCGCGACATCCCGCTGAAGGGCCTGCTGACGACCCTGCTGCTGCTGCCGATGATGCTGTCGATGGCCGTCGTCGGCCTGTTCTGGAAACTGCTCTACGACCCGTCATGGGGCGTCATCAACTATGCGCTTGGGCTTGGCAATTTCGAGTGGCTGGCCAACCCCAAGATGGCGCTCTACGCCGTGGCGCTGACCGACATCTGGATGTGGTCGCCCTTCGTCATGCTGCTGTCGCTGGCCGGCCTCTCGGCGGTGCCGAAGCACCTCTACGAAGCCGCCGCGATCGATCGCGCCGGTCCGTTCTACACCTTCTTCCGCATCACCTTGCCGCTGGTCGCGCCGATCCTGATGATCGCCGTCATCTTCCGCACCATGGAAGCGTTCAAGACCTTCGATCTGGCCTACATCCTGACCACCCAGCCGACGGCTGAACTGATCTCGATCCGGCTCTACAAGATGGCGTTCCAGGAATGGCAGACCGGGCGCTCCTGCGCGCTCGCCTACATCGTGCTGATCATGGTGCTGGCCATCACCAACATCTACGTCAAATATCTCAACAAAGTGAAGGAGCGCTGAGATGGCCGCCGTCCGCACTTCTTCCGAGATCGCCCTCAACCGCGTCGCAATCGTCGCCGTGCTGGTGGCGACGGTGATCTTCCTGGCGCCGATCTACTGGATCGCCTCGACGGCGTTCAAGCCGCGCAACCTTGCCACCACCATCCCGCCGACGGTCGTGTTCCAGCCGGAGATATCGCCCTTCGTGAAGCTGTTCACCAAGCGCTCGCAATTGCGCAGCCCGCCTTCGCCGGAAGAATACGCGGCGGCGCCCTGGTGGGAACGCGTCGTCTTCGACGGCGGCGAAAAGATCGTGCGCGACGGCAAGGGCCAGGTGCAATGGTCGGGCTATCCGAACCGTTTCATGAATTCGCTGATCGTCGCGATCACCTCGACGGTGCTGGCGGTCGGCATGGGCACGTTCACCGCCTATGGCTTCTCGCGCTTCAGGGTCAAGGGCGAGGCGGACCTTTTGTTCTTCATCCTGTCGACCCGCATGCTGCCGCCCGTGGTGGTGGCGATCCCGATGTTCCTGATGTACCGGGCGGTCGGCCTCAACGATTCCCATATCGGGCTGATCATCCTGTACACCGCCTTCAACCTGTCCTTCTCGGTTTGGCTGATGAAGGGTTTCATGGACGAGATTCCGAAGGAGTACGAGGAAGCGGCACTCGTCGACGGCTATACGCGCATGGAAGCCTTCTTCAAGATCGTGCTGCCCGAAGCCGCCACCGGCATCGCCGCCACGGCCGTATTCTGCTTCATCACGGCATGGAACGAATATGCCTTCGCGCTGATCATGACCAATCGCCGCGCCCAGACCGCACCGCCCTTCATCCCGAGCCAGGTCGGCTCCGGCCTGCCGGACTGGACGGTGATCGCCGCCGGCACCTTCCTGTTCCTGCTTCCCGTCGCCATCTTCACCTTCCTGCTTCGTAATCACCTGTTGCGCGGCATGTCCTTCGGAGCGATCCGCAAATGAGCTTTCGCGCCATCAACCAGAAATATCTGGAGCCGGGCAGCCAGGTGCTCATGGTGCTCGGCATCGTCGCGCTATGCCAGCCCTGGAGCTTGCTGCTGCACAGCTATGGGCTGACCATCATCCTGATCGGCCTGATCGGTTTCAACATCACCTCCAAGATCGCACCGCAAGAGGAAGCCGGAACCGGCCAGTCAGGCGATCCGCAGCGAAATCCGGGAGCGCAGCATTGACCCAGATCGAGCTTCGCGGCGTCCAGAAGTTCTTCGGCGCCGTCCAGGTCATCAAGGACCTCAACCTCAGGATCGAAGACAACGAGTTCATCGTGTTGCTCGGCCAGTCGGGCTGCGGCAAGACGACGACGCTGCGCGCCATTGCCGGGCTGGAGACGATCGACGAGGGCGACATCCTCATCGACGGCAAGCCCATCCAGCATCTGAAGGCCGCCGACCGCGACATCGCCATGGTCTTCCAGTCGTTCTCGCTCTACCCGCATATGACCGTCTACGAGAACATCGCCTTTCCCTTGCGCGCTACGCGAAAGAGCAAGAGCGAAATCGACCAGGAAGTTCGCTCGGTCGCCAAGACGCTGCAAATCACGGACCTGCTCGGCAAGAAACCGTCGGCGCTGTCGGGCGGCGACATGCAGCGCGTGGCGATCGGCCGGGCGCTGGTGCGGCGGCCGAAGGCGATGCTGATGGACGAGCCGATCGGCGCGCTCGACGCCAAGCTGCGCGAGGAGATGCGGGCCGAGATCAAGCGGCTGCACATCAAGCAGGGCTCGACCACCATCTACGTCACCCATGACCAGATCGAGGCGATGAGCCTCGCCGACCGCATCGTCATCATGCATGAGGGGGTGCTCCAGCAGGTCGGCTCGCCCGACGAGGTCTATTCGCACCCGGCCAACCTGTTCGTGGCACAATTCGTCGGCAGTCCGGTGATGAACGTGGCCGACGCGGCGGTTGCCGAAAAAGCCTCGTCGGCCTCGGTGACGGTGGGCGATGCGCCAACCGGTTTCGAATTCCCGCGCGCGCTCCTGTCGAAGCTCAACGGCCATGCGGGCGGCCGGCTGGCACTCGGCATCAGGCCGGAAGGCGTCCTCATCCGCCGTGAGGCGGCGGAGGGTTTCATGCCGGTCGAGACGCAGATCGTCGAGCCGCTCGGCTCGTTCGACATCGTCGACCTGAAAGTCGGCTCCAAGATGCTGCGCGCCCGCACCAAGAGCGGCTTCATTTCAGGTCCCGGCGAGAGGGTGTTCGCCAGGATCGATCCGACACAGGCGCATTTCTTCGACGCGGCGAGCGGCAAGTCGCTCGGAGTGAGACTCTGATGGCCCATATCCAGCTCAAGAACATCTCCAAGACGTTCGGCAATCACACGGCCCTGACCGGGCTCGACCTCGACATCGCCGATGGCGAATTCTTCGTCCTGCTCGGCGAGACGGGCGCGGGCAAGACAACGACGCTGCGGCTGATCGCCGGACTGGAAAAGCCGAGCGAGGGCCAGGTCTTCATCGACGGCATCGACGTTGCCGACTGGGGCGCCGCCGAGCGCGACGTGGCGCTGGTGCTACAGCAATATTCACTCTACCCGCGCTATACGGTGCGCGAAAACCTCGAATTCCCGCTGAAGCCGAAGATCCGGCGGCTGCCCGATGCCGAGATCAAGGACCGCGTCGACCGCGCGGCACGCACGCTCAGGATCGAGCATCTGCTCGACCGCAAGACCGACCGGCTTTCGGGCGGCGAGATGCAGCGCGTATCGATCGGCCGGGCCATCGTGCGCAAGCCGCGCGTGTTCCTGATGGACGAGCCGCTGTCGGCGCTCGACGCCAAACTGCGCGAGGCGCTGCGCACGGAACTGAAGAACCTGCAGATGCAGCTCGGCGCCACCTTCCTGTTCGTCACCCACGACCAGATCGAGGCGATGTCGATGGGCGACAAGGTGGGCGTGCTCAACCATGGCCGCATCGTCCAGACCGGCACGCCGCACGAGATCTACAACAATCCGCGCGACACCTATGTGGCGAGCTTCGTGGGCTCGCCGCCGATGAACCTCATCGACGGCAGGCTGGTCAACGATCGTGCGGTCATGGCACCGCTGAATTTCGAATTGCCGCTTTCGGGGGGAGCCAGGGCGAGTGCGGCGACCGACGGTCGCCCGCTCGTCTTCGGCATCCGCCCCGAGGACGTCTATCTCGAGAGCGGCGCGCCGGTCGAGGCGCGCGTCCACGACGTCGAAAACCATGGCGTGGAAAAGATCCTGACGCTGCGCGTGGGCGAGACCACGCTGCGCGCCACGGTGCCGGCACGGACCGATGTCGCGATCGAGCAGCCGGTGCGCTTTGCCTGGAATCCGGACAAGGTGGTGCTGTTCGACAAGGGCAGCGGCGTGAGTTTGCGGCACGCCGGATGAGGCGAATTATCGCGAATGCGATGTTCCGGACAGCGCCCTAAAAAAAAAGCCCCGCGGCAATGCCGGTCGGACAGCCGTCCCGCACCTCTACTTCGGCAGGTAGGTTTCATAGGGCTCGGTGTTGATCAGCAGGATCACGCATTCCGTGTCCGAGAGGCAGGCGTCGTCATGCATCTCATTGGCCTTCTGGGTCCAGTAAGATCCGGGAGGCAGCTCGACCTTGCTCGCCTCGCCGCCTTCCATCTGCCAGTGCGCCCATAGGCCCCGGATCACCACGGCGCGATAATCGGCGGTGTGCGCGTGAACAGGAGCGCGCCATTTGCCCGGGACTTTCAGCAACGTTCCGGCAGGGCCCTTGGCCCTTTCTCCCCATAGCGGTCCGAGGCGTTGCGGCTGGTCCGGCGCCTCAGAAACATAGGGAATCTTGCTGGCCGGCAGATAGCTGTCCTCAAGGGCAAAGGCATGGCCGGGGATAGCGAGCATTGCGGCCAGAGCCAGGATTTTCAGATGATTTGGCATCGCTTCTCCTCTTCGGGCCGAGTTGCCGCCGGCGCTCGTCTGTTGGACGGCAAGCTATTGCAAATGGCCAAACCGGGAATGGCATTCTGTCCGGAACACTTGGCAATTCATCCAGGCCGGAAATCGCCACTCCAAACAGCGTTGATTTAGCCTTTTCCCGAGCCGCCGCCCGCGGCGCGCAAATGGCTGGGCGCGCTGCCGACGATCCGCTTGAAGGCCCGGCTGAACGACGCTTCCGAATCATAGCCCAATCTGGCGGCGATCACCGACACCCTCATCCCATCTTCCAGGAGCCACCGCCTTGCCTGATGCATGCGTACGCCGGCGACATATTTTGCCGGCGTCTCTCCGACGACGGCCGTGAAACGTTCGGCAAAGGCCGACCGTGAGGCGCCCATCTCGCGGGCCAGCGCTTCGACGGTCCAGTTCCTGTCAGGCTGCCGATGAATGGCGACCAGCACGCGGCCGATGTCTCGATCCTTGATCGCTGCGATCCAACCCGTAATATCACCGGCGCTGTTCTCCACCCACGAGCGGATGATGGCCGCGGCCAATACATCGGCCAGCCGCGCCAGCATGATGCCGGAGCCGGTCCGGTTGCTCGTCGCCTCGTCGGCCATGGCTTCCAGCAAATGCGGGATGCCTGGCTCGCCGGCCATCAGCTCCTTCGCGCGCAGCATATCCGGCATCATGGCCAGCAGTGGATGCGAGCCATCGCGGTTGAAGTGCATGCTGCCGCAGAACAGCAGGGTTTTTGCACCATGGCCGCCGTTCGAGACGGCGTAAACATTGTCCTGCAAGGGCTCGACGCTGTAGCTTTCGAGCGGTTCGGCTTGCACTCCGGGTGCGCTGGCGAGGATATGCTCGGCGCCGCGCGGCAACAGCAATGCATCGCCGGCTTTCAGTTCCAGCCATTCGCCTAGTGGCGAAAGCAGCCAGCATCCGGCACGGCCGATGAAATGAAACCGCGCCGCCTTCTGCACCGGAAAAAGCACGGCCCACGGCGCGCCCAATTCGCAGCGGCCATAGTCGACGCCCTCGAGCCGCAGCGCGCGCAACATCTCGGTCAGCGCACCTCCCGGGGCCGGCGCAGTGTCGTTGGGCGAGGTCAAGTCCATGCCGATTCCTACAGCAGTTCAGCCTCCCACGGAAACGCTGAACTGCTGTATCTCTTCGCGCAATTCCGGACGGAATTGCGCCAGCCTGAAGTCACGGCCTTGCGCTTCAGCCGGCCTGGCGGATCTCTGCATGTTCCTCGGCACGCAGGTGGCTGGGAGCCGAGCCGATGACGCGCTTGAAGGCCCGGCTGAAGGCGGCGTCCGACTCATAGCCCAGGCGTGTAGCGACGACGGAAATCTTCTGGCGATCGCGCACCAGCCATTGCCGGGCCTGGTGCATGCGCACCTGGGTGACGTACCTGGCCGGCGTCTCGCCGACAATGGTGGCAAAACGCTCGGCAAAGCCCGATCGCGAGGCGCCCATCATCCTGGCGAGCGCCTCGACGGTCCAGTCGCGGTCCGGTTCGAGATGGATGGCGGCCAGAACGCGCCCGATGTCCGGGTCCCTGACCGCCGCGATCCAACCGCTTGAATCGCCGCAGCCGCGCTCGACCCATGAGCGGATCACGGTGGCGGCAAGGACGTCGGCGAGCCGCGCCAGAATGCCGCCGGAGCCGACGCGCTCCATCGTCACTTCACGCGCCATCGAGTCCAGGAGATGCGGAATACCCGGCTCATAGGCTTCAAGTTCATGCGCGCGCATGACGTCAGGCATCATGCCGAGCAGGGGATGCAGGCCATCGATGTTGAAGTACATGCTGCCGAAAAACAGCAGCGTGCCCGGACAGCGACCATCGGGGCACATGGCTTCGCTGGACATGCAATAGACGTCCTTGCAGACTTCTTCGGCGGCGTAGCCCTGGATCGGCCAAGCCTTGGTGCCCGGTTCGCTTGCCAGCACATGCGCTGCGCCACGCGGCAGCAGCGCCGCGTCGCCCGCCTTGAGCTCGACCCACTCGCCCGAGGGCTGCATCAGCCAGCAGCCCTTGCGGCCGATGAAGTGGAATCGCGCCACTGCCTGGGCCGGAAACTGGATGCCCCAGGGCTCCCGCATTTCGCAACGGGCGTAGTCGACGCCGTCGAGACGCAGCCCGCGCAATATGTCGGTCAGCGGATCGCCAGTGGTCGGAATTTTGGACGAACGGTCAAACATAATGGTGTTTCTAGCATGGAAACTCCAAGCCGTCACTCCCTATGTTGCAGTGCAGCCAAATGTTGCGCTGCAACTTCATCGGAGACTGACCATGGCCGAACCCGCGACGGGCGTCGTCGACGCCGCCCTATTGAATACTGTCGATCAGGAGGAACGAACCGAGCCGGCATGGGGGGCCGTCGTCTCGCTGGCGCTTGGTGTTTTCGGTCTCGTCACGGCGGAATTCCTGCCCGCCAGCCTGTTGACGCCGATGGCGAGCGATCTCGGCGTCAGCGAAGGCGTGGCGGGACAGGCGGTCACCGCGACCGCGATCGTCGGCGCCATTGCCGCTCCGACAATGGCGATCATAACACGGCGCATGGACCGCAGGCTGGTGATGTGGATGCTGACGGCATTCCTCATCGCCTCGAACCTTTTGGCCGCCTTTGCCTCGTCGCTGTCCATGCTTCTGCTTGCCCGCGTCGTGCTCGGCGTTGCGCTGGGCGGCTTCTGGGCGATGTCGGCGGCCATGGCTTTGCGGCTGGTGCCGATGCGGCTGATGCCACGCGCCATGTCGATCATCCTGACCGGCGTTTCGTTGGCCACCGTCACCGCCGCCCCTGTCGGCGCCTATGTCGGCGATATCTGGGGCTGGCGCACGGCTTTCATGATCGCCACGGTCGTCGCCGCGCTGGCGTTGCTGGTGCAGGTGGCCACCATTCCGAAGCTGCCGCCGATGGGCGTGGCAAGTTTCCGCACTTTGCTCGAGGTGCTCGAGCGCCCGTCGATCAGGGTGGCGCTGCTGGTCGTGCTGTTGGTCGCTTCGGGGCACTTTGCCGGCTTCACCTATGTGCGCCCCTTCCTCGAGAAGATCCCGATGCTCGGCATCGAGACAATCTCGCTGGTGCTCCTGGCCTACGGCATAGGCGGCTTCTTCGGCAATATCGCCGGCGGCATTCTGGCCGAACGCAATCTCAAGGCCGCCGTCGCGCTGGCTCCCCTGCTGATCGCAGCCGCCGCCGCCTCGATGCTGGTCTTCGGTGCCTCGCCGGTAATCGCCGCCGCGGCCGTCGCGGCCTGGGGCTTTGCCTTCGGCGCGGTGCCGGTCGGCCTGCAGACATGGCTGGTGCGGGCCGCGCCCGATCAGGCCGAGAGCGCCGGCGGCCTGATGGTCGCGACCTTCCAGGTGGCGATTGCGCTCGGCGCCGTCTTCGGCGGCCTGCTGGTCGACCATGCCGGCGTCGCCAGTGCCTTCGCCTATTGCGGCGCGGCGACTTTGCTGGCCGCCGTTGTGGTGTTCCTGCTCGGCCCGAAGCGCGCCGGGTAGGCTCTCGCGACAATCATCCCTGACCTGGGCAACGGCCCGAGATCCATCAAGGTTCTCGGGCCATTGCCGTTGTGGCGGCGGCGTCGCTGACAGGCGGACGCGGCAGGCCGCCGGTGAAATTCAGGCTGAACGCCCGTCGAAGTCGAAGATCGACAAGGTGGACGGATCGACATCGGCGACGCAGTTGATGTTGATATAGGCGCTGCGTTCACTCCCCTCGTGCACATCCTCGGCGAAAGGGTGGATGCCGCAGGTGCGACAGAAGCGGTGCGCGATGGCATGGTTGCCGAATGTGTAGGTGCCGATCTCGTCGCTCCAGGCCAGCACCCGCAGCGCCCGATGCGGGACGGTGCACAGCAAGGCGCCCTTGCGCGAGCAGATCGAGCAATTGCACCGCACGGCTCCGGTCAGTTCCGCCTCGAACTCGAAGGCGACCTTGCCGCAATGACAGTTGCCTTTGTAGAGCATCGTTCTCTTCCTTGCGTCCCCAGGGGTGCAAAACCGCCCGCACCGGGTTAAGTCTCGGCACGCCACGCGCCGGCTGCTAAGCTTAAGACGTCCCAGAGGTCCGGAGTCCGACACCGAAGATGCAATCCGTCCGCGATCATCTGGAAACCGTCCTGGCGCGCCTCGCCGCCCGTGCCGGCGGAGAACGTGTGTTCACGAAACTCTATACCGAAGCCGCGCGAGCCGCAGCCGATGCCGCCGACGCGCGGCGGAGGGCCGGCGTGAGGCTCGGACCGCTCGACGGAACGATCGTTTCGATCAAGGACCTGTTCGATGTCCGCGGCGAGGCGACCACGGCCGGATCACTGCTGCTCAAGGATGCTGCGCCGGCAATTGGCGACGCCATGGTTGTGCGCCGGCTGCGGCAAGCCGGCGCGGTGATCATCGGCAAGACCAACATGACCGAGTTCGCCTTTACCGCCATCGGCGACAACCAGCACTATGGCACGCCCGGGAATGCGGCCGATGCCGACCGCATTCCCGGCGGCTCTTCCTCCGGCGCCGGCGTTTCCGTCGGCGAGGGGACGAGCGAAATCTCCATCGGTTCCGATACAGGCGGATCGATCCGTATTCCGGCGGCACTCAACGGCGTCGTCGGCTTCAAGCCGACGGCGCGGCGGGTGCCGCTCACTGGCGCCTTTCCGCTGTCGGCCACGCTGGACTCGGTCGGCCCGCTCGCCCGCACCGTGGCGCAATGCGCCGCGGCCGATGCTGTGATGGCGGGCGAAGACCTGGCGGTGCTGGCGCCGCTTGCTGTTGCCGGGATGCGCATCGGTATCCCGCGCGGGCTGCTTTTCGGAGAAACTGAAGGCGCGGTGGCGGCAGCGTTCGAGCGCTGCCTCGGCAAGATCGAGCAGGCCGGCGCACGGATCGCGGACTTTTCGATCGACGATATGATCGCGGACCTTCGCGCGGTCACCAAACGCGGTTCGATCGCCGCGATGGAGGGGGCCGAAGTGCATGCCGACTGGCTGGCGGCAGGCGCTCCGGTGCCGGTCGACCCGCATGTGAGCGGACCTTTGTCACGGGCAGCAATGCTGCCGACGCCGGTCTACATCAGGGCATTGCGTCGCCGTTCCGCGTTGGTTGCCGCCATGGATGAGCGGCTGGCATCGGTCGATGTGCTGGCTCTGCCAACGACACCGGTGACGGCGCCGACCATCGTTTCCCTGACGCAAGATGCCGAGCTGCGCGACCGCACGGAGAGCCTGCTGCTGCGCAACACGCAGATTGCCAACCAGTTCGACCTCTGCGCGATCTCCCTGCCGATGCCAGGCATGGCGCTGCCGGCCGGCTTGATGCTGGTGGCGCGCCACGGCCATGACCGCCGTCTGCTGAGCATCGCCGCCGAAGTGGAGAGGCTGCTGGGCGGCTGATCGTAGGGGGTGACGCTAAAGACGCAGAACGCCGGCTACCCTATGTCTCTGTGAAGGTTGCTGCCAAGGTGCGATCCTAAGGACGGTTTTCAAGTTACCGCTCATTTCCCGCGGGGATCTGGAACGAAACATATACAAAACCCTTCCTAAGACAAGGATTGGGCCTTATCCTTTCGTTAGATAAAAGCTAACGAAAGGATCCTTGCCTTATGCCGGATCAGGACCGCCTCGGCCTCTGGATCGAAACATCGGTCGCGGGCGAAAAAGTGCGTGCATTCATGCCACCGCCACTCCCGCCAAAACCTCCAATCGATCTTGGCACATTTTCAGAATTTATAGAACGCGCAAACCTAGCTATTTAGTCCCGGCATTTGCTGGAGCGGATTTAGTCTGAAGCGTTCGGGCTGAGTGGTCCACGCCTTGCAGACGAATTC
>NZ_JAIUHS010000022.1:0-44238 GCF_020165235.1 Mesorhizobium sp. CA13 | reverse complement strand
GGCGAGGGCGGGCCGGATTTCATCCTGATCTGCCGGCCGGCCGATCTCGTCGACAAGGTGCTTGCGCTCGAGCTCGGTGCCGCCGACGTCATCGAAAGTCCGCTCAATGTCAGGGAACTCGCTGCCCGCGTCGGCGGCCTGCTGACGCGGCGGGGCAGGGCCGCCCAGGAGCTGATCGTGCTGGAGAACGCGACCGTCGATTTGAAATCGGCCATCGTCATGCACCGCTCGGGCACGGAGGAGCAGCTTTCGCCCGGCCAGGTGGCGCTGCTTCGGCTGTTCCTGGCCAGTCCCCGCAAGGTGCTGACGCGCGACGACATAATTGCGGCGGCGCCGGCCGAGAATGCCGACGCCTTCGACCGCTCCATCGATTCGCGCATCGTGCGGCTGCGCCGCAAGCTCGATACGGAAGCCATCACCACCATACGCGGCGCCGGCTACCGTTTCGATCCGCCGGCGCAATTCGCCGATTAACGGCCCGGCGCTCACGTCATTCCCCTGGCTGAGCATCGGATTTCCCAGAACCGGTTTTTTTCACCTTGGGCCCGATTGCCATGCGGCTCAGCGCACCACCAGTAGCGATGGCCCCGACGGCATGTCGCCGCTTGTCGCGAACTCGCCTGCATGCGCGCGCTCTTTCAAGAGCACCGTGGCAAGCCCGGCAAAACCGAGCAGGCCCTGTGCGTAGAGCAGTGCCGAAAGCACCGAAGCTGCAAGTTTCGTTTTCATTGCATCAATCCCCCAGTAATTCATGTTGCGGCGGCTTGTTTTCCGAAGACCAGCGCTCCTCTTGGTGGGCGCGTGTCGCTTCGGCGTACTTCACGAAACTCCCGAAGTGCCCGCGCCGTCTACGGAGCCCCCCGTCACGGCGCGGGCCTTCGGTCCTCTCAGCAGCAAGTTGCCGGAGGGGCCGCGCAATGCCAGCAGCCGAAGGCCAACCCGCCAGTGGGCCTTGAGCCGGACGATGCGCAGGCTGGAACAATCCAGACCGTGGCACAAAACAGTACGGTATGCAGGGTTGAGATCTCACTCGAACTCATCGCCGCGAGGCTGGCCATGGAACCGTCGGCAACCGTGCCGGCGCCGCTGATGGCTGCTGCTGCGATGCTGATCCCGAGAAACCAGGACCACATATTCGTTTTCGTTCCCGTGGTCGTTGCCGTCTGCTTTCGTTACGTCAACTCTGCCGGCGGCCTGTATCCGCTTCATGCCGCCTGAAGTAGCGCTTTGTTGCAGATCAGTTTCGAAATTGAGCCTCAGTCTTTCATCTTGGGGAAATTCGAACTTTCGTTTCGGGCTGAATACCTATGTGCCGTGTCCTGTGCGAGTTGACAGCTTCGATGTCCGCCATTTTTGGCTTAGGTTCTGTTAACCAGAGGAAACACATTCGAAACACAAACGAGCATTTCACGAAATCTCACCGAAACATGATGCACGGATAAGCCGCTCATCGAATTTGGGGCCGGCCAGACCGGCAGAGAGAGGGACATCATGCATACTGCTATTTCCGCCAAGCTCATCAACATCACCGCCGCCGCTGCCCTGACGGGCGCGGCACTTCTGTTGGGCGCCGGCACGGGTACCGCGCATGCCGCCAACAAGATCGTGGCGCGCGTCTCGCTTTCGCAACAGGTCATGGAAGTCTCGGTCGACGGCCGCCCGGCCTTCGCCTGGAAGGTTTCCACCGGTGACAGGGCGCATGTGACGCCGACCGGCTCGTTCAAGCCGACGCGCATGCATGAAATGTGGTATTCGAAGAAGTACGACAACGCGCCGATGCCGCATTCGGTGTTCTTCAGCGGCGGCTATGCGGTGCATGCGACTTATGCCATCAAGCGGCTTGGCCGGCCGGCCTCACATGGTTGCGTGCGGCTGCATCCCGACAATGCCGCCGATTTCTACCAGCTCGTCGAGACCTTCGGGCCGGCCAACACCAGCATCGTCATCGTCAAGTAGCAGGCTGGCAACGGGTCGGCACAGCAGCCATATCCGTTCAGGGCTCCCGCCGGAACATCTTTTCGCGGCAGTCGAGAACAGCCAAAAAAGAGGCCGGGGTGTTCCGGCCTCTTTTTTTGTTAGTTTTGTTAGTTCGGCAATGCCGTTTCCATTAGCTCGGCAATGCCGGCATCAGTTTTGGATCCGGCTTCTCTGCCACCTCGGGCAGATCCTTGCTGGCAATGAAGGTATAGAACATGGGCACGACGAAGAGCGTGAACATGGTGCCTACCAGGATGCCGGTGAAAATGACCAGGCCCATCGAATAGCGGGCAGCCGCGCCGGCGCCGCTGGACGTGATCAGCGGCACCACGCCAAGCGCCATCGCCGCCGTCGTCATCAGGATCGGCCGCAGCCTCACCTTGGCCGAAGCGATGATGGCGTCGCGCCGCCGCATACCGTGGATCTCGCGCTGCTGGTTGGCAAACTCGACCAGCAGGATGCCGTGCTTTGTGATCAGGCCGATCAGAGTGATCAGTCCGACCTGCGTGTAGATGTTGAGTGTGCCGAGGCCCAGATTGAGCGGCACGATGGCGCCGAAGATCGACAGCGGCACCGCCATCATGATGATCAGCGGATCACGGAAGCTTTCGAACTGCGCCGCCAGCACCAGATAGATGACGATGACGGCCGCCCCGAAAGCGATCAGGATCGTATTGCCCTGTTCCTTCTCCTGCCTGGACTGGCCCGAATAGTCGATGAAGAAGGTGTCGGGCAGGTTCTCCCTGGCGATGTCCTCGAGGACTTTCAATCCGTCGCCGGTGGTGACGCCGGGCAGCGGCAGCGCCGAGATGGTAGACGAATTCAGCTGGTTGAACTGCTCGATCGCGGCCGGCGACGCATTGGTCGAGATCTTCACCACCGCCGACAGCGGCACCATCTCGCCCGTCACGCTGCGTACGAAGTATTCGCCAAGCTTTTCGGGATTGTCGCGGAATTCTTTCGGCACCTGCGGGATGATGTCGTAGCTGTTGGAGTCGCGGTCGAACTGCGCCACTTCGGCGCCGCCGACCAGCAGCGTCAGCGTCCGGCCGATATCGGCGATCGGCAGATTCAGCGCCGCGGCGCGGTCGCGGTCGATGGTCACCGTCACCTGCGGCGCATCGTAGGCCATCGAATTCTGCACGACGATGAAGCGGCCGGAGGCCTGTGCCTTGTTCTTGATCTGCTCGGCCACGTCGTACACTTCCGAGGCGTCGCCGGTCGATCGCACCACCAGGGCGATGGGCAGGCCGCCGCCGGAGCCCGGCAGCGTCGGCGGCGCAAAGACGAAGGCCTGGACGCCCGCCACCTTGGCGAGACGGGCTGTGATGTCGGCCTGCAGCTCCTTCGAGTTGCGCTTGCGCTCCGCCCAGTCCTTGAAGGCGAAACCGACGAACGCACTGTTCGTCGTGCCGCCGAACGCGACGGCCGAGAACTGCGCCCGCGTTTCGGGAATATCCTTCACTAGACCGAGCATCTGGTTGACGTAAGTCTCGGTGTAGTCGGATGTCGCGTAACGCGGCGCCGTTACAAGCGAGAGCAGGAAGCCCTGGTCTTCTTCCGGCGCCAGTTCGGTTGAGGTCTTGGTGAACATGAAGCCGGTCACGCCGACAAGCGCCAGCACGATGATCAGCGTCAGCGGGCGATAGTTGAGCGACCCGGTGACGGCCCGCTCATAGACGTGTTCGACCCGCGCGAAAGTGCCGTCGACAATGCGCTGGAAACGGCCTGGCGTGCCGGACTTCAGCAGGCGCGCCGACATCATCGGCGTGATGGTGATGGCGATCACGCCGGACAGCACCACCGAGCCGGCGAGCGTGACCGCGAATTCGCGGAACAGCGCGCCGGTCAGGCCGCCGGTGAAGGCCAATGGCGCGAACACGGCGGCCAGCGTCATGGTCATGGCAACGATGGCGGTGGCGATCTCGCGCATGCCGTTGAAGGCCGCCTGCATCGGCGACATGTGGTCCTCTTCCATGTGGCGGTGGATATTTTCCACCACCACGATGGCGTCGTCGACGACGAGGCCGATCGCCAGAACCATGGCGAGCAGCGACAGAAGGTTGATCGAATAGCCCACCGCGAACAACAGGAAACAGACGCCGATCAGTGACAACGGGATGGTGACGATGGGCATCATCACCGAACGGAAAGAGCCCAGGAACAGAAGGATAACGACGACGACGATGGCAACAGCCTCGCCGATGGTCTTGAACACTTCGTCGATCGAGGCGCTGATCTGCCCGGTCGCGTCGTAGACGATCTCGATCGTCATGCCTTTCGGCAGCGTCTCCTGGATTTGAGGCACCAGCTTGGTGAGCGCCGCCGCCGTGGTCAGAGGATTGGCAGCCGGGGTCGGGAAGATGGCGAGGAAGGTGCCTGGCTTGCCGTTGAAGGAGACCCTGGTGTCTGTGTTCTCGGCGCCGAGTTCGACACGAGCGACATCGCGCAGCCGCACCACATTGCCGTCGGTCGAGCGCAGCGGCAGCTCGGCGAAGGCTTCCGGCGTCTGCAGCGTCGAGCGCACGGTGATCGAGGAGACGACATATTCGTTCTCGGTGTTGCCGGGCGCCGACAGGAAGTTGGAGTTGTTGATCGCTGTCAGCACCTCCGATGCGGTCACGCCGCGCGCGGCGAGCCTGACCGGATCGATCCAGACGCGCATCGAATATTCCTGGGCGCCGAAGATCTGCACGTCGGCGACACCTTCGACCGTCGACATGCGGGGCCTGATGACGCGCTCGATATACTCGGTCAGCTGCTCCTTCGTCATGTTCGGGTTCTGCATCGAGATGTACATCATCGCGAACTGCTGGCCCGTGCCCTTGACGATGACGGGATCCTTGGAGGCGTCCGGCAAGGTGCCGCGCACGCCCTGGACCTTGGACAGCACCTCGGTCAGCGCGACGTCCGGGTTGGAGCCGAGCTTCATCTGCACCGTCACCGTGCTCGAGGACGGTCGGCTCGACGACGTGACGTAATCGATGTTCTCGGTCGAGGCGACGGCGCGCGCGATCGGAGCGGAAATGAAGCCCTGGATCAGGTCGGCGCTGGCGCCCGGATAGGCCGTCGTGATGGTGATCGCGGTTTCGTCAACCTTCGGATACTGGCGGATCGACAGGCTGAATATGCCCTGGAAACCCAGGAGCAGGATCATGCATGCAAGGACCGTGGAGAGGACGGGCCGGCGAATGAAGAGATCGGAAACGCTCATTGCTGGTCGGCCTGCTTGTTCGCCGATTTGGTTGGGTCGATGGTGTTGTCGACGTTGACGGACATGCCGTTGAAGAGGCGATTCTGACCTGCCGTGACAACCTCATCGCCCGCCTTGAGGCCCTCGACGATCTCGACCATGCCCTCGTTGCGGCGGCCGGGTTTGACGAACACCTGCGACAGGACCAGGGCAGGCTGCTCGCCCCCTGCGGCCGGCTTGGTCTGATCGGCGGCCGTTTTGTCCGCTGGTTTTGCCGCATCGGCGGCAGGCTTCGCGGCTTCGGCCGGTTTGGCATCGGCCGCGGGCTTGGCGTCCGCCGGCTTGTCGGTCGCCGCAGCCGCGGCGGGTTTTGTTTCATTGGTCGGCTGCGCCTCGGCGGGCTTTGCCGGGTGCACCACGAATATGTAGTCGCCATAGAGGCTGGTGGTCAGCGCCGTCTGCGGCAGCGCCAGCACATTCTGCTCCTGGGGCAATTCGACACGCACTTGCACGAACTGGCCGGGGGTCAGCTTGCCTTCGGGATTGGCGACTTCCGCCCGGATGTTCACCAGCCGGCTGGACGGGTCGATCTTGGGATCGATACCGCGAATGGCCCCGGCAAAAGGCATGTCGCCGCCGCTGAGGCCCAGCCGAACCGTCTGCCCGATCTTGAGCAGCGGCAGTTGCTGTTCGGGGACCGTGAAGTCGACCCGCATCGTGTCGAGGTCCTGCAGCGTCACCACGGCGGTGCCGGGCGCCAGATATTGGCCGAGATCGATCTTCGGGATGCCGACGGTGCCGGCGAAGGGCGCCGTCAGCTGCTTCTGGTCGAGCACCGCCTGAAGCCTGTTGACCTGGGATGCCGAAGCGGACGCGGCGGCACGTGCGGTGTCCAGGGTCGAGTCCGAGCCGACACCGCGCTTGGTCAGTTCGAGTGCGCGGGTCAGCGATGTCTGATCGAGCGCCGCCTGCGCCTTCTGTGCCGCGAGATCGGCGCGCTCTACGGCGTCGTCGAGTTGCAGCAGCACCGCATTGGCCGCCACTTTCTCGTTGGCATGGAAGGGGATCTCCTTGACGATGCCGGCGGTCTCGACCGTCAGGTCGACACCGCGCACGGCGCGGACCGTGCCGATTGCCTCGATGCCCGGCGTCCAGTTCGACGGCTTGACGATGGTTGTCGACACGGTTGCCGCTGGCGGCTTCATCGTGGCGAAATATTGCTTGATGCCGTTGTCACGCAGGAAATTGAACCCGACGATGCCGCCGACCACGATGACGAGCACGGCCAACACAAGAATGATGATAACGAAACGGAGTATGCGCTTGAACAAGGAAGTCCCCTCAGTCGAAATCCGGCGCGAAGCGCGGATATCGGGACACATATCGACTGCGGGCCCCGATTTCAAATGACCGCGGTCTTACTGTACCGTCTGGACGGTCTTGTCAATTGGGCCTAAGCTTGCGATGGGAGGCGCCATGAAAGCCCAACGAACGAACTCGCGCGAGAGGATTCTCGCTGCGGCGGCGGACGTCGCACGGGAATCCGGCCCCGGTAGCCTGTCCCTGGATGCCGTCGCCAGCCGCGCCGGCGTATCGAAGGGCGGACTGCTCTACAATTTCCCGACCAAGGCCAAATTGATGCAGGGCCTGGTCGAAGGCTATCTGCGCGAATTCGAGCAGGCGCTGGAGACCGCCAACAGCAACGACAAGGGCGCAAACCCGCTCGCCGTCTACATCAGGCTTTCGGCCAAGGATTGCGAGGACAAGCAGCCATCGGCCTCGTGGATATTTTCGGCGATCGCCGAGGATCCGGACTTCATGTCGCCGATAAAGACCTTCAAACGACAACTGTTCCAACGACTGAAGAGCGAGACGCCGGATCTCAAGTCGCTGCTGGTCTGCTATCTCGCCATCGAAGGCCTGCGCAGCATGAACCTGTTCGACGCGGATGTGCTTTCCCCAGACGAGCGGCAATTGCTGGTGTCGTCGCTGCTGGAAATCGCCGGATCGTCCGATGTCGGCCCTGCCCGGGCCAAGCGACCCTGACGGACCATCAGGGCGGTTCGGTGTCTACGCAATTCCGGAGGAAAAACCGCGCTCCCGCCGGCGATCGGCGCGTCCTCGTCGAGGTAGATCGGGTGGACATAGCCGCCATGCTGGCCTTGTAGCGCACCGGGATGACCTGGCCGGTCTCGGTGTAGTCGCCGAAGCCGGTCGGTTCGGGCATGCGCGGATATATGGCTGTGGCATCGTCATGTTGCGGCGCACAAGAACGCGTTCTATCTTTCGTGTTCCCTCCCACCATCGCGAGATCACCCATGGGTTCCCTGTCTTCGAAGAATGCGCTCGTCACCGGCTCGACCAGTGGCATCGGCCTGGCTATCGCCCGCGCCTTCGCCGCTGAAGGCGCCAATCTCACCATCAACGGCCTGGGCGACGCCACGACGATCGAGCAGGAGCGCGCCGGCATCGAGAAGGATTTCGGCGTCAAATGCCGCTACTCCGACGCCAACATGATGGACGGCGCGGCGGTCAGCGCGATGGTGCATGAGGCGGAAGAGGGGTTCGGCAGCCTCGACATCCTGGTCAACAATGCCGGCATCCAGCATGTCGCGCCGATCGAGGAATTCCCCGACGATAAATGGGAAGCGATCATCCGCGTCAACCTGGTGTCGGCCTTCCACGCGATCAAGGCGGCGCTGCCCGGCATGAAGAGCCGCAAATGGGGCCGCATCATCAACACGGCTTCGGCGCATGCGCTCGTCGCCTCGCCGTTCAAATCCGCCTATGTCTCGGCCAAGCACGGCATATCAGGCCTGACCAAGACGGTGGCGCTGGAAGTGGCGCAGGAGGGCATCACCGTCAACGCGATCGCGCCCGGCTATGTCTGGACGCCGCTGGTCGAGAAGCAGATCCCCGACACGATGAAGGCGCGCGGCATGACCGAGGAACAGGTCAAGCGCGATGTGCTTCTGGCAGCGCAGCCGACAAAGGAATTCGTCGCCGTCGAGGACCTTGCCGCCCTGGCGCTGTTCCTGTGCTCGGATTCAGCCAGGCAGATCACTGGCGCGACCTTGCCGATGGACGGCGGCTGGACGGCACAATAAAGCCCAGGCGAGGCGTCCTGTTTCCGGCTAATGCCTTCGGGAGCCGGCAAGCGGTTGCAAGTGCCACAGGACCGGTCGGTCCTCCTGTTTATGCACCGCCCGCCATTCGGCATCCCCATGCCGGTGCTCGACGAGGTCAGGCTGACCGACGCCGATGCCCTTCAAGAGCTACTCCAACGCCATGGTAATCACATCTTCATCGGACATGTCCACCGGCTGATCGCCGGCAACTGGCGCGGCATTCCGGTCAGCACGCTGCGCTCGATTTCTCGGAAAGCTGGAGTCTCGGCCACGAACCGCCGCCTACGCCGTGATCTTGGTCGACGCGGATGAGGTGATCATCCATTTTCACGATTTTCCGGTTGGCTAACACTTAGCCAAGGCGAATGCCCGTTCTCCCGTCACACGCCCAGCGCCTCGACTTCGGGACGCGTACGTGCGTCTTGAGCCCGGATTTTTCCGGGCCCGAATGCGTCGAACCGTCGCGAGCCGTTTGATTGTCCGATTTGCTGGCTTTCCCACCTCGCCGACGATGCTGGGAACTGCTGCAAAAGCGCTACGAATCTGGACATTAGTCTTGACAGAAATACAGATGTTCAATACCCCGTCAGGTGATTGAATAGCAGCATTACGGGAGGAATGAGCGATATGGCTTCCAATGTTTCGTTGACGGGCCTTGCCCGTGATCTCGAGGTGCGGGCCAAGTCGGGCAAGCCGATCCGCATCGGCCTGATCGGTTCGGGCGAGATGGGAACCGACATCGTCACCCGCGTCGCCCATATGTCCGGCATCGAGATCGGCGCCATTTCCGAGCTGAACCTGCCGGCGGCCAGCAAGGCCGTGGATATCGCCTTCCAGGAAACCGGGCATGCGCGCGAGGTGTCGAACGCCTCGGCGATGACGGCCGCCATGGAGGCCGGCAAGGTGGCGGTCACCAACGACGCCAGCCTGGTCATCAACAATGACCTGATCGACGTCGTCATCGACGCCACCGGCGTTCCCGCCGTCGGCGCCGAGATCGGCTTGCGCGCCATGGAGCACGGCAAGCATCTGGTGATGATGAATGTCGAGGCCGACGTCACCATCGGCGCTTATCTGAAGAGCGAGGCCGACCGGCTCGGCGTCACCTATTCGCTGGGCGCCGGCGACGAGCCGTCCTCCTGCATGGAACTGATCGAGTTCGTCTCGGCGATGGGCCATCCGATCGTCGCCGCCGGCAAGGGCAAGAACAATCCGCTCAACATCGATGCCACGCCGCCCGACTACGAGGAAGAGGCCCAGCGCCGGCACATGAATGTGCGCATGCTGGTCGAGTTCGTCGACGGCTCCAAGACCATGGTCGAGATGGCGGCGATCGCCAATGCCACTGGGCTGGTGCCCGACAAGGCCGGCATGCACGGCCCGGCGGCGACGCTCGGCGAATTGTCCAAGGTGCTGGTGCCGCAGAAGGATGGCGGCGTGCTGTCGAAGGTCGGCGTCGTCGACTACTCGATCGGCAAGGGTGTCGCGCCCGGCGTGTTCGTCGTCGCCGACATGTCGCATCCGCGCATTTCGGAGCGCATGGAAGATTTGAAGATGGGCAAGGGGCCGTACTTCACCTTCCATCGGCCCTACCATCTGACCTCGCTCGAAGTGCCGCTGACCTGCGCCCGCGTCGTGCTCTACGGCAAGGCCGACATGGTGCCGCTGGCAAAGCCGGTGGCCGAAGTCGCAGCCGTGGCCAAGAAGGACATGAAGCAGGGCGAGAAGCTCGATGCGATCGGCGAATATTGCTACCGTGCCTGGATCATGACGGCGCCGGAAGCGCATGCCGCCAGGGCTATTCCCTGTGGCCTGCTGCAGGGCGGTTCGGTGACGGCGCCGATCAAGAAGGGCGAGCTCATCACCTACGCCAATGCCGCCCCGGCCCCGGGTTCCAAGATCGCCGAACTGCGCGCGCGCCAGGACAAGCTCGTCTACGGAACCGTGGAGGCGTGATCATGGCCGCAGCCAGCAAAGCCGTCGCGGACAGCCGCGCCAACCTGCCCTTCGTCTATCGCCAGTACAGCGCCGAGCAGCTCAGAGAGGTGCTCTACAAGATGTACCTCATCCGCCGCTTCGAAGAGGGCGCGGAGGAGAGCTACACGCGCGGCCTCATCCACGGCACTATGCATCTGTCGATCGGCCAGGAAGCCAGCGCCATGGGCATCTGCATGCCGCTCGGCGAGGATGACCAGATCACCTCGACGCATCGCGGCCATGGCCACTGCATCGCCAAGGGCGCCGAGGTCAAGCGCATGTTCGCCGAGTTCTTCGGCAAGACCACCGGCTACTGCAAGGGCCGCGGCGGCTCGATGCACATCGCCGACGTCGCCAAGGGCAATCTCGGCGCCAACGGCATTGTCGGCGGCGGCATTCCGATCGCCGTCGGGGCGGCGCTCTCCTCCAAGATGATGAAGACCGGCAAGGTCGTGGTCTCCTTCTTCGGCGACGGTGCCAACAATGAGGGCGCTTTCCACGAGGCGCTCAACATGGCGGCGATCTGGAAGCTGCCGGTGATCTTCGTGTGCGAGAACAATGGCTACGGCATGTCGACGTCGACGGCCCGCTCGACCGCGGTCAAGAACATCGCCGAGCGCGCCGCCGCCTATTCGATGCCCGGCGTCATCGTCAACGGCAACATTTTTTCGGAGGTGGCCGAGGCGTCCTACAGAGCCGTCGAGCGCGCCCGCGCGGGCGAGGGGCCGACGCTGATCGAGTCCAAGACCTACCGCCATCGCGGCCATTCCAAGAGCGACCGCAACCGCTATCGCACCAAGGAGGAGATCGAGGACTGGATGTCGAACCGCGATCCGATCACCCTGTTCGAAAGCGAACTGCGCGATTTCGGCTTCATCGACGACAAGGGCATCGAGGCCATTCGTGACGCGGTGGCCAAGGAAATCGCCGACGGCATCGAGTTCGCCAAGGCGAGCCCGTCGCCCGATGTCAGCGAGACCGGAAATTACGTATATACGGAGCAGGTGTGATGGACGCGATGGTGCGTGAACTGAGCTACGCCCAAGCGATCCAGGAAGCCATGTCGATCGCCATGGACATGGACGAACGCGTCTTCCTGATGGGCGAGGATATCGGCGTCTATGGCGGCGCCTTCCAGGTGACCGGCGATCTGGTCGAGCGCTACGGCGCGGACCGGGTGATGGACACGCCGATCTCGGAACTGGGCGGCGCGGGCGTCGCGGTGGGTGCGGCCCTCACCGGGATGCGGCCGATCTTCGAGTTCCAGTTCTCCGACTTTGCCACGCTCGCCATGGAGCAGATCGTCAACCAGGCGGCGAAGATGCGCTTCATGCTGGGCGGCGAGGTTTCGGTGCCCGTCGTGATGCGCTTTCCTGCCGGTTCGGGCACCGGTGCCGCCGCGCAGCACAGCCAGAGCCTCGAGGCCTGGCTCGGCCATGTGCCGGGCCTGAAGGTCATCCAGCCGGCGACGCCGCACGATGCCAAGGGCATGCTTTTGGCTGCCGTCGCCGATCCCGATCCGGTGATGATCTTCGAACACAAGCTGCTCTACAAGATGAAGGGCCCGGTTCCGGAAGGCTACTATACGGTGCCGATCGGCAAGGCCGATATACGCCGCGAGGGGCGCGATCTCACCATCGTCGCCACCTCGATCATGGTGCAGAAGGCGCTCGACGCCGCGGCCGCGCTGGAGGCGGAAGGCATCGATGTCGAGGTCGTCGACCTCAGGACCATCCGGCCGATGGACAAGCAGACCGTCATCGACAGCGTCAAGAAGACGTCGCGGCTGATGTGCGTCTATGAAGCGGTCAAGACGCTCGGCATCGGCGCCGAGGTCAGCGCGATGATCGCCGAGAGCGAGGCGTTCGACTATCTCGACGCGCCGATCGTGCGGCTGGGCGGCGCCGAGACGCCGATCCCCTACAATCCGGAGCTGGAGAAAGCGACGGTGCCGCAGGTTCCCGACATCATCACCGCCGCGCGCGACCTCGTGAGAGGGGTCCGCTGAGAGATGCCGACCGAAGTCATTCTCCCCAAGGTCGACATGGACATGGCGACCGGACAGATTTCGCGATGGTTTGCCACCGAGGGCCAGCAGGTCAAGAAGGGCGACGTGCTGTTCGAGATCGAGACCGACAAGGCGGCGATGGAAATCGATGCGCCGGCCAGCGGCATCCTGCGCGATGTCTCCGGCAAGGAGGGCGTCGATATCCCCGTCGGCGCACCGGTTGCCTGGATCTATGCCGATGATGAAGCCTATGGGATTGGTGCTGCTGAGGCCAAGCAGGACAAGGCGCCAATCTCTCCACCCGTGGGGGAGATGTCGACGAAGTCGACAGAGGGGGGCGCTGCCCCTCCGTCCTCTCAGCGCGAGGCGCCCCCCTCTGCCCTGCCGGGCATCTCCCCCACAAGGGGGGAGATCGGCCAATCGCCATCTGTTGCGCGCGCAACGCCGTTAGCCCGGCGCCTGGCGCGTGAAGCCGGCCTCGTCCTCGCCAGTATTGCCGGCACCGGCCCGCATGGCCGCGTGGTCAAGGTGGATATTGACGCGGCGATCGCTAAGGGCGGCGCCAAGGAAGCCCCAGCGGTGGCTCCTGAAGCTCCCGCCGCTATCGCATCGGCTCCAGCGCCAAAGCCGATGTCGGACGATCAGGTGCTGCGCCTGTTCGAGGAAGGCTCCTATGAACTGGTCCCGCACGACAACATGCGCAAGACCATTGCGCGGCGGCTGGTCGAAGCCAAGACCACCATCCCGCATTTCTACCTGACGCTCGACTGCGAACTCGATGCGCTGCTGTCGCTGCGCACGCAGCTCAATGCGGCCGCACCGGTAAAGAAGACCGACAAGGGCGAGGCGCCCGCCTACAAGCTGTCGGTCAACGACATGGTGATCAAGGCGATGGCCATGGCCCTCAAGGCGGTGCCGGATGCCAATGCCTCGTGGACCGAGAGCGCCATGGTCAAGCACAGGCATGCCGATGTCGGCGTCGCCGTGTCGATCCCCGGCGGCCTGATCACGCCGATTATCCGCAAGGCGGACGAAAAGACGCTGTCGGTGATCTCCAACGAGATGAAGGACCTGGCCAGCCGCGCGCGCAGCCGCAAGCTGAAGCCGGAGGAGTATCAAGGCGGCACCACGGCGGTGTCGAACCTTGGCATGTTCGGCATCAAGGACTTTGCCGCCGTCATCAACCCGCCGCATGCGACGATCCTGGCGGTGGGCGCCGGCGAGGAGCGGGCGGTGGTCAAGAACGGCGAGATCAAAATTGCCACGGTGATGTCGGTGACGCTGTCGACCGACCACCGTGCGGTAGACGGCGCGCTCGGCGCTGAACTGCTGGTCGCCTTCAAGAAGCTGATCGAGAACCCGATGGGCATGCTGGTGTAGGTCACGTTGATGTGAACCGGCGTCGAATGATGCGCCGGCTCACCACAGAATCGACTTGTCAGGCGCGAACCCTTCGCCCATGTTTCAGGTGGACTGTGATCAAGGGAGGTCCGCATGCCCGCATTCGATCCATCCGACGTCAGGACCCTGTTCGGCAAGGTGATGGGCGCGTCTCCGTCCGACATCAAGCTGATGGCGCAGCGGCTGCACGATCACGCTTTCGAGCCGCGTATGTCGGCGGACGAAACCAAGCAACTCGTCGCGAATCTCGGCTATGAGAGCCTGGATGCGTTCTGCGCCGACATCGGCCTGCCGGCGCATATCGCGGAGCGCTGGGGCCGCTTCGGCGTTTCCGGCGAGATGAAGCAGGTGTTCACGCTGCTGGCGGCCCAACGCAGACGGGTGGCCGAGGCGATCGCGGAATTCGAATCCATGACCCATGTCGGCGTCGAGGATTTCTTGCGCGAACGCGGCCTTATCTGAGCGGCACTGAAAGCAGCCTCAGCCAGCCTTTGCCAGCAGCGCCGTCGCCGTATCGCTGTCGGTGATCAGCACATTGGTGCTGACGGCCTTCAGCGCGGCCAGGATCGCGGCAACCTTGCGCTTGCCGCCCGCGGCCAGCACGACATTCGGCACCTGGCCGACGACATCGAGATCGATGGCCATGACGCGGCCGTTGACTTCGTGGTCGACCAGCCTGCCTGAGGCATCGACGAAATAGCACAGCATGTTGGCGACGGCGCCCTTTGCCCTCAACGGCGCGATGAGCGACGACGGCACGATGCCGTGACGGAAGATGGTGGCGTCCGGCGACATGTCGCCGACGGTGAGCAGCGCGATGTCGGCGGCGGCAGCGCGCCGGCGCACGTCCTGCAGCGTCGGCTGCGCCCATAGCAGGTCACGCAGCGAGGGGTCGTCGACCGTCACCGGCGCGGTGATCTGATAGCTGTCGACCTCGAAGACGTCAGCGACCTTGGCGGCGACGATCGACGGATTGATCCACTGCGAATGCGGCAGGCTGCCCACGAGCGCCACGACCGAGGCGTGCTTCAGGTGTCGGCGGGCGAGAAAGCCGAGGCTGGCATGCAGCGTCGCGCCGCCGCCGATCGCCAGCGTCATGCCGTCCTGCATCTGCTCGCCGAGATAGGCCGCCACGGCGTGGCCGATCGCCTTCTCCAGGTGCTCTTGCGCCGAAGGCGTCGGGATGACGACGGCGGCGTCGAGACCCCAGCGCTTCTCGAGTGCACGTTCGAGCGCCACCTGTTCGGCGGTCGGCGCGTTGATCATGGTGACGACGATGCCCTCGGCTGTGCACGCGGCCAGCGTGCGCATGACCTTCACCCTGGAGACGTCAAGCTTCTCGGCGATCTGCTCCTGCGTGAAGCCCTCCACATAATAGAGCCACGCCGTCTTGACGTTGAGATCCGACGACACCATCGGCAATCCGGAGCGGGCCGGTCTGGTCTTTTCCACAGGCATCGCTTTTCGTCCTCATGAGCCTTGGCCCCGCATCGCCTCTTCGGAGAAAGGCCGGCCGCGTGTCAACTGGCGCCGGATGTCCGGCGTGTCGATTGTTGCATAGTTTTGTTCATTTGTAATTGACATCGAACATATGAACATATTTTGTATATCTCACGCGCTGTGTCATCCACCAGTCATATGCGCCGTGCAGGGAGGAAGAGACAGGGAACCGGCCGGGGGCCGGACCGGTCGTGCACAGACAGGACAGGAGGTCTCATGAAGACGCTATTCATCAAACTGCTGGGCAGCCAGCTGGCGCTCGCGGCAACTTTGTTTGCCGGCATGGCAAGTGCCGAAACGTTGACGCTCTACACATCCCAGCCGGAAGCCGATGCGGCCAAGACCGTGGAGGCCTTCAAGAAGGCGCAGCCCGGCATCGACGTGGCAATCTATCGTTCCGGAACAAGCGACATCCTCACCAAGATGGCGGCCGAATTCGCCGCCGGCAGCCCGCAGGCCGACGTGCTGTTGATCGCCGATGCGGTCTCGATGGAGCTGTTGAAGAAGGACGGCCGGCTGCTGCCTTATCCCGAGGCAAAGCTCGACGGCATCGAGCCGGATGCTTACGACGCCGACAAGACCTATTTCGGCAGCAAGCTGATCACCACCGGCATCGTCTACAACACCGCGGCGGCGCAAAAGCCCGAGCATTGGGCCGACCTCGCCAAGCCGGCCTATGCCGATGGCCTCGTCATGCCGAGCCCGCTCTATTCAGGTGCCGCCGCCTACCTGCTTTCGGGCTTCGTCGGCGATGCCGATTACGGATGGGACTTCTTCCAGAAGCTGAAGGCCAACAACACCGTCAGCGTGCGCGGCAATGGCGCGGTGCTGAAGTCCGTGGCATCAGGCGAGAAGCCCTATGGCATCCTCGTCGACTTCATGGCGATGAACGCCAAGAAGAAGGGCTCGCCGGTGGAATTCGTGTTCCCCTCGGAAGGCGTGCCGGCCGTGACCGAACCGGTCGCGATCATGAAGACGGCCAAGAATGTCGACGGCGCCAAGAAGTTCGTCGACTTCATTCTCTCGGACGAGGGCCAGAAGCTGGCGCTTTCCATGGGCTACCTGCCGGCACGGGCCTCGGTCGGCCGGCCCGAATGGCTGCCGGAAGGCGTCAAGGTCAAGGTGATGTCGTTCGACACCAAGGCAATCGTCGCCAAGACCGACGCCGACAAGGCGAAGTTCTCGGAACTGTTCGGCGGCTGACAAGTCTCGACGATCCGGCCGGATGCCGCTTCGGCGGCATCCCGCTGCCGCTGGTCGAATTTCAGGAAAGCAACCATGCCATCAACGATCAGGGAAAGCCGGGGCCAGGAAATGGTCCTGACGGCGGCGGTAGCCGTCGTCATCGTGCTGCTCTCCCTGCTGCCGATGCTGCGCCTCATCAAGGAGATCGTGGCACCCGGCGGCACGGTGTCGACGATGGCCCTGGAGGCCGGACTGAGAAGTCCGGCGACCTGGATCGCCACCTGGCACACGCTTGTCGTCGGCGTAGGCGGCACGGTGCTTGCCGTGCTGTCGGGGACGCTGGTGGCGGTGCTCATCACGCTGACCGATATACGCGGCCGCGGCGCCCTGGTGCTCTGCTACGTCATGCCGCTGATGATCGCGCCGCAGGTTACGGCGCTTGCCTGGCTGCAACTGTTCGGACCGGCCAGCCCGTTCCTCAAGCTGTTCGGCGCCGCACCGCCGCTCGGCACCAAAAACCCGCTCTATTCCACGTCGGGCATCATCCTGCTGCTCGGCGTGCAGTACGGCCCGCTGGTGTTCCTGCTGGTGCGCGCCGGCCTGCGCAAGCTGCCGCGCGAACTGGTCGAGGCGGCGCGGGCCGGCGGCGCGAGCTGGTTCACCGTGCTCGTCACCATCGTGCTACCCCTGATGACACCGTCGATCATGGCGGCAGCGGCACTGGCCTTCGTGTCCTGCGTCGGCAATTTCGGCATTCCCGCCTTTCTCGGCATTCCCGCCAATTATCTCGTGCTGCCGACCTTGATCTATCAGAAGCTGGCCGGCGGCGGGCCGGCCGTGCTCGGCGAGACGGCGTTCCTGTCGGTGCTGATCGGCATCATCGCCATGGCCGGCATCATCGCCCAGGAGGTCATGAGCCGGCGCCGCGACTACCGCATCAGCTCCACCTCGCTGCCCGCCGAGCCCTACGAGCTTGGCCGCTGGCGTCCGATCGTCCAGGCCGGCATGTGGCTGCTGGTCGTGCTGGTGCTGTTCCTGCCGCTGTTCGGGCTGGTGCTGACGTCGTTGGTGCCCGGCTACGGCATCGCGCTCAGCGCCAAGACGGCGACGCTCGACAATTACCGTTTCGTGCTGTTCGAGCACGCTGCCGCCAGCCGCGCCTTCTTCAACAGCTTTTGGCTGTCGATCGCCGCCGCCTTCTTCGCGGTCCTCGTCGCCGTGCCGATCGGCTATCTCATTGCCTGGGGCAAGCAGCGCTGGGTGCGGCTGCTCAATCTTTCGGTCGAACTGCCCTATGCCTTGCCCGGCGTGGTGCTGGCGATCGCCTCGCTGCTCTTGTTCCTGCGGCCGATCCCGCTGACCGGCATACAGCTTTACAATACGGTCTGGATCATTCTCTACGCCTATCTCGCCCGATTCCTGGTGCTGGCCTTGCGGCCGACCATCAGCGGCTACCACCAGATCGACCGGACGCTGGAAGAGGCAGCACAAGTGGCGGGCGCCGGCCTGTTCACCCGCATGCGCACCATTGTTTTTCCGCTGGTGGCGCCGGCAGCGATAGCCGGCGGCCTGCTGATCTTCATGACGGCGCTCAGCGAGCTTACGGTCTCGGCGCTGCTGTGGTCGTCGGGTTCCGAGACAATCGGCGTGGTGATGTTCTCGTTCGAACAGGGCGGCGATTCCAACTACGCGGCGGCGATGTCCGTCATCACGGTCGCGGTCACCTTCGTGCTGATGCTGGTGACCAACCTGCTTGCCCCTCATCTTCCGAGCGGAGTTCTGCCATGGCGCGATTGACCCTGGACCATGTGACCAAGAGCTTCGCCGAGTTCGATGCGGTCAAGGACGTTTCGATCGATGTCGGCGACGGCGAATTCCTTGCCGTGCTCGGGCCTTCCGGCTGCGGCAAGACGACGTTGCTCAGGCTTGTCGCCGGCTTCGAGAAGGTGACGTCGGGCGAAATCCGTATCGGCAGGGAGGTCGTGTCGGGTGCAGGCGGCAGCGTTCCGCCGGAGAAGCGGCGGGTCGGCATCGTCTTCCAGAACTACGCATTGTGGCCGCACATGACGGTCGCCGAGAACATCGGCTATTCACTCAAGGTTGCAAAGCTGGACAAGGCGGTCGCCCGCCAGAAGGTTGCCGATGCGCTGGCCCTGGTCAATCTACAGGGGCTGGGAGACCGCAGGCCCGCCAACCTCTCCGGCGGCCAGCGCCAGCGCGTGGCGCTGGCGCGCTGCCTGGTCGCGGCGCCCTCGCTGGTATTGTTCGACGAGCCGCTCGCCAACCTCGACGTGCATCTGAGGGCCTCGATGGAGGACGAGTTCGCCGCCTTCCACAAGCGCACCGGCACGACCATCGTCTACATCACCCACGACCAGGCCGAGGCCATGGCGCTGGCCGATCGCATCGCGGTGATGGATCACGGTCGCCTGGTCCAACTCGCGACGCCGCGCGAGCTCTATCATGAGCCGGCGAATGAAATGGTGGCCTCCTTCATTTCGCAGGGCATTCTGCTTCCGGCCGACGTGCTGAGCGCCGAAGAGGCCGGTCATTGCAAGGTCCGGGTTCTCGGGACCGAGCTGGTCGTCCGCTGCCGGGCAGGCGAGCGGCCGCGCGCTGGGGCAAGGATCTGCTGCCGGTCGGCCGATCTCGACGTGTCGCCGGACGGCCCCGGCTTCGATGGCCTCGTCAAGCGGGTGATCTACCAGGGTGGCTCGGCGCGCATCGAATTTACGCCTTCCGCGGGACCTGATCTTACCTTGCATTTCGAGCAGCCCGACCCGGTCGTGCTGGAGAGCGGAGCCCAGGCGCGCCTGCGCATAAAGTCCGGCTGGCTGATCCCGGCGGAGGCGGCGTCGTGATGATGCTGGACCTCGCCGGCGGCTTCGGCGAAAAGGGCCGCACCAGCCTTGCCGTCCGCAGCGGAAACGATCGCATCCTGCTCGATGTCGGCATCAAGGTCGGGGCCACGGGAGCGGAGTACTATCCGGCGCTTGGCGGGTCGATCGCCGACATCGACGCGCTGTTTGTCTCGCATGCGCACGAGGATCACGTCGGCGCGCTGAGTTGGCTCTTGTCGCGCGGCTATGCCGGTCCGATTTTCATGACGGCCGAGACCCGTGCCGAGGCTCCGGCCACGCTCGCCGGCTATGCCCATCCCGGGGATCTCAAGCGGTTTCCCTTTCCGGGAGATCGCATCGAGATTTTCGAGCCCGGCGATATGCTGAAGAGCGGCAATCTCACGGTCAGGACGGGGAGGTCGGGACACGTCGTCGGCGGCGTCTGGTTTGCCGTCGACGATGGCAGAAACCGCGTCGTCTATTCCGCCGACGTGGTGCCGGACAGCAACGTCTTCGTCATGGACGCGATCCCCCAATGCGATCTTCTCGTTCTCGACGCCTCCTATGGCGCCGATCCCGTGCCGGGTGCGGCGCGCGCCGAGGCCATTTCGGGCTGGGTGGCGCGACATTCGAACGGATGCCTTCTGCCGACGCCGCTGTCGGGGCGGTCGCTGGAATTGATCGCGGCCTTGCCGGGGCCCTTCGCCATCCACGCCGGCATGCGTGCTTCGCTCGAAGCGCAGATCGCCGCCACTTCAGCGCTGCTGCCTGGCGTATCCGAGATGCTGCGCTTGCGGCTGCGGAGTGCCGCAGACTGGACCGACGCCGACCCGCTGCCCTCGCTACCCTTGCTGGCCGATGACGGCATGGGCGAGGCCGGGCCTTCGTCCCGCCTGCTGCCGCGCGCCGACCGGGCCGGCTTTCCGGTGCTGCTCACCGGGCATCTGCCATCCGGCTCCCCTGGCGATCTGCTCCACAAAGCCGGCCGGGCGGACTGGGTGCGCATGCCCACCCACCCAACACTGTCGGGGAATGTCGATATCTGGGAGAAGGCAGGGCGCCCGGAGACGCTCGGCCATTCCTGCGCGAGCGAACTCCTCGACGATCTGAAAGCCCATATTCCGTCGCTGCGCCCGCAATGCCGCACCGGCCAGACCATCACGGTGCCGCAAGGAAAAAATATATGAGAATCCTGATCTGCAACGATGACGGCATCGAGGCGCCGGGCCTTGCCCGGCTGGTCAAGGCGGCCGGCGGCCTGGGCGACGATTTGTGGGTGGTGGCACCCGACGGCAAGCGCACCGCCGCGGGCGCATCGCTGACGATCGCGCGGCCGTTGACGATGCGGCGCGTCAAGCCCGGCTGGTATTCGTGTTCCGGCACTCCGGCCGACTGCGTGGTGAGCGCGATGACCTGGCTGTTCGCGGGCGGCCAAAAGCCCGACCTGGTGCTGGCGGGCGTCAATGACGGGCGCAACGTCGCCGAGGACCTTGCCTATTCCGGGACGCTGGGCATTGCGCGCGAAGCGACATTCTGGGGCATTCCGGCGATCGGCTTTTCCCGGGTGAAGAATCCGGACTTCAGCGAAGCCGACGACCAGTGGCTCGGCGCGTTGATCGCCTCGCTCTGGCGGTCGCGTGAAGAGTGGGCGACGGACGGCCATTGGCTCAGCATCAACCTGCCGGCTTCGCTGCCGGCCGGGATCCGGCAGCCGCGCATCGGCCGCGACAAGATCGGCCGCAAGGCCGAAATCCTGGAGAGCGACGGCGATCGCACTGTCATCACCGTCCCGCGCGGGCGCGCTCATGCAAGTGAGCCGGGCGACGAGAACGAGGCGATCGATGCCGGCTTTGTGAGCATCAACCGGTTGAACTGGTTTGGCGAAACGCGGCTGGACGGACGGTTTCTGGACGAGATCCTGCACCAGCCTACGCCTGATCATCACTAAGCTGTCAGCGGCAAAATCTCGCCAATTCGATGCCTACGCTTGAAGCCGCCACCATTTCATTCCACATCGGTCAGCATGAAGGGCGAGGCACGAGAGCGGCGTCGGAATCTGTTGTGGGCGTTGCCCGCATCGCTGATCCTGCATACGCTCCTCGCAGCGCTGGTGTTCTACAATCTGCCGAGGCCAGCCCAAGAGCCGCAGCAGGACCAGCCGGTAAATGTCGCGCTCGTGCCTCCGCCCGACCAGCCAAAACCGAAACCTGCTCCCGCACCGCCGCCAAAGGAGCCCAAAGCCGAGAAGCCGCCGGAAACGAAGGCTGAAGAACCGCCTCCGCCCGAGAAGCAATCGCGCAAGACGCCACCGATCGAGACCCTGAGACCTGTCTTTCAGTTCGGCGACAAGGACGCCGGCCCCAGGAAATCCCTGGACGGAGCCAGCGCTCAAGACAATTCGCCGGCGCCTGCCAAGGAGGAGGCCTCGAAGCCGCCCGTGACGCCTGAGCCTGCGGAGACCAAGTCTGGCGCGCCGGCGGCCACCGAAAAGCCGGCAGAGTTGCCCGAGGCCGACAAGCAAACGGCCGCGGCACCGCCGTTGGCCGCCGATGACGGCGACGCCGAGGTCGAGCTTCCCCTATCGGCTGAAAAGCCGACGCCAAAACCCGCCAATGCGCCGAAACCCAGTTCTTCAAAGGTCTCGAAGTCCTCCAACGAGAGCGCGCGAAGCCCAGCTTCCCCCGATGCCGCCAGTGCCGCGTCGCGGCGCGGGCTTCCGGGCGTTCGCAAGCTCTATTCGCAAGACGCTACCGGCGATCCGCTGGCCACGACCTCGATGGGCGGCGTGCCGCGCGCGCAGCGGGGTGCCAAACTTTGCGCCAGCGCATTGCAGCAGCAATTGCTGGACGCCGCCTATTTCCCCGACTTGATCCCAAGCGTGCCGCTGAAGGCCGGCAATATTCTCAACGCTCCCGATGTCGCGTTCCGCGCGACGGGCACATGGTACCATCTGGGCTTCCGCTGCGAGGTCGACAGCGATGTGACCAGGGTTTTGTCCTTTGGCTTGCGTGTCGGATCTGTAATTCCGCCCGACGAATGGGTTCGCCTTGGACTACCCACTCGCTAGAGTGTAGGCGGGAATACCGAGCCCAGCCAGTTGCCGGCCAACTTCCTGCCAATCGGCGCAGACGAAATCGGCGCCGGCCGCCTTCAGCCGCGCGCTGTGCCCGGGATAGGTGTGACCGCCGCCGGTGTAGCCGATCGCCGTCATTCCGGCAGCAACCGCGCCCTGGATGCCGAAAGGCGAATCCTCGATGACGATGCAGTCCGCCGGATTGGCGCCCATCTTTGCCGCGGCGAACAGGAAAATGTCCGGCGCGGGCTTGCCGTTCTTGACCATCGAGGAGCTGTAGATCGCGTCGCCGAAGAACCGCGCCAGCGCGGTTACCGCCAGGCTGTGGTTTATGCGCTCGACGGAGGACGAGGAGGCAACGCAGCGGTCGCCCTCAAGCGCCTCCAGAAACGCGGCGATTCCTGGTGTAGGCTTCAGTTCCTGCGAAAACAGCACCCTGGTCTCTGTCCAGATGTCGCCGTCCGCCGCCGCCGGAAACTGATGGCCGGTCAATTCCCTGATTTTGACGATGATGTCAGACTGTTTCATGCCGATGCACTGGGCGATGATGCCACCGTGGACGCCGGGCATGCCGTGCTTTTCATAGACGCGCTCATAGGCCCTGGCGGCCAATGGTTCGCTGTCCACGAGAACGCCGTCGCAATCGAAAATGACAGGTCTTGATCGCGCCACGCGCTTCTCCCCGGAGTTTTGCACTTTGCTACCGGCAAAAAGTCAAATGTTCAATAGCGTGATGTTCGGGCGCCAAAACCTGGCCGTCAAAGCTGGCGTAGCGCATCGCTGGCCCGGGCCGACCCAAGCGCGCGCTGCATGGCCTGCCGCGATTGCGCGCGGTCCGGCGTGATCCAGTTCGGTTCGGCGCCAAGGAAGCGGTCGAGGAAAGCCACGGCATAGGCCGGCATCTCGGTCACGTTCTCGCGATAGGACCACCATGTGCGCAGGTCGTCGGCGCATTTGTCGATGCTTGGGGCTGAGCCGAATTCCTGCTCGTAGATCGCCGAAATCACCGAAACGCAATAATTGGTGTAGAGGAACCCCTCAGGCCAGAAGCGGACGATTTCCAGCGTGCCGGCATTCTGCTCGGTCTCGACGAGATGGCTGAGGCCGGAGACTTCCCTGGCCGGCGCCTGTCGTATCAGTTCGCGCAGCACGAGACCGGCGGCAAAGACGATGAAGTCGGCGCGGTCGATCGCGGCGAAACGCTTCTGCGCCTCCATGATCTCGACCCAGTCGAGAAAGGCCCTTGTGAGCCGGGCTTCGTCGATTTCAAAACGCACGCCGAATGTGTCGGACACCACCTTGGCGCTGCCGCGAAATGTGGCGCGGAACCAGCGCAACTGCCGCAACCGATGGCGAAGGTCGGGCATAAGGGCCAGTTCATCCCTGAAGGGCAGTTCCATTTCACATATCCCGTTTGACGACAGGCTAGCACAACCGTGCCGTCGCCGAAATCGGCCGACGGCCCTGTGGATGAGGTCAATATCATACATATTGACATTCTCGGAAACAAATGTTCTCACTTTGCTGTTGTCGCGCATCCGTCCAAGATGCGGTTCAACGGAGGCTTCGGGAGGAGAACCGAATGGCGATTTGGCAGTGGGGACTGCTTCTGCTGGTTATTGTGTGGGCGCTGCAGTCGCTCGGCGTCTGGCTACAGATGCGGCACTATTCGGACGTCTTCCGGGGCGTCACCGACCAGTACAAGGATGGCTTCGTCGGGGCCGGCAATTTTCGCGGCCGGCTGGCCAAGGGCACCATCGCGCTCGTCGTGGTGACGCCTGACCTGATCGTGCGCCGCATGATGGTCATGAGCGGGCGCTCGGTGTTCACCAAATTCAAGCGACATCAACAATTCGAGGGTGTTCCCCTCGATCGACTCCGGTCCAACCCTGCGATCATGGGGGAGGGGGAACCCGGTGTGGCCGAGGCCGTGAAACGGGCGATCGAACAGATCGACAAAGCACGGTCGGAGCCGGGGAAGAAGCCGGGCTTGTCCGGCTTGAACGTAGCAAGGGCCTAGAGGACGCCGCGCACCGGCCGGGATCAACCGGCGGGCGGCATAAGGAGGAGAAATGTCTGTATTTTCGTTATTGGCGCAGCATGCCGACATGGCCGTGCATAACCTGCATGTTGCAGGCACCATGGTCTCGGATGCTGCCTGGCACGGCAGGCTCGGCGTCGAGCATGCCACCGATCATCTCGTGGTCTTGGCGCAGGCGCAGACCGACAGTGCCCCGGTCACCGCCGATCAGCTGAAGGAACAGCTGAAAAACGTGCAGCAGGAAGAGCAACTCGGCTGGCTGACCGCAATCGGCAAATACTTCATCGGCATCTTCCAGAAGGGCGGGGAAGTGTTCGCCGGCTTCGTCACCGGCATCATCCCGACACTGGTGGTGCTGATGACCGCCTTCTACGCCGTCACCGAACTGGTCGGCGAGGAGCGCGTCCACGGCCTGGCACGTGGCGCCGGCAGGATCGCGCTGACCCGCTATACGCTGCTGCCTCTGCTGGCGGTGTTCTTCCTCACCAATCCGATGGCTTACACCTTCGGATCGTTCCTGGAAGAAAAGCACAAGCCCGCCTTCTATGACGCGGCTGTCTCCTACGTGCATCCGCCGCTCGGCCTGTTCCCGCATATCAACCCGGGCGAATACTTCGTCTGGGGCGGCATGCTGGTTGCGTTGCTTGACCTGGAGAAGCGGGGTGTCGTCGCCGGAGGCTACCACGTCAAGGTGGCGATCTGGTACGCCATCGTCGGCCTCGTCGTCATCCTGCTCAAGGGCATGCTGACCGAGCGCATCACCGCCATCATGGCACGCCGCCAGGGCGTCGAGCTGTAAGGGCGGGGAGGACATCATGGCCAAGACATACAAAGCCGTAAGGATCTCCCGGGGCTCCACAGGCTGGGGCGGCCCGCTCGTCATCGAGCCGACCGCACAGCGCGACAAGATCGTCTCCGTCACCGGAGGCGGCATCCATCCCGTGGCACAGCTCATCGCCGACATGACCGGCGCCACGGCCGTCGACGGCTTCAAGGCGCCGCCGATCGAAAGCGAGATGGCGGTCGTCGTCGTCGACTGCGGCGGCACCGCACGCTGCGGCGTTTATCCGCGCAAGCGCATTCCGACCGTCAACCTGACGCCTGTCGGCCAGGCTGGGCCGCTCGCCCAGTTCATCACCGAGGACATCTACGTTTCGGGCGTGAAGCCGGCCAATGTCACGATGGCGGACGGATCCGAGGCGGTCACCACTGCGGGGGGAGCAGCATCGATGAGTCCAGGTAACAACACCGCGGCCGCGGCACCACAGCCGCTGCCGAGCGAAGGCGGGGTGATCGGCCTGATCAGCTCGATCGGCCGCGTCATGGGCCGCGTGGTCGGCATCTTCTTCAATGCCGGTCGCCGCACGATCGACCAGGTGGTGCGCAACGTGCTGCCGTTCATGGCCTTCGTGACCATGCTCATCGGCCTGATCCTGTACACCGGCATCGGCGACGTGCTGGCCCAGCCGATGGGACCGCTCGCCAACAACATCGTCGGCCTGCTGATCATCTCGGCCATCTGCGGCCTGCCGTTCCTGTCCCCCATCCTGGGACCGGGTGCGGTCATCGCGCAGGTCATCGGCGTCGCCATCATCGGTCCGCAGATCGCCAACGGCACGATTTCGCCGGCGATGGCGCTGCCGGCGCTGTTTGCCTACAACACCCAGGTGGGCTGCGACTTTGTGCCGGTCGGCCTGGCGCTCGGTGAAGCCAAGCCGAAGACGATCGAAATCGGCGTTCCGGCGGTTCTCATCAGCCGCCAGATCATGGGTCCGGTCTCGGTGCTGATCGCCTGGGTCGTCAGCCTGATCGTGTTCTAAGCAAAATCCGGGAAAGCCTGAAACGGTTTTTCCGGGAAAAGCGCGTAGCGCTTTCCCTTGGGAATTGCGCCAAAACAAGGAGATAGAGGGGTTCATTGTGTCGATGAACCCCTCGAGGAAAGTAGAAATGAGGTTCGCCACATGACGGTTCTGCTGAGAACACGGGTCACTTCCATCGGGCCTGAAGTGGTGGATCTTGCCGAAGGGGGCGTGCTCATCCTGTTCGCGGATGGCTCGCCGCCGGAGCTTGCCGAGGTTTCCGTGCTCCACAAGACGGAACTCGGGCCCAGCGAAGGCGCGCCCCAGAAGGGCGCGTCGATCACCCTTGGACCTGTTTCCGCTACAATCACGGCGGTCGGCTCCAGCGCCTGGAGCAAGGTGCTCGAGATGGGGCATGTCGTCATCTCGTTCAATGGCGCCACCGAGGCCGAGCGGCCGGGCGAGATCTGCGCTTCGCAGGTCGACACCCAAGCGCTCGTGGCCGCCCTGAAGACAGACGCGATCATCACCATCGCCGCCTGAAGCATTCGCGCCGCGACCCATGTCGGCGCGGCGCCACAACAGAGTATTTGCCATGGAACGCTCGACCATCGTCAGAGTGCATGAAGGTTTGCACGCCCGCCCCGCCACGCGCTTCGTCAAGCTTGCCAAGGGTTTCGAATCCGATGTCGAGTTGGTCAAGGACGGCAAGGCGGTCAGCGCCAAGAGCTCGGTCAAGCTGATGCTGCTGGCGGTGAAGGAAAACCAGGAAGTCACCGTGCGGGCGAATGGCGCGGACGCCATCGAAGCGATCGAGGCGCTGATCGGCTATCTCGAGAATCCGAAGGCAGGTCTCGACGAAGACGATCCGCAACCGGCCGCCAATACGGGCGAGGACACTGTGCCGGCGTCCGAACCCGTACCGGCTGTTTCAGGCGTGGCCGGTTTGCGCGGCGTCGCGGCGAGCGAAGGCGTCGCCATCGGGCCTGCCTTCGCGCATTTTCCGCCTGACATCGCTGGACAGGGCCGCATGCTGCAGGCGGAGGAGATCGCCGGCGAGATCGACAGGTTCCGCGCCGCCGTCGCCGCCGTTCAGGCGCGCATGGACAAGGCGCTGGCGCAGGACACCCTGTCCGCCGGAGATCGCGGCATCATCGCGGCGTTGCGGGACATCGCCGCCGACGACAGCCTGACCGGCGAGGCCGAGAAGGCGATCAAAAGCGGCAATGACGCCGTCTCGGCCGTTATCACAGCCGCCTCCACCATTGCCGCCGATTTCAGCGCGGTCGACGATCACTATCTCAACGCGCGCGCCGACGACGTGCATGCGGTCGGACGACAGATCTGTCTGGCGCTGCTCGGCCAGGATGACGCCAGCCTCGAAAATATTCCCGAAGGCGCCATCCTGATCGCCGACGACATAGGCGCCTGGGACCTGGCGCGGGCGCCGCTGAAGCGCATCGGCGGGGTGGTGTGCGGCCATGGCGGGGCCACCTCGCACATCGCCATCATTGCACGTTCGCACGGCATTCCGGCAGTGCTGGGCCTTGGCGACCAGGTCAATGCCTTGCGCGGCGCGCGCGAGGTGGCCGTGGACGGCAATGGCGGGCAGGTGATCGTCGACCCCGATGCGGCGACCCGCGCGGATTTCGCCGCCCGCGTCGAGGCGGCCGCCAAGGAGCGTGCCGGACTGGCCGTGTTCAAGACCGTGACGCCAAAACTCGCGGACGGCAGGGTCATCGAGGTCGCCGCCAATATCGGCTCTCTGGAGGAAATCGAGGCTGCGCAGGAAGCCGGCGCCATGGGCGTCGGCCTGTTCCGCACTGAGCTTCTGTTCATGCGCCATATGCATCTGCCCTCCGAGGACATGCAGGCCGAGACCTATGCGGCGCTGGCCAAGGCATTCGCGCCCTATCCCGTCATCGTGCGCACGCTCGACATAGGCGGTGACAAGCCGATCGCCGGCATCGAATTTCCCGACGAGGAAAATCCCTTCCTCGGCTGGCGCGGCATCCGCATGTGCCTCGATCGGCCCGACATCTTCAAGCGCCAGCTGCGGGCGCTGCTCAGGGCAGCCGTGCACGGCAACATCAAGGTGATGTTGCCGATGGTCTCCGACATATCTGAGGTGCGGCAGACGCGGGTCCTGGTTGCCGAATGCGCGGCGGAACTGAAGGTGCAAGGCGTGCTGCATGCGGCGTTCGATCTCGGCGTGATGATCGAAACGCCGGCCGCCGTGCTGATCGCGCCGGCGCTGGCGAAAGAAGTGTCGTTCTTCTCGATCGGCACCAACGACCTGACCCAGTACATCATGGCCGCCGACCGGCTCAACCCGACCGTGGCCAAGCTCAACGACGTCGCCAACCCGGCCGTCATGTCGGCCATCGAGTTGACGGCAAAGGCCGGCGTGGCCGCCGGCATCATGGTGGGCATGTGCGGCGAGGCGGCCGGCCGCCCGGACCTCATCCCGGCCTTTCTCGAGATGGGGCTGACCGAGCTCTCGATGAGCCCGGCCTCGATCCAGCGCGCCAAGAAGACCATCACGGCCATGGCGGCCGGGCGCTAGTCTCGACCGGAACCGGCAGCTAGGGCAGATGGGCAAGCAAGGTGGCGAAGACAGGTATCAATTCATCGGCCGGGCTCGCCTTGGCACAGGCCTTGACGATGCGGTCGTGACGGATGCCGGCCGCCAGAACCGCGATCTCCAGCATGTCGGGCTCCGGCGCACCGTCGCTGGCCGTGGTGGCCAGGCCGCAGGCCAGGACGACAGGCGCCAGGCAGGCTATGTCGAGCGTCCGGTCGCCGATCGCCTCCGGTTCGGCTTCGACAAAGCGGACAGGACGGTGGTTGAGGCACTCGACCAGCAGCGCCGCACAGGCAGCGGCGACGGCCGGCAGCGCAGCGGGGGCGGGTCTGGCGGGTATCGCTGCCAGCAGACCGGCGTGGCGTTTTCGCATGGCGGCGTGGACGGCGGCGAAATCCGCCTCGTGGATCCGGGCATTATCGATCTTCAGGGCGGCAAGGACGGTCCTGGTCAGATAATACATGTCGCGCCGGAAGACGCGCTCGGCGCTCGACCGGCGTTCCTCGTTGCCGGCCGGGAAATAGGTGCCAAGGCCTTTCACGGTCGTTCCGTCGATCTTCGTCGGGCGTTCATGCGGGACAAAGGATTCGGCGATCGACAAGGCTTCGTCGACGGCACTGGCGGCATGGCCGAGCAGGCCTTCGATGCCTTTGCCCGGGAACGGCGGCAAATGGCTGGTTGCTTCCCGCACGAGATTGGCATCGCTGTCGCTGTCGTGGCGGCTCTGGCGAATGATGTCGCGGACGTCGCGCAGCCGGTCCTTCAAATTGACGCGGACATCCCTGGAGATTTGTCGGAGCATCGCGAATCGCCTCGAAAACGTCTACCGGCCTCGGCCGCCGAGAGCCGGCCGCTGACCCTACATTGTTCCTATCGATTGGTAGATCAATAGGCGATATTAAACCAGCGTGGAGAATCGGCGAGGGACTCCTACATTGCCGAGCGGGGAGACAGACAGTTGGGCAGGCGACGGCAGGGCGATAGCGAAAACGGCGGGGCCGAGGCGCCCGAACAGGTCGTCAACGAGAGCCGTACGGACCGCCTCAGGATCCGCGCCGCCTGGATGTATTTCGTCGAGCAGATGACGCAGAACGAGATCGCCGACGTGCTCGGCGTCGGCCGCGTCACCATCGTGCGCATGCTGGCGGAGGCACGTTCGCGCAACGAGGTGAAAATCACCATCGAAAGCGAGTTGTCCGAGATCGTGCGGCTGGAGCGCGCGCTGGAGCGCACGTTCGGCCTGAAGCAGGCGCTGGTGGCGCCGCTGACCGCGCCCAATGCCGATCCGATCCCCGCGATCAGCGCCAAGACCGGGATTTTCCTGTCCGACACGATGAAATCCGGCATGCGCGTCGGCGTCGGCTGGGGTCAGACGCTGTTCTCGAGCCTGCCCTTCATCAGCGCCAAGTCGCTCACCGACTTCAAGGTGATTTCGCTGCTGGGCGGTGTGGGCGTCGTGCGCCGCTACAACCCGGCCGAGTTCGCCTGGCGCTTCGCCCAAATCTTCCAGGGCGACGGCTATCTGATCCCGACGCCGGCCGTCGTAGACAGCGTCGAGACCAAGATCGCGCTGGTCGAGCGTTGCGGCCTGCAGGAAGTCTTTGAGATGGCCAACGTGCTCGATGCCGTTCTGCTGAGCGTCGGCGGTATCGCTTCGGCCACCACCTTCTCTCGCGGCGGCTTTCTCAAGGAGGCGGACCGCGAAGCCTTGGTCGCGCGTGGCGCCGTTGGCGACCTTCTGTTCCATTTCTTCGACCGCAATGGCGATCTGGTCGATCATCCCGTCAACAGCCATGTGATGTCGGTGGAGGTCGATCGGCTGCGCAAGGCGCCGATCCGCATTCTCACGTCCGGCGGCGAAGAGAAGACAGCGGCGCTGCTGGGCGCCATGAACCTGATCGCGCCGACGATCCTGATCACCGACGAAGAGAGCGCAAGGCGCATGCTCGAGGCGATCAACGGAAGCTGAAGGACCCCGTGATGTAGTCCGGCTGGGCCCCGTATTCGTCGAAAACTGCGGCAAGGTCCGGCGTGTCCGCCAATATCCCGCTTAGAACCAGTGCGGTGGCGAGGTCGACGCCCTTGCCGCCAGCGATGTCATGCTCGACGCTGTCGCCGACGCAGACCACAGTGCGGCGGTCGGGCGCACCGGCCAACGCCAGTGCTGCCTCGAAAATCGCCGGACCGGGCTTGCCGATGCGAGTGACGCTGCCGCCCAGGCTCTCATAAAGGTCCGCCAGCCGGCCGGCCCCGAAGCGGGGCCCGACCGCCGTCAGCATGATCTTGTCGGGATTGGTGCAGAAGCATGGCACCTTTCGCGCCGCCGCCGGCGCAAGCAGCCGGCGATAGTGGTCGAGGTCGTAGCGGTCGCCCTCGCTGGCCGCGATCAGTACCAGGTCCGCGGTATCGCCGGCTCCGGTCAACACAAAAGGCAGGCCCTCGATCGCTGTGCGGTCATTATCGCGGCTGATCAACAGGCAGTTCGTGCCGGGCCGCAACGCTCCGGTCGCCGCCATTTCATGGAAGGATCGCCACGCCACCTCGCCGGAGGAAACGAAATGATCCCAGCTTCCGGCCTCGAAGCCGAGCCTCAGCAAACGGTCTTCGTTGGGCTTGGCGCGCCTGCCGGAGTTGGAGACCAGCACCACGGTCTTTCCGGCGCGCTTCAGTGCCGACAACGCTGCCACCGCGCCTGGATAAGGGGCGGAGCCGTCGTGCAGCACGCCGAACTGGTCGAGCAGGAAAACCTGGTAGCGCTCCACCAGCGGCCCGATGCCGTCGAGGCGTTCGACCATTGCGGTACTCATAGCGGCCCGGCCTCTTTCAGAGATAGCAACCCTGCCCTGTCTGCCCCCTTCAGCGCCAGCCTGGCGGTGCCGGCGGCTGCCTCGTCGGAAAGGGCGGGCAGGAACGCGACGCCGAGCTTGCGCTGTCGGATCGCGCTCCACGCCGGATTTGCCGCGCCGCCGCCGACGCTGCGCACCGAAGTCAGCGCCGGCGCGCCGAGCTCGCCAAGCCGGCGATAGCCGAGCGCCTCGATCGCGGCCATGCCTTCGAACATTGCCTTGAGATAGTCGGCATCGTCCGCCGGGCGCGGGGCGAGGCGCGGAGGGAGCGCCGGATCGGCGATCGGGAACCGTTCGCCCGATGTGGCGAGCGGATAATAGTCGAGGCCGGTCTCGGTCGCCGGGTCGATCATGGCGCTGAGCTCGATGATGCGCGCGAGCGGAAAATGCTGCGCCAGCACCTTGCCGCCGGAGTTCGAGGCCCCGCCGGCCAGCCAGGCATTGCCCAGCCGATGGCTGTAGATGCCGTATTGCGGCGCCGAAATCGGCCGGTCGGACAGGATCTTGATGGTAAGCGAGGATCCAAGCGCCGTGACCCCGTCGCCGACCCCCGCGGCACCCGTCGCCAGGAAAGAGGCGCAGCCATCGGTCGTGCCGGCAATGACGATCACGTCGCGGGCCAAGCCGAACAGATCCGCCATGGCCGCGGTGAGCGTGCCGGTGACGTCGCCCGGCTCGACGACGTCAGGCAGCAAATCCATGCGCATTCCGGTCGCCGCGATCCAGTCCGGCCAACGGCGGGCCTCGACATCGTAGCCGGTTTTCAAGGCGTTGTTCTCGTCGCTGATGTCGAAGCGGCCCGAGAACTGTCCGGCGATCCAGTCCGCCTGATGCAGCACCGCCGCCACGCCCGGCAGATGCTGGAAGTGAATCGCCTTGGCGAGGCCCGAGGTCGCGCCGTGCGCGGCGCTGCCCGCCGGCGCCTCGCGCGCGATCGCGGCCAGTATGTCGTCGTCGGCGACCTTGTCGTTGTACATCAGCGGTTCGGCGAGCGGCCGTCCGGCACCGTCGACCGGCAGCAACGTGCCCGAGGTGCCATCCACGGCGATGGCGCGGACCGTGGTCCGGTCGATGCCCGCAATCAACTCCTCCAGCGCTGCCCGGACCGCTTGCCACCATGCCGCCGGGCTGCGCGGATCCTGACCAAAGGCGTCGAGGCGGACGGCGGCTTGGCCGGCAATGGAAAAGTCCGGGCGCATGGCCACGGCGCGGGCGCCCGAGGTGCCGACATCGACGCCGACGACGAGGCAACCGGAGAGAGGCGAGCGGGCGACGGGCGACATGTCAGCCACCGGAGGCGTTCAGCTTCTGGCGGTACTGCTCGGCGTCCCAGTTGACGAGTTCGTCGTTCTCCGCCTCGGTAAGGTAATTCAACGTCGCCGTAACATCGACCCGCGCCGTCACGTCGGCAAGGCAACGCTGCATGGCGTCGGCGCCGGCGCTGGCATTGGCGCGCATCAGGACGCCGAGGCCGGGGAACAGGATCGATGCGGGCTGGGCGCTGCGGCGCCCGACGACAGCGGCGACGTCCTCGCCGGGCTCAGCCACCACCGAGCCCTCGCCGAGGAAGATGACATGGTCGGGATAGAGGCTGCCGCCCGATGCCATGCGACGGCTGTCGGGATCGATGGCGACCGCGTGCGCCTCGACATCCGCGGGCAAGCGGTAGCCGGAGTTTGCGGCAAGCGCGGTCAGTGCCGCGATGTCGGGCGCGGTTGCGTCGCGCGGCGCCCTTGCCAGCAACCCGGTGACACGGCGCAACAGCGCCTCGGCCCCGGTAACGGTCTCGGCCGCGATGACGAGGCCGTGATTGCCCAGGATCAGGACATCGACGCCCGGCCGCAGCCTTTCGGAGATGCCCTGGGCCAGCGGCAGGCCCGGCCGCCGGTAGGGAACATAGGCCCATTGGATACCCGCGAGCCGGCGCGCGGCCAGGACCTCGCAATCGGCCTGCACCGCAAGCGAAATGGTGTCGACGCAGTGGACATGCAGGACCACGCGCTGCGGCATCAAGGCATGCACCGTGGTCTCGATGGAGGGGCGCAGCCCGCGCGGGTTGAGCGCGCCGATGGCGAAGGCCTGCGGCTGGTCGGCGGCAGGATCGCGTCGTTCAACCGCCTCGAGCAATGGCGCCATCGCCACCGGCACCATGATGTCATCGGCGAGCGCGTCTTTCAGCCAGGTCCCGGAGGCCTTGATCCACAGCGTGTCTCCGGCTTTCAGCGACGTGTTGCCGCCGGCGGCCTGGGTCAAACGCGGATCCTGTCCGATAGCGGCCGAAAGCGCCCGCAGCGCCGCCAATTCCTGCGCATCCGCCTGGGTCGCCATCAAGCCTCTCCTCCAACAATCCGCCAACCGTCGAATGCGGTGGTCGGGCATTCGACGGGGTTGATATCGCAGATAAGAGTGAGTTCCGTCAACCGTGATCGAATACCGTCAGTTGCGGCTTGCAATCGAGCTAATGTTGAGTAAGTTACACCAACTGCCGTCGCAGAACGGCGTTTTTGGAGGAAACAGTTGAGCGACTCCGGCCGCCAGCGTCAGATCGTCGAACTCCTGCGCGATCGCCCCTTCGCCTCGGTGCGGGAGCTGCAGGAGCGGCTCGGCGTTTCGGCCGCGACGGTGCGGCGCGACATCGACCGGATCGACGAGGCGGGCGAGGCGCGCAAGGTTTATGGCGGTGTTTCGGCGCTCGACGGCACGTCGCATGCCGGCGTCGCCTATGCCCGGCCCTATGACGAGAATCGCGATCTCGCGGTCGAGGCCAAGCGGCAGATCGCCAATGTCGCCGCGACCATGGTGCGCGACGGCGACGCGGTCATCGTGCATGGCGGCTCGACCTGTTTCCATCTCGGGGTCAAGCTCGCCGAGCGCAACATCCGGCTCTACACCAACTCGATGCCGCTGGCGGCCTATCTGAGCGATCATGGCCATTGCAGCCTGACCGTTGCCGGCGGCGACCTGCACCGCGAGCCGGGGATCATTCACTCGCTCACCCATCCGGCACCTTTCTACGCTTCGAAGTTCTTTCTCGGCGCGCAAGGCATCGGCCAGGAAGGCTTGCTGGAATCGCACCCGCTGCTGGTGCGCTCGATCGTCGATCTCAGCCAGTGCGCCGACCAGATCGTCGTGCTGGCCGACAGCCGCAAGCTCTCGATCCAGGCCCGTAACGTCGCGCTGCCCCTGTCGCGTATCGGCACGCTGGTCACCGACGACGGTCTTTCCGATGCCGACGCGCGCATGCTGGAGGATGCCGGCGTCATGGTGCGGATTGCTTCCTCCATGGGAGCCATCGCATGAAGGTCGCGGTGCTCGACTTCGGCAAGACCAATTCGAAGCTGTTCGTCTTCGGCCAGGACGGACGCATTCTCGACGAGCGCCGGACCCAGCCGAAATGGAGGCGCCAAGGCGGCTTCAACGTGCTCGATGAGGCCGACCTCCACGATTGGGCGCTCGGCGCCGTCACCGCTGCGATCGAAAACCATGGCGTGGAAGGAGTGATGGTTTCGGGCCATGGCTGCACCTTCGCCCTGGTGGACGACGCGGCGCTGACGCATCCGATCCTCGACTATGAGCAGGAGCCGCCGGCCGAAATCGCCGCGCGGATCGATCGCCGCATTCCGGACTATGCCGAGACGTTCTCGCCGCGGCTGCCGCTGGGCTTCAATTATGGCCGCCACATGCTGTGGCTGCAGGAGGCCGCACCCGACGCTTTCGCGGCGGCGAAATGGATCCTTGGCTATCCGCAATATTGGAGCTGGCGCCTTGGCGGCAGGCCGGCTTGCGAAGTGTCCTATCTTGGCTGCCATTCGCATTTGTGGGCCCCGCGTCGTCACGATTTTTCCTCACTGGTCGACGCCGAGGGGTGGCGCCACCAGATGCCGGCCTTCGCGCGTGCCGGTACTGTCATCGGCGAGCAGGGCTTCGGCAGCGCGGCGCGACCGCTCGCCATCCACAACGGCGTCCACGACTCGAATGCCGCGCTCCACGCCTATCGGCGGCAGGGGCTGGGCCCGGTGACTGTGGTTTCGACCGGCACCTGGGTGATCGTGCTCAATCCCGACTGTCCGCTCGAGGCGCTCGACCGCGATCGCGACATGCTGGTCAATGTCGATGTGGATGGCGGCCCGGTGCCGACCATCCGTTTCATGGGCGGGCGCGAATTCGCCGCCATCAGCGCCGGCTGGCAAGGCCCGGTCGATGGCGCGGCGGTGCAGCGGGCGATCGATGCCGGCATGATGGCGCTGCCGAGCTTCGCGCCGGGCGGGCCGATGCCAAGCCGCTCGGGCCGGCTGGTCGGACGCACGCCAGATGCCGGCGAGCGTGCGGCCGTGGCCCTGCTCTATGTCGCGTTGATGCTCGACCTCTGCCTCGACCTCATCCATTCCAGCAACACCGTGATCGTCGACGGCGGGCTCAACACTGGTGGCCTGCTCGCCAGCCTCCTGGCGCAGTTGCGGCCGGAGCAGGCCTTCATGCAGGGCGCTTCGCTGGAAGGCAGCGCCACGGGCGCGGCGGCTCTGGCTTTCGAAAGCGTCGGGCGTGAATTCGCCGCCGAGCCGCCGGAGCCGGTGAAGGCAGCGCGCTTCACCAACCTCGCCGGCTGCCGCGACGGCTGGCGCGATCTGGTCGCCGGGACCGCCGGCAAGGCCGCAGCCCGATGAGCGCGGGGGCCAAGACTGAGGCAGCCGGCATGGGGGCAGAACGCCACCCGGTGCTGGAAATGCGCCATATTTCGAAGACGTTCGGCGCGATCCGCGCCCTGCAGGATGTTTCGCTTACCGTCCAGGCCGGCGAGCTGCACGCGTTGATGGGCGAGAACGGCGCCGGCAAGTCGACGCTGATGAAGGTGCTTTCGGGCGCCTATCGTCCCGATCCCGGCGGCGAGATCCTGATCGATGGCATGCCCGCCGCGACCGGCGATCCGATCAAGGCGCGCGCCAGCGGCGTCGCGGTGATCTACCAGGAACTGTCGTTGGCGCCCAATCTGACGGTGGCGCAGAACATTTTCCTCGGCAACGAACCGCGCCGTTTCGGCATCGTCGACCGCGACCAGTGCAACCGGCGCGCAACCGAGATCATCGGCCGGCTCGGCGTTTCCTTTTCAGCGCGTGCCCTGGTTTCCGGCCTGTCGCTCGGCGAACGCCAACTGGTCGAGATCGCCCGGGCGCTGTCGACCAATGCGCGCATCATCGTCATGGACGAGCCGACCACGTCGCTGACCTCGCGCGAGACCGAGCGGCTGTTCGAGGTGATCGCGACGCTGAAGGCGCAAGGCATCGCCATCATCTACATCAGCCATCGCATGGAAGAGGTCTACCAGCTCGCCGACCGCGTCAGCGTGCTGCGCGACAGCGGCTATGTCGGCACGCTGGAGCGCGCCGACCTCAGCGCCTCGCGCCTCGTTTCGATGATGGTCGGCCGCGATCTCTCGGCGTTCTACAAGAAGGATCACCGCCCGCCGGGCGAAAAACGCGCCGTGGCGCTGTCGGTGCGCGGCATGTCCGACGGCAGGCTGCTGAAGGACTGCTCCTTCGACCTCTATCACGGCGAGGTGCTGGCGCTGGCGGGCCTGGTCGGCTCGGGTCGCACCGAACTTGCCAGGCTTATCTTCGGCGCCGACCGGCGCAGCGCCGGCACGTTGGAGCTCGACGGCAAGCCGATCGCCATCGGCTCGCCGCGCGAGGCGCTCGATGCCGGCATCGCCTACCTCACCGAGGACCGCAAGGAACTCGGCCTGTTCCTCGACATGTCTATTTCCGACAACATCAACATGGGCGTGCTGGCCAGGGACGCGCGTGCCGGCGGATTCCGCGACTTCGCCGCCGCCGACAGGCGCGCTGCGAAAGCCGTCGCCGATCTTTCGATACGCACCCGCTCGGCGCAGGCCAATGCCGGTTCGCTGTCGGGCGGCAATCAGCAGAAGGTGCTGCTCGCTCGCCTGCTGGAGACCGAGCCGAAAGTCGTCATCCTCGACGAGCCGACGCGCGGCGTCGATGTCGGCGCCAAATCGGAAATCTACCGGCTGATCGACGATCTCGCCAACCGGGGCATCGCCATACTGATGATCTCCAGCGAACTGCCGGAGGTGATCGGCGTCGCCGATCGGGTGTTGGTGATGCGCGACGGCGCCATATCGGGCGAGGTGACGGCGTCCCCGGGCGAGCCGCTTCGCCAGGAAGCGATCATGGAACTTGCGACGGGAGCGGCCCAAGAAGGACCGAAGGAATGACCGACAGAACGACCGCGACGACGACGGTGGATCAGGCGGCAGTCAGGAGCCGGCGGCTGCGCACGGCTTTGGCCGCGCTCGGCATGCTGCCGGTCCTGGTGCTGCTGGCGGCCGGCTTCCAGTTCATCAATCCGCGCTTTCTCACCGGCACCAACCTGTTGATCGTCACGCAGCAATCGTCGATCAACATCGTGCTCGCGGCCGGCATGACCTTCGTCATCCTCACCGGCGGCATCGACCTGTCGGTCGGCTCGATCCTTGCCGCTTCCGCGATGGTGGCGGTGCTGGTGTCGCTGGTGCCCGACTGGGGCCTGCTCGGCGTGCCGGCGGCCATCCTGGTCGGTCTCGGCTTCGGGGTCATCAACGGGCTGCTCATCGCCTATATCAGGCTGCCGCCCTTCATCGTCACGCTGGGCTCGCTCACCGCCGTGCGCGGCGTCGCCCGCCTGCTTGGTGAAGACACGACCGTGTTCAACTCCGACCTGCCGTTCGACTTCATCGGCAACGGCTCGCTGTTCGGCGTTCCCTGGCTGGTCATCATCGCGCTGACGGTGGTGGTGGTGTCGTGGCTGGTGCTGAAGCGCACCGTGCTCGGCACCTGGATCTATGCCGTGGGCGGCAATGCCGAGGCGGCGCGGCTGACCGGCATCAAGGTGCCGCTGGTGCTGCTCTTCGTCTATGGCGTGTCCGGCCTGCTGGCAGGCCTCGGCGGCGCCATGTCGGCGGCCAGGCTCTATGCCGCCAACGGCCTGCAGCTCGGCCAGTCCTACGAACTCGACGCCATCGCCGCGGTCATCCTGGGCGGCACAAGCTTCGTCGGCGGCGTCGGCTCGATCTGGGGCACGCTGATCGGCGGGCTGATCATCGCCGTGCTGTCCAACGGGCTCATCCTGGCCGGCGTCTCGGACATCTGGCAGTACATCATCAAGGGATTGGTCATCATCGTGGCGGTCGCCCTCGACCGCTACCGGCTCCAGGCAGGGGCAAGAACGTGAGTGACCTTGTCGCCGGCATCAAAGACCGGCTTGTGTAGCGCACCGTGAGAGGCGCGGGGCATCAGGAGGAAGTAAGCGTAATGAAGACCATCGCCAAACTGCTTTGCGGCGCCGCGTTCGCGGCCGTCGCCATTGCGCCAGCATCGGCCAAGGACCTGAACAAGGTCGGCATCTCGGTCGGCCTGCTCGGCAACCCCTTCTTCGTCGCCACCATCAAGGGCATCGAGGACGCGGCCAAGAAGATCAATCCGAACGTCGAGGTGACGTCGGTGTCGGCCGACTACGACTTGAACAAGCAGGTCTCGCAGGTCGATTCCTTCATCGCTGCCGGCGTCGACGTCATCATGCTCAACGCCGTCGATGCCAAGGCGATCGCGCCCGCGGTGAAGAAGGCGCAGGCGGCAGGCATCGTGGTGGCGGCCTTCGACGTCTCCGCGCCAGGCGCCGACGTCACCGTGATGACCAACAATGTCAAGGCCGGCGAGGAGGCCTGCCAATATCTGGTCGACCAAACCGGCGGCAAGGGCAATTACGTCATTCTCAACGGTCCGGCGTCTTCATCGATCCTGGAGCGCGTCAAGGGCTGCAAGAACGTGCTTGCCCAGCATCCCGACATCAAGATCCTGTCCGACGACCAGAACGCCGAAGGCTCGCGCGACGGCGGCCTGAAGGTGTTCCAGTCGCTGCTGACCCGTTTCGACAAGATCGATGCGGTGTTCGCCATCAACGATCCGACGGCGATCGGCGCCGAGCTCGCCGCCAAGCAGCTCAACCGCTCGGAATTCATCTTCACCGCCGTCGACGGCGCGCCGGACATCGAGAAGGAACTGGCATCCGGCAAGTCCATGATCAAGGCTTCAGCCTCGCAGGACCCCTATGTGATGGCCGGCCAGTCGCTGACGATGGCCGCCGACGTGCTTGCCGGCAAGAAGCCGGCGGAGCCGGTGGTGCTGCTCGATCCGAAGCTGATCACTGCCGAGAATCTCAAGGACTACAAGGGCTGGACCGCGGCCCGCTGATCAGTCCGACACGGGCGCGGCCGGTGGACCCGGCCGCGCCCCCTCCATATCTCGCCGCAAACCGGAGACGATCATGTCGCGCATCGGAATCCACTCTTTCGTCTGGTCGGCGAGTTCGACGCAAGCCGAGCTCGAACGCACGCTGGCCAACACCAAGGAGGCTGGCTTCGACCTGATCGAGTTCTCCTATCTCGACCCCGCCAATGTCGATATTGGCGGGCTCGCCAAGCGCATCGCCGATCTCGGCCTCGGCGTGGCGATCAGCATCGGCCTGCCGGCCGACGGCGATATTTCGAGCGCCGACAAGGCGGTCGCCGCGCGCGGCGTCGGGATCCTCAACGACACCATCGCCCTGACGCGCGACCTCGGCGGCCAGAAGGTCGCCGGAATCCTGTCGACCAGCCACGGATTGCAGACCGAGGCGCCGACGCAAGACCAGTGGAACCGCAGCGCCGGGACGCTGGCCAGGGTCGCCGAAATCGCGAAGGCGGCAGGCGTCACGCTCAACCTCGAGATCGTCAACCGCTTCGAGAGCAATCTGCTCAACACCGCCGCGCAAGGGCTGGCCTTCATCGAGGACACCGGCTCCGACAACATCTTTCTCCACCTCGACACCTTCCACATGAACATAGAGGAGGCCGATGTCGGGCTGGCCATCCGCCATGCCGCCGGCAAGATCGGCTATGTCCATATCGGCGAGAGCCATCGCGGTTTCCTCGGCACCGGCAATATCGACTTCGCCGCGATATTCGATGCGCTGACGGCGATCGGCTATACCGACGATCTCAGCTTCGAATCCTTCTCCTCGGAGATCGTCGACGAGAACCTGTCGAAGAAGACCGCCATCTGGCGCAATCTGTGGACGGACAACATGGCGTTGGCCAAGCACGCGCGCGCCTTCATCGGGCTGGGAATGGAAACGGCAAGGCGCAAGGCGGAACTCGTCGCGGCGCGCCACAAGCCCTGAGGATTTCAGACTGACGGCAGCAGGGATTGCCAAATCGCCCATCCCAGGCGCGGACGCGCCTGGTTCCTGGTGCAAGACCGCGAACTCGGCTTCATTGACTATGAAGGCAGTTAATGCTACAAAGTGCCTATGGTGCTGAGTCGCGCCAGTGACCCGCCGAGCAGGCGGGTTTTTTCGTTCAGTGCTCCGTCAAACAGCGCGCCGGCGAAGGGCCAGTGAGCCCGGATGCGTTGCCCTGGTCCTCATGACGGCATTGCCCATGCCATGCGCATCGGCTATCCGACGGTGCGACAGCGAAGCAGAACGGAGCTCCGGCGATGACGAACAAGACGATCCTGAAATTCGGCACCGTCGAACACGCGGAAGCCGGCGACCTGCCTGGCTGGATCGCAGTCGAGGGTCGGCCGACCATGCAAACCACCGTCCAGCACACGACCGCGGACGGCAAGGTGATCTCAGGAACCTGGCGGGCGTCGCCCGGTACCTATCACGCCACCTACACCGACTATGAGTTCGTGCACATGATCGCGGGCCGCATCATCATCACACCCGACGGCGGCACGCCGGTCGAAGTCGGCCCCGGCGACGCCTTCGTGGTGGAAGCCGACTTCAAGGGAACCTGGAAGATCATCGAGCCGGTGACGAAACATTTTGTGGTCAGGGTGGGCTGAGGCAGGCCGCGGACAGACAAGCCAGCCGCTCGCCGGCCTTTGATACTCTTCGTCAATCCGGCCATAATCGCATATTCATTCAACTGGCGGGCCGTGGCTGGGGCCCGGTTGGAGCGAATGGGACCGGAATGCCGGCAGGGCGAACGATGTCCGCCTCGCTCATCGGGCCATCGCGTGAGACCCACGGCGAGTAACCCGCAGTCGGAGCACGCGGGACAACGGGACCCGCGGTCATTTCATTGTTTAGTGAGGAAAGCCTTGCAAGCCGGCGTGAGTTCGCCGAGGTGCTGTTTAAGGCAGCCTTGCGCCTTAACTTCGTTGTCCATGTGGCACACCCGCTTGGCGTCCGCTCTACAGGGTGTCTTGTAGGCATCTTTCGCTAAAGCGGCGTCGGTGAGAAAAAGCGATATACAAGCCAAAAGCGCCAGTTGAAGTGACTTTCGATTCCGCATGGTTGTGTTCCCATCGTGAGTGCAGAAGCGCGGTCTTTATATGCGTTAATGCTAAAGAATGGGAATCCACCATAAGGAGGAGGGTGCGAGCACCCGCGCAAAATCGGATGAGCAATGTAGCGCAAAACACGGCTTACATAAGCGCAGTGCTGACCACTGTCTCGCGCACGAATCAATCAAAAGCGCTAATATAGTCACCGGTTTGTCGAGCTTGTTTCCAATTTTGTGTTGGAGTAACCCAATATCGCTTGGGAACACGAAATGGAGAGGCTCGTCAGGATGCATGCAGGATAGGTTTTTCAAGCCGTTTTCCTGAAATACGGAATTGTTCCTTGGCAATACCGGGGAGAGAGACTCTCCGTATAGAATAAATAACGAAGTCGCGATTACGGGCGTTTTATTCCTGATTTGTCGGCGGCGCGAGGAATATTCGAGCCGTGATCGAGCAGTTTTAATCTACTTATAAATGAGGGGCGAGATGTCTACCGTGTTTAGACGCGCGTACATCAAACCAGGTTGGTGTTTTCTTCTCGTGGTCACGTCAGCTGCGTTCCTCATTTGCCTGGGGGGTGGGGAGCTCACTGCGGGTGAGTTCAAGAAAACCAGCTGTTGGTTCGAAATTCCCCGGGATCGGGCAATGACGTGTGGGACCGTGAATGTACCAGAAAATCGAAGAAGACGGGTGGTACCGAGGTCGTCCTGTCCCTGGTCGTATTCGAACCAGACCGCGAGCGGCACGAGCCGGTAGTGTTTCTCACAGGAGGACCGGGGCAGCCTACCGACATTGCCAATAGCGACGACATCGATGGATGGTGGGAATTCATCAGCGCCCAGAGCTGGATGATCGGACGCCGAGTAATCGTTGCTGATCAGCGGGGTATCGGAAAGTCCGCTCCCGCCTTGGACTGTTCTCAATATTTCAAGCCCGATCATTGGAACGCCATTCTCTCGAGCGTTGAGGTCGAAACCACCTTTGGCAAGCTCAAAAAAGATGAAGTTCTTGCATGCAGGACGGCGTTGATCGCAAAGGGCATCGATCTTGATGCCTACAACACTGAGGAGAATGCGGAGGATATTGATGACCTTCGAAAGGCTCTGGGGATAGAAAAGTGGGTTCTCTATGGCGTATCGTATGGCACCAGGCTTGCACTGGAAGTGATGAACCGACACCCCGAAGGGATCTCGGCGAGTATACTGGATTCAGTTGTTCCACTGGACATCAATTATCTGAACGAAGATGGACCTAACCTGGACCGTTCTCTAAAGATGCTGGAACGAGACTGTGAGGCAGCGAACAGATGCATGAAAGGGATATCAAATGCGGTTCAGGTTATTACAAGACAGCTTGATCGGCAGCCGTTGCTCTTGCGCAGCACAGATAAAGAGGCGCGCTACACATATGTCTCAGGGGCAGATTTCCTCGAACTTATATTCGGCATTTTATACGATCGCGATGCGATCCTGACCCTGCCGGAGCTGATCGAGAGGACATACAAACAGGATTTCAGGCCCCTGGCGGAGATACTTTTCGATGCTGACGACTTGGAGATCTCCCAAGGTATGGACTTCTCCGTAAGTTGTTCCGACAGCGATCTGCCCGATCTGAATGGCAAGCAGGACAAATACTGGTCGAAATGGGTTGAGTTGAACGACTACTCCTGGGCATGCCCTCTTTGGATGCTTGAGAACGGATCAGCATCGCGGATGCAGCCGCGCCGCACGGACATACCCACTCTTCTGTTGTCAGGAGAATATGATCCGGCAACGCCGACAACGTGGGCGGACCACGCGGCGGAAACCCTTCCTTTCGGCCAGGTGGTGGTCTTTCGGGGGATCGGACACGATGTCATAGATTCCGACCCGTGCGGGTCGAAAGTAGTTGCTGATTTCCTCGCAAACCCCAAGCTCAAGTTGAAGACTGAATGTGTCGGCGAGATGGGGGCCCCGCAGTTCCCAAGCCCGCCAAAGGAACTGTGGTCGGGGGCGGAGACACTACGCTCACTATCGGCAGCTCGCTCCAAGCAGTCTAGGTTGAGACTCCGATTTTGGCACTGAAGTTCTTCTCGAGTCAATTGTGAAAGTCCGCAGTTGGCTACTGGTGAAGTCCATATAAAGCCGAATGCGCGAATAAATTAAATATCAGCTTAGCGCCATTCAAGAACCCCTCTCGTCTTGTGGGCGCAAGTCGCGTGCCTGTCACATTCGATTGTCAAATGCCGAAAATTCACAGAAATTCTAGGAGGATCGAACAGTGTTTACGTCTCGTCGTGTATTGCTTTCGGCCTTGGGTGCAAGCATCGCATACGCCGCTTTTGGTGGCATCGCGCGTGCGAAGGGCGGTGGCGGTGGT
>NZ_JAIUHS010000021.1:0-47775 GCF_020165235.1 Mesorhizobium sp. CA13 | reverse complement strand
ACTTCCTTCTTTGCATTCCCACTCTCCAGTTCCGTCAAACACCTTATCTCGGTGTCCACGAAACCGGCAGCAGCCCAAACCGCCAGGCCTGCGCTCAAGCGGATCCTGCGAGCTAAGGGGCTCAAGATTCGCCCGTTGAACAGGCTCGGTAGCGGGGCCTCAGGTAGCCTTCTCGCCTACGAGACCCTGAATGGCCGAGTAGCGATGGCCCTAGAGAAGCTGGGCCAGAGGGAGGCCTCGTGAGGGTTCCGGTTCAAGGCCTACACTGACCAAGTTATTAGGTCGCCAGAGTCGTTGATTCGGTGCACCCTATGCTCGGAAAGCCGATTTCCCGGGCGAAAAGGCCAACTGAAGAAAGTTTTGGTGGGAAAAACTTGCCAATTTTCATCCTGCGGCGCGGCTGTCTGGCATTTCAGTGCACCGATCTGCCGGGAAACAAATGGATTGCTTAGCTAGGAGCTCCAACGACATTGCCTCAGCCAGTTCGCGATTGATCTCGGCCCCATTGCCAGCAGGCATCGCGCGTTTGGTGATGAAATGAAAGCGCGTCCGCCACTGCAAAGCCGAGCCGCCTGGCCCCAGCGGCAAAGCCCTCTAATGCGCTTGCTTCCAGTTCTCCGGTGTCGCGACCGCTCTCATTGACGCAAATTGCAGGCAGCATGGGTAAGTTGCGAACATGGCAGACATCAAGGAGCCGATCGAGGTGTCCGTTCGCACCGCTCATGCGATGTCGGGCTTGGCTCCATTCTACGTTGCTTGCCTTTGCTAGATCGCCATAGGTGACGCATCGTTGCTCGATCGCCGCTTGGGAGAGCAATTCGAGAGACTTGTCGATGCTGAGGTGACCCTTTCCCTGACTCCGCCGCGCTCGCTCCTCTAGCAATTGCAGGTAAAGTGGCGCACCTGTCGCACGCTTTTGTTCGTGGTTGCGTATCCACTGATCGATTTCGGCGTCTTTCTTCTCGGACAAGTTCGCCACATGGTTCTCCTTCGCTCAGTGGCTGCAACAATCCTGTTGTCAGGGACAAGTGGAATCTCGGCAAATGCGCTTCAAGTATCCGTTTCAAGATTTGGTGAAACGTCGTTTTCAATATTCGTATCGTGGCATTTGTCCAATCGCAGAAGCCTTCGCCGAGATGGTCACGTCCCCATAGTCGTCACCCGCGGTGCGTCCTGCATGACCTTGGATTGCATCCAGCGTCCGGTCTGCAATGCCTACTTCGCGGCCGACTGTTTTGAACCGGTGACGCCAGCCATGACTGGGGCTGACGCCTTCGGGAATGACTTTCTGCGCCTGCAACCACTGGCTTACCCGACCGGCGACGGTTCGGGCCGGCAGAGACCCATCTTTCTTCTTGGAAGCTGGATAGAAGAGCGGACCGTCGGCAGCGGCATTCACAAAGGTCATAAAGCCCAGCTCCACTAGCTGCTTGTGCAATGGAACATCGCGATAATTGCCAGCTTTGACGGAACCGGCGTCCGGCGCAATCCGGACCACCGGGACACCCTTCTCATAGCGAAAGTCCTGCTTCCGAAGCTGAGTGATCTCGGCAATTCGAGCGCCCGTGTGCGCGCACAAGATCGGCGACCACCGTTTGGCTGCGGTCGTTTGGGGCGCTTCGCGCGTCCGCGGATTATCGGAGTGTTTTGGCTGGTAATCTCGAGCCAGCTTCAAAACGGCAACAGCCTCGTCCGTGGTGAAGCCCTGTTCGCGCGAACGCTGTTTTTTCGAAACCTTGATCCGCACGTTCTCCGCGACGTTTGTCTTGAGCCGATCGTTGTTGACAGCCCACTTCAAGATCGTTCGAACAGAGGTCAAGTAGACGTCACTGACGGTCTTGCTCGCCAGCACCTTCAGGTTTGCATCTTTCCACTCCAGCAGGTTCTGCTTGGTAAGTTTGCGGGCGTCGTCGTGGCCGATGAACTTGGATAAGTTGGCGAAAACGGGCGTCCAGCGCTTACGGGCCTCTCTGCCCTTCCCGTCGGCAGCGCGCTCATCAAGGTAGTCGATAAGCAGGCCCTTCAGCGACACGGGCTCAAGCTCATCCTCAGCGGGCTGGGCGGTCGTTAGCAGGGGATGCGAGGGGCTACCTGTGAAGTCACCCTCGTTTCGTTCGCCCCGCCTCGCCAATGCCTCATAGCTCGAAACACAAAGGGCTCTTGCGATCTGGCGCCATTCCGCGCTTCCCTTCGGCGCTGCGTGATTGCCCAAAGTTCGGTAGCGTTCGATTCGATCGCCCACTAGCAGTTCAAGCTGGTCATCAGACAGCTTTCCAGAATAGCCTTCGCGGAAGGGCAGCCCCTCATCATAGCCCACGTCAAAGGACGCATATTGATGGTGATTAGCTCGGATTTCTTCGTCAAAGGTCAGCTGCGCCTGGTAATCGCGAACCGCAATTTGGGGCGGAGACAGCGGATAGCGCCCGGTAGTTATGGATCGTTCGCCGGCATCGATTGCCCGGCGCTCGCCGAGTGCTATCCTGTTCTGTAGGGCTGCGACCGCCCCAGGGAGTGTCTTCAACGCCGCCCGGTAGTCAGGCCCGAGGGCCGTTCGCAGCTCCGTCTTGCCTTCCATGTAGGGACGCAGCTCTTTCGGAACGACGAGCCGAGCAAAATAGCGGCCGTCCCGGTTTAGGAGATTTCGAACGCGACCAGCCATCAAGTCCATCCCATTTGTTACGGTTTTTGTAACGTCAGAATGGACACAGAGCCTTGCATGTCAAGGGCTTCAGCGATTTCAATGGGATAGGCTGGTGCTGCGAGAGAGGATTGAACTCTCGACCTCTCCCTTACCAAGGGAGTGCTCTACCACTGAGCTACCGCAGCCGCTGATGGCGGGGCTTCTGCCATATCGAACCGGCAAGCGCAAGGCCAAGTGCAATGCATCTGTGAAAGCCTTGCCGGATAGGTTCTGATGACATGGCCGCGCCACAATGTTGGTTATGCCTGAATAGCGGGCTGGCCGGCCGCCGGCTAGGACGGGACGATGAACGACACGACAACTCCACCGAAAAAGGGCGGCACCGGCCGCAAGGACCGGCTGGCCGAGCAGTTGCGCGCGAATCTGCTGAAACGCAAGGCGCAGTCGCGCTCGCGGCGCGCGGGCGACGCTGACAAACAGCGCACCGGCGACGCTGACAAGCAGCGCACCGGCGACGCCGACAAACAGCGCGCGGGCGACGCGGACCAGCGGACTGACGGGCTCGGCGCGGTGAAGGAAATACAAAAAGATTAACTCAAATCAGCCACTCTTGGGTCGGGTGCCAGGAAATCCTATTTCTTGAACCAGCCTAATTCTTGAACCAGATTGGCCGATGGTCTAGACGGGCCGATACTCAAACGATTGAAACCGGCTTTCGGGGCCGAGGGGATAGTCTTCATGGATCGCATCAGAATTGTCGGCGGCAACAAGCTCGCCGGAAGCATTCCGATCTCGGGCGCGAAAAACGCCGCCCTGCCGCTGATGATCGCGTCCCTTCTGACTGACGACACGCTGACGCTCGAAAACGTGCCGCATCTGGCCGATGTCGAGCAGCTGATCCGCATCCTGGGCAATCACGGCGTCGACTATTCGGTCAACGGACGCCGCGAAAAGCAGAATGAAGGCTATTCGCGCACCATCAATTTCTCCGCCCGCAACATCGTCGACACGACGGCCCCTTACGAGCTGGTGTCGAAGATGCGCGCTTCGTTCTGGGTCATCGGCCCGCTGCTGGCCCGCATGGGCGAGGCCAAGGTGTCGTTGCCGGGCGGCTGCGCCATCGGCACGCGGCCGGTCGACCTGTTCCTGGAAGGCCTGCAGGTGCTGGGCGCCGACATCGACGTCGACACCGGCTACGTCATCGCCAAGACCAGGAATGGCCGCCTCGTCGGCAACCGTTACGTCTTTCCGAAAGTGTCGGTCGGCGCCACCCATGTGCTCATGATGGCCGCGTCGCTCGCCAAGGGCGAGACGGTGCTCGAAAACGCCGCCTGCGAGCCCGAGATCGTCAACCTCGCCGAATGCCTCAATGCCATGGGCGCCAAGATTTCCGGCGCCGGCACGCCGACCATCACCATCGACGGCGTCGAGGCGCTGTCGGGCGCGCGCGTGCGCGTCATCCCGGACCGCATCGAGACCGGCACCTATGCCATGGCCGTCGCCATGACCGGCGGCGACGTCGTGCTCGAAGGCGCGCGTTCCGACCTGCTGCAGACCGCGCTGGACGTGATCTCGCAGACAGGCGCCGAGATCACGCAGACGAATTCCGGCATCCGCGTCAAGCGCAACGGCGCCGGCATTTCGCCGGTCGACGTGACGACGGCGCCCTTCCCGGCCTTCCCGACCGATCTGCAGGCGCAGTTCATGGGGCTGATGACCATGGCCAAGGGCAAGTCGCGCATCACCGAGACCATCTTCGAAAACCGCTTCATGCATGTGCAGGAACTGGCGCGCCTGGGCGCCCACATCACGCTTTCGGGCCAGACGGCGATCGTCGAGGGCGTGCCGAAATTGAAGGGCGCGCCTGTCATGGCGACCGACCTTCGCGCTTCCGTTTCGCTGGTCATCGCCGGCCTGGCGGCCGAAGGCGAAACCACGGTCAACCGCGTCTATCATCTCGACCGCGGCTTCGAGCGGCTGGAAGAAAAGCTGTCCAGTTGCGGCGCCGTGATCGAGCGCATTTCGGCTTAGGCCCGCCTCACGGCTGCGCGGACCGGAACGACCTCCGGATTCCTGCTCGAGCATGATCTTTTCCGAAAAGCGGTTTCCACTTTTCGGGATCATGCTCTAACAGAAGGCTGAACAGTCAATTTTCAGGTGCGAAATCCGCATGAACGGCCTCAAGCTTATCGCCCTCGACGACCAGGACCTGAGCATCGTATCCGCCCATGTCCAGGACGCCGTGATGAAAGTCTCGGACCTTGAATACCTTCCCGCGGCCAAGCGTTTCGTGCTGACCATGAACCGTTTCGTCTGGGAGGCCAAATCGGGCTTCTTTCGCCAGCATAACGAGCGGCGCCAGGCCGTGCTGCATTTCGATCGGGTTCTGGGCGCCAAAACCAGCGGCATTGCCCGCGACAAGCCGGCCGAAGTGCTGTCGCTGCTGGCGATCAGCTTCATCGAGATCAGCAAGCCGGCCGGTATCGTCGAGCTGATCTTTTCAGGAGGCGGCGCGATCATGCTCGATGTCGAATGCATCGAGGCCCGCCTTGCCGATGTCGGCGGCGCGTGGGAAGCCACGTCGCGTCCCGTGCACAGGGCCTGAGCGATGGCCATCACGCTTCGCCAGTCCGACGCCGATTTCGAACAGCGTTTCGCCGCTTTCCTCACCACCAAGAGGGAAGTGTCGGCCGACGTCGACGCGGCCGTGCGCCAGATCATCGCGCGCGTGCGCGCCGACGGCGACGCCGCCCTCGTCGACTTTACCAGACGCTTCGACCGGGCCGACCTCAGGGAACTCGGCATTGCCGTGTCGAAGGACGAGATCGCCCGCGCCTATGCCGCTTGCGACCACCAGACGATCGAGGCGCTCGAATTCGCGCGCGACCGCATCCGCGCCTATCACGAGCGGCAGCGGCCGACGGACGACCGCTTTACCGATGCCGCGGGCGTCGAGCTCGGCTGGCGGTGGACCGCGGTCGAGGCGGTCGGGCTTTACGTGCCGGGCGGCACTGCGAGCTATCCGAGCTCGGTGCTGATGAACGCCATACCGGCCAAGGTCGCCGGCGTGGAGCGCATCGTCATGGTGGTGCCGGCACCGGGCGGCGTCATCAATCCGCTCGTGCTGGTGGCGGCCGACCTTGCCGGCGTGCCGGAAATCTATCGCGTCGGCGGCGCCCAGGCGATCGCTGCCCTGGCCTATGGCACCGAGACGATAAAGCCGGTCGCCAAGATCGTCGGCCCTGGCAATGCCTATGTCGCGGCGGCCAAGCGCCAGGTGTTCGGCACGGTCGGCATCGACATGATCGCCGGCCCCTCGGAAGTGCTCGTCGTGGCCGATGGCGACAATGATCCCGACTGGATCGCCGCCGATCTCCTGGCCCAGGCCGAACATGACGCGTCGGCGCAGTCGATCCTGATCACCGACGATCCGGCCTTTGGCAAGGCGGTGGCGGAGGCGGTCGAACGGCAGTTGCCGGGCCTGCCGCGGGCGGAGACGGCGGCGGCGAGTTGGCGCGATTTCGGCGCGGTGATCGAGGTCGAGGCGATCGAGGCAGCGCTGCCGCTGGTCGACCGCATCGCGGCCGAGCATGTCGAACTGGCAATCGACGACGCCGAGGGTTTCCTGTCGCGGATGCACAATGCCGGTGCCGTGTTTCTCGGCCGCCATACGCCCGAAGCCATCGGCGACTATGTCGGCGGTTCCAACCACGTGCTGCCGACGGCGCGCTCGGCGCGTTTCTCGTCAGGCCTTTCGGTACTCGATTTCGTCAAGCGCACCTCGATCCTGAAGCTCGGGCCCGAGCAATTGCGGGCGCTGGCGCCCGCCGCGATCGCGCTGGCCAAGGCGGAAGGGCTCGACGCGCATGGACGCTCCGTCGCTATCCGGCTGAACATGTAGGCGCCATGTCGGGCTCCGATCAAACCCGTGCGAGGCTGATCGATGTCGAACTCGATGAATCGATCGGCCGTTCGACGCCGGACGTCGAGCACGAACGCGCGGTGGCGATCTTCGACCTGATCGAGGAGAACAGTTTTCAGCCGGTCAACGACAGCGGCGCCGGCCCCTACCGGCTGAAGCTGTCGCTGGCCGAGTCCCGCCTGGTTTTCGCCGTGACGCGCGACGACGGTTCCGCCGTGGTCACCCATATCCTGTCGCTGACGCCGCTCAGGCGCATCGTCAAGGACTACTACCTGATCTGCGAAAGCTATTACGACGCCATTCGCTCCTCGACGCCGAGCCATATCGAGGCGATCGACATGGGTCGCCGCGGCCTGCACAACGAAGGTTCGCAGACGTTGATGGACCGGCTCGCCGGCAAGATCGACATCGATTTCGACACGGCGCGCCGGCTGTTCACGCTGGTCTGCGTGCTCCATTGGCGGGGTTAACCCCTGACCGCCGGCGCGCCGCCCCGTTCGATCCTGTTCCTGTGCGGCATGAATGCCGTGCGCTCGCCGATGGCCGAGCTGTTGGCGCGGCGCATGCTGCCGGCCACCACCTTCGTCGCCTCGGCGGGCGTGCGCAGCGGCGAGCGTGACCCGTTCGTCGATGCCGTGCTTGCCGAGGAAGGCCTGTCGCTGGGCGAGCGCCACCCAAGGACGATGGACGAGCTGGAAGACGACTATTTCGATCTCATCGTCACGCTCGCGCCGGAGGCGCACCATGCCGCGCTGGAGCTCACCCGCTCGCTCGCCGTCGAGGTCGAATACTGGCCGACGCCGGACCCTACCGGCGCCGGCGGCACGCGCGAGCAGATCATCGCGGCCTATCGCGATGTGCGCGAACGGCTGAAGTTGCGCATAGGCCGACGTTTTTTGCTTCCGGAAGCAAAAAACACGACGGATTAAGCGTGTTCACAAGCCGACGATTATCATATAGGTTCCGCCGAATTTCCGGCTGGAGTCGGATGCGATTGGGTCTCTTCGACCTGACAGGATCCGACTCCAGATCAAAGAAGTAGAGCATGATGTCGTCCGAAAACCGCTTCACACTTTTCGGCATCATGCTCTAAACGCCGGGAAACCATCCAAGCAAAGGTATCGAATGCCGAAGGAAGAAGTCCTCGAGTTTCCGGGTGTCGTCACGGAACTGCTGCCCAACGCCATGTTCCGGGTGAAACTCGAAAACGAACACGAAATCATAGCCCATACGGCCGGCCGCATGCGCAAGAACCGCATCCGCGTGCTGACCGGCGACAAGGTTCTGGTCGAGATGACGCCTTACGACCTGACCAAGGGCCGCATCACCTATCGTTTCAAGTAAGATCAAGGCCGACTGGTCCGCGATGAGCATTTTGCTGAAGCTGGTGCTTGCCTCGGGTTCGCCGCGCCGCATCGAACTGTTGCAGCAGGCCGGCATCGAGCCGGACCGCATACTGCCTGCCGACATCGACGAGGCGCCGCTGCGTGCCGAGCATCCGCGCTCGCTGGCCAAAAGGCTTTCGAAGGAAAAGGCCGAAAAGGCGTTCGCCTCGCTGAAGTCGGAAACCGACTACGCGCCGGCCTTGGTGCTGGCCGCCGACACGGTGGTCGCCGTCGGGCGGCGCATCCTGCCCAAGGCCGAGACGCTCGACGATGCCGCCAACTGTCTCGGATTGCTGTCGGGGCGTTCGCACCGGGTCTATTCCGGCATCTGCCTGATCACGCCCGGCGGCAAACTGCGCCAGCGGCTTGTCGAGACGCGGGTGCGGTTCAAGCGGCTGCCGCGCGAGGAGATCGACGCCTATGTCGCGTCGGGGGAATGGCGCGGCAAGGCCGGCGGCTATGCCGTACAGGGGCTTGCGGGCGCTTTCGTCGTCAAGCTGGTCGGCTCCTACACCAATGTGGTCGGCTTGCCGCTTTACGAGACCGTCGCGTTGCTTTCGGGCGAAGGCTTCAAAGTCCATCAAAACTGGTCCACGGCGCGGCCATGAGCTCGGACGACAAGGTGACGCCGCTGCGGCCAAAGCGCCCCTGCCCCGAATGCGGCAAGCCTTCGGCGCGCGAGACCTATCCGTTCTGCTCGAAGCGCTGCAAGGACATCGACCTCAACCGCTGGCTGAAGGGCGCCTATGTCATCAAAGCCCGCGACGACGAGGAAGAACCAGACGCCGACGAGCCGAAATGAGAGACCGAGCCCATCAGGCAGCTTCAGTCTTGCGGCTTGTCCGCGCCCAGGCCGGCAGCCAGTCGCCGTGAGCGGCAAGAAGCTCATCCACCAGTGACCAGATCTGGTCGAGATCGAGCTCGGCTGCCGTGTGCGGATCCATCATCGCCGCATGATAGATGTGTTCCCGGTCCTCGCTCATCAGCGCCCGCACCGTCAGTTCCTGCACGTTGATGTTGGTGCGGATCAGCGCCGTCAATTGCGGCGGCAGATCGCCGATGTAAGTCGGCTGGATGCCGGAGGCGTCGACCAGGCACGGCACCTCGGCGGCGCATTCGCGGGGCAGCGAGGTGATGCAGCCATTGTTTCGGACATTGCCGTAGATCACCGATGGCTCGCCGGTCCAGACGGAATTCATGATCGAGGAGGCATATTCCTTCGACTGCTCGACCTCGATGCGCTCGGCCGAGCGGTAGGCTTCCGCCTGCCCCCGCCAACGCTCGATCTGCTCGATGCAGCGCTTGGGATATTCATCCAGCGGAATGCCATATTTCTCGATCAGGTCGGGACGGCCGCTCTTGATGAAATAGGGCGTGTATTCGGCGAAATGCTCGGAGCTTTCGGTGACGAAATAACCGAGCCGGGTCAGCATTTCGTAACGCACCTTGTTGGGGCAGCGCGGATTCCAGCCGGGCTTGGGCGCGCGGCCCTCGCGATAGGCGCGCAGGAGATCTGGGTAGAGGTCGCGGTAGGAGCCGTCGGGCTGGCGATGCTCGAACTTCAGGTAGAAGGCCATGTGGTTGATGCCGGCCGAGCGATAGCGGATGTCCTCGTAGGAAAGATCGAGATCGTGCGCCAGTTCCATCGCGGTGCCCTGCACCGAGTGGCAGAGGCCGACCTGCCTGATCTCTGGATATCTCTCCGATATCGCCCAGGTGTTGATCGCCATCGGGTTGACGTATTGCAGCATGATCGCTTCGGGGCAGACGGCGAGCATGTCCTCGCAGATCTTCCACAGATGCGGCACGGTCCTCAAGCCTCGCATGATGCCGCCGACGCCGAGCGTATCGGCAATCGTCTGGCGCAGGCCATATTTCTTCGGCACTTCGAAGTCGGTGACGGTGCAGGGCTCGTAGCCGCCGATCTGGAAGGCGACGACGACGAAGTCGGCGCCGGCCAGCGCCTTGCGCTGGTCGGAATAGGTCTCCGCTTTCGCCTTCACGCCGAGCGTCGCGATCAGCTTGTTGACGACGACGGCACTCTCTTCCAGGCGCTGCGGATCGATGTCCATCAGCGCGATCGTCGCGCCCGAAAGCGCCGGCCGCTGCAGCACGTCGCCGACGATGTTCTTCATGAACACGGTCGAGCCGGCGCCGATGAAAGTGATCCTGGGATTTCTTGCCACGCTAACCTCCGGCATGTGTTCAGGCCACGTCGAAAGCGGCCCGGACGAGCCGTTCGGTGTAGGCGGTCTTGGGATTGGTGAGGACCTCGTCGACAGGCCCCTGCTCGACGATCTTGCCGTGCTGCATGACGATGACGCGGTGGCACAGAGCGCGAACCACCTTGAGGTCGTGCGAGATGAAGAGATAGCTCAAGCCGCGCTCGTCCTGCAGCTTGCGCAAGAGATCGATGATCTGCGCCTGGACGGAGAGGTCCAGCGCCGAAGTCGGCTCGTCGAGCAGGATGAATTCGGGTTCCAATGCGATGGCTCGGGCGATGGCGATGCGCTGGCGCTGGCCGCCGGAGAATTCGTGGGGGAACCGTGAGAGAATGTCGCCGGGCATGCCGGCGCTGACCAGCGCCTCGCGCACGCGCTCGACCCGCTCGCGCTGCGTCGCCCCGATGCTGTTGACGACCAGCCCTTCCTCGATGATCTGCCCGATCGTCATACGCGGGTTGAGCGAGGAGAAGGGATCCTGGAAGACGATCTGCATGCGCGACCGCAGCGGCCGCATCTCATTGCGAGACAGACCTTCGATAGGCTGGCCGTCGAAACGGATCTCACCGCGCTTGGCATCGATCAGCCTCAGCAGCGCCTGGCCAAAAGTGGTCTTGCCGGAGCCGGATTCGCCGACCAGCCCCAGTGTTTCGTGGCGACAAAGCTTGAGATCGAGATCGTCGACGGCGACCAGCTCGCGCCAGTCCGGTTTGAGGAAAGTGCCGTGGCGCAGCATGAAGCAGACGCGCACCCCGTTCGCTTCGAGAATGGTGCCGGAGCCCTCCGGCAGCGGCTGTGGCCGCCCGCGCGGTTCGGAGGCAAGCAGTCGTTGCGTATAAGGATGCTGGGGATCGGAGAACAGACGTTCGGTGACGTTGTGTTCGCGCATTTCTCCATGCTGCATGACATAGACGTAGTCGGAGAATTTGCGCACGACCGTGAGGTCATGGGTGATCAGGATCACCGCCATACGCAGCTCTTTCTGCAGATTGCGGATCAGGTTCAGGATCTGTGCCTGGACGGTGACGTCGAGCGCCGTCGTCGGCTCGTCGGCGATGAGCACGTCGGGATCGTTGGCCAGCGCCATGGCGATCATCACGCGCTGGCGCTGGCCGCCCGAAAGCTGATGCGGATATTGCTTGAGCCGCGCGACCGGATCCGGGATCTGGACATGCTGCAGGAGTTCGAGCGCCCGTGCCCAGGCTTGCCGCCGGCCGACCTTGCGATGAACCCTGATCGCCTCGACGATCTGGCTGCCGATCGTGTAGATTGGATTGAGCGAGCTCATCGGCTCCTGGAAGATCATCGAGATGCGGTTGCCGCGCAGCTTGCGCCGGGCGCTCTCGGGGAACTTCAGGATGTTCTGCCCATCATAACAGACGGTCGATCTCGGCGACACGGTGGCGCGCCGGGACAGCAATCCCATGACGGTGCGCGCCGTCACCGATTTGCCGGAACCGGATTCGCCGACGATGGCAATCGTCTCGCCGCGATAGAGCTGGAACGAGACGTCCTTGACCGCCTCGACCGTGCCGTGCTCGACCTTGAAGGCGACCTCGATGTTGCGGGCATCGATCACGGGTTCTCCCTGGCGTCCGTCATGGTCGTGCCGGACGGACGGTGCGAAGGGTTCGGCGAGCGCGAGCGTCATCCCAGCCACCTCAATAAGGATCGACGGCGTCGCGCAGCCCGTCGCCCAGCGCGTTGAAGGCAAAGACGGTGACCAGCACGAAACCGACGGGCGACAGGATCCACGGATAAGTGCCGATGACGGAGTAGGTCGCGGTGTCCTGCAGCATCAGCCCCCAGGAGATCAGCGGCGGCTTCACCGCGAAGCCGAGAAAACCGAGGAATGATTCGAGCAGCACAACCGTGGGGATCGCCAACGTCACCGCGACGATCACATGGCTCATCACATTGGGGAAGATGTGCTGCATGATGATGCGCCGGTCGGTGGCGCCGACCGCCATGGCGGCGCGTACGTATTCAATGCGCGCCAGCGCCAACGTCTTGCCGCGCACCTCGCGCGACATCTGCGCCCAGCCCAGGGCCGACATCACGATGATGACGAAGGCGAGGAAGACGTTGGTAGGCGCGGTGACCGGGATCAGCGTCGTCAGCGCCAGATAGAGCGGCAGCTGCGGGAAGGCCAGCACGAGCTCGACGAAGCGCTGCATCCAGACATCGAACCGACCGCCGAAATAGCCGGAAGCCATGCCGACCGTAGTGCCAATGACGGTGATGATGAAGACCACCGTCAGCGCGATCATCAGCGAGACGCGCGAGCCATGGATGGCGCGCGAGAGCACGTCGCGTCCGAACTTGTCGGTGCCGAGAAAATGCACCGGCTGGCCGTCCATCGAGCCGAAGAAATGCCGGTTCGCCCCAATGAGCCCGAAGAGCCTGTAGGGCGCGCCCTCGACGAAGAAGCCGAGCAGTCTTGGATGATCATAGTCAGGGCCGACGATGGGCTGGAAGGTGACCGGATCGAGATCCGCCGAATCCGCCAGCGCATAGACCCTGGGCCGGGCGACGAAATTGCCGTCCCTGTCGTGGAAAACAGGGGTTTGCGGCGGCGCGAAGGCGACATCGGTCACCTTCGGGTCCATCGGCGCCAGGAACTCCGCGAACACCGCCATAAGGATCAGCAGCACGACGAGCCAGAACCCCGCCATGCCGGTCCAGGAGCGCTTCAGCCGGCGCCAGACGAGCGCGGTGTAGCTCTCGTTGCCGCGCGCGGGTCTCTCGACAGGTCCTTCAGCCGGCAGCGGCGGTGGCGATGTATCGCGGGCCAGCATCTAGCTCTCCCCGAACTGGCGCACGCGTGGATCGAGCAGGACCAGCAACATGTCGGCGATGATGTTGCCGACGATCAGCGTCGCCGACAGCACCATCATGAAAGTGGCGGTGACATAGACGTCGCCGACCGCCATCGAACCGACGATCGCCGGGCCGACGGTCGGCAGCGCGAAGATGATCGCCGTCTCGATTTCGCCGGTCAGCATGTAAGGCAGCACCACGCCCTGATACATGACCAGCGGATGCAGCGCATTGGGCACGGCGTGTCGCATGACGACGGCGCTGCCGGTCAGTCCCTTGGCCCTGGCCGTCTCGACATATTGCGCATTCAGCGTGTCGAGCAGATTGCCGCGCATGACGCGCATGTTGTAGGCGAGCCCGCCGAAGGTGGCGATCGCGACCACCGGCCAGACATGCTTGACCAGATCGACGAACTTGGCCCACGACCATGGCGCGCCGCCATATTGCGGTGAGAAGAAGCTGCCTATCTCCGAGACGTTGAACTGGAAGACCAGGAGATAGACGATGATCAGCGCCATCAGGAAGCGCGGCACCGTCATGCCGAGGAAGGAGATGGCCGAAAGTGTCGAGTCGATCCAGGTGTATTGCCGGGTCGCCGCCCAGATGCCGAAGGTGATGCCGAGCACCGAGGCGAGCAGATGGCACACAAGCGCCAGGATGAGGGTGCGCGGCAGACGCTCGCCCACGACGTCGGCCACCGGCTTGTTGTAGTAGAGGCTGTAGCCGAAATCACCGCGGGTGACGATGCCGCCGATCCAGTTGAGATACTGGACGGGCAGCGGCTTATCGAGGCCATGTTCGATCCTGTAGGCGTTGGCCTGCGCGTCGGCTTCGGCGAAGGAAGCGCCGCCCTGGTTGATCAACTGCGAGCGGATGTAGTCGGCATAGTCGCCGGGCGGTGCCTGGATAATGGCGAAGGTGACGAGGCTCAGTATGGCAAGGACCGGGATTGCCGACGCTATGCGCATGAGCAGAAATCGCAGCATGGACGGTCCGCTTCCTCGTCTTGCCGATCGCGTCTTTTTGGTGCGTTCGGAGGTTGCCTTTGTCCGGCCGCGCCAGCGGCGCGGCCGGAGGTCTCAGTCAGGGAGGTAAACTTACATCGGGCCCTTGTCTCCAGGCTTGCCGGGCAGCTCTTCCGGGAACAATTCGTATTTCGCCTGCTTGTCGGCCGCCACGAAGACCCGCTCGCGGATGATCGAATCCTCTGCCCAGTTGAACATGTAGATCGGCGTGCCCTTTGGAACGTTGGAGAAGCGTTTGTTGACGATCAGCGCACCGGGATATTCCGTCAGGCCGATATTGTAGACGTGCTCCGTCGAAATCTTCTGGAAGTCTCTCATCAGGGCGGCGCGCTGATCATTGTCCTCAGACGTGACAAATTTGTTGACGATGTCGACGAGGTCCTTCTCGAAAGGCATCAGGTCGACCTCGCCGCTTTCAGGTGCGCGGTGATCCCAGCTGGTCTTGGGGCCGACGGGAGCGAGCTGCACGGTGTTCTGCACGACGGATGTCAACTCCTGGTCATTCCGCCGGATCAGCCAGTCGAAGCGCCCGGAATATTGCGAGGCATCGCGCTGGGTGCCGTTGAGGCCGTTTAGCACGATCCGCAGCCCGAGTTTCTCCATCTGGGCGACGACGCCTTCGGCGAGGCTCTTGTCGGTACCGTAGTCATTGTTGACCAGCATGACGATCTCGACATTCTTGCCGCCGGCGGTGCCGGCCGGGAAGTTCACGAAACCGTCGCCATCGGTATCCTTGAGGCCGGCCTTGGCGAGTTCGGCCTTGGCGCCCTCGAGGTCGAAAGGATAGTAGACCGTCGACTTGCGGTCATAGAAGCTGGTGCCCGAGGAGAAGCCACCAGGATAAATGGCGGTGAACGGCCCCTTGACCAGCGAGTTGCCGAGTGCCTTGCGGTCGAGCGCCATGGTGACGGCCTTGCGGAAATCCTCGTTGCGGTTCAGCTCGCGGATCGCCTGGCCGCGCTCATCCGGGTTGCCCCAGCCATTGGCGGAAAAGTTCAGGCGCAGATTGTAGCCGATGAGCCGCGGGCCGAAGGCAAGACGGGCCGGCGCATTCGCCTCGGCAGCCCGCTTCAGCGAGGCGACGAAGTTCTCCGGCTGCTCCAGATTGGAGAAGTCACCCGAGCCGGCCACCGCCTGGACATCGCGGTCGGCCCAGGTGGACAGCTTGTAATGCAACTCGTTGAGGTAGGGCAGCTGGTTGCCCTTCTCGTCGACCTTCCAATAGTAAGGATTGCGGCGCATGACGATGATGTCGTCGGGCCGGTATTCGACCGGCACCCAGGCGCCCATGACCGGCATGTTCATATATTCCGGCGGGAAGGCGTTCTTGAACTGGTCGTAGGTGTTCTTCGAATATTTCGGATGTTGCGGCTTCAATATGTGCGCGGGGCCGGGGCAGAAGGTGCCGTAGGCCATTGCGTAGAGATACTGTTTCGGGAAGGCCTCCTTGAAGGTCCACTCGACGGTGTAGTCGTCGATCTTCTTCAGCGTCGTGCCGACGCCGAAGGTTTCCTGCGTCGCGCCGTTGAGCGGAGAGACATTGGGATCGATGACCTCGTCATCCCAGTAGAACATGACGTCGTCGGCGTTGAAGGGCGCGCCGTCGGACCATTTGGCGCCCTCGACGAGATGCATGGTGAGCTTGTGGCCATCCGTCGACCAATCCCAGCTTTTGGCGAGGTTGGGCAGCGGCTCGGTGTCCTTGGCCTCGACCTGGAACAGCGGCGCGGTGCGCGTCAGGCACTCGGATAGGCCGATGTCGATGCCGCCCCAGCCCTGCGTCTGGCCGGCGCCGTAGTTCCAGCCTTCCGGCCGCCCGCCGATGACATGGCGCATCGTATCGCCATAGACACCGATGCCATCCGGCATGTTTCCCGTCTTGAAGACCAGCGGCTCGTTCGGCAGCCTGTCCTTCACCGGCGGCAGCTTGCCGGTCTTGACGTATTTCTCGGTCACCCAATCCGGCTCGTGATATTGCGGCAGCGCCTTGAACTCCAGGATGGAGTCACGCGGCACATAGGTGATCTTGCCTTCGGCCGGAAACGTCGCCGGTACCGGCGGGACCGTCGGCTCGGAGGCGAAAGCGTTGAGCGCGGGGACGGAGACGCTCAGCGCCAGTCCCGCGACCATGCCAATGCTGCGTATGTTCCTCATTGTCTCCTCCCTCGTGTTCAGACGTTTTGTTTTGCTGCTGCTCGTCTTGTGCCTGGACGGCTGACTGCGGTGGATCTACCTCCCGTGGATCCGCCGTCGAACCCGGTTTTCAGCCAGCCTGCTTCAGCGCGGCCTTCTCGGCGCGCAACTCCTCGATCGAGCGGACGCTGCGCCGCGCGGCACCCGCCCATTCGCGGGTCTTGACCCTGGATTTGGACAACCGCTCTTTTGCCGCCGGAACCGCATGCGCATATTGCGGCAGCCAGGCCGCCTGGGCGACGACCATCTCGTCGACCATCTGCCAGACCTCTTCCGGCGTCGACACCGCGCCGACCAGCGGGTCATGCAGCACGGCGAGCTTGAGCAGGTCGATATCGCCGGATATGGCGGCATGCACCGACATGCGCTGGACATTGATCGAGGACATGCAGGTCGCGGCACATGCCTCCGGCAAGGTGATGCCGGCCGCCATGTTGATGCCGAAGCGGTCGACGAAGCCGGGGGATTCGATGATGGCGTCCTGCGGCAAATTGGTGATGACACCATCATTCTTGACGTTGAAGTGGCCGCGATAGACGCGGTTGGTCTCCAGCGCCTCCAATATGTGGCTGGCATGCTCGTTGGAGCGCTTTGACGGATCGATCGGCTTCGACGCCGCTTCGAGGAATTGCGGATACTCCGTCTCGAACCAGTTGCGGGTCTCGGTGGAATAACGGAGATAGCCGCCCGTCTCGCCATGGATCCAATCGGACATGTCGATCCAGCGGGTGATCTCGTCCGGACGCTTGCGGTACCAGGGAAGGTATTCGGACAAATGGCCGTTGCTTTCCGTCGAATAGACGCCGAAGCGCTTCAACACGTCTATGCGCAGCTTTTCCTGCCTTGAATAGACCGGATGCGCCTCGAAGGCGGCGACCAGCTCGTCCTTGCCGATTTCGCGGCCGTTCAGGCGCAGCTCGATGAACCAGGTCTGGTGGTTGATGCCGGAACAGACATAGTCGAGTTCCCGAGGCGACTTCGCGCCCAGCACCTCGGCGATCTGCTCGGCGCCGTGCTGAACGCCGTGGCACAGCCCGACCGTGTCGACCTTGCCGTACTCGATCGCCGCCCAGGTGTTCATCGCCATCGGGTTGGCATAGTTGAGGAATTTCGCATCGGTCTCGGCGACCTCGCGTATATCCTTGCAGAAATCGAGGATCACCGGGATGTTGCGCTGGCCATAGAGGATGCCGCCGGCGCAGATCGTGTCGCCGACGCATTGGTCGATGCCATATTTCAAGGGGATCCTGATATCGTCGGCATAGGCTTCGAGGCCACCGACCCGCACACAGCTGATGACATAACGTGCGCCCTCGAGCGCCTTGCGGCGGTCTGTCGTCGCCGTCACTTTGGTCGGCAATTTGTTGGCTTCGACGATCCGGTCGAGGATCGCCTTGATCATCTGGAGATTGTGCTCGCTGACATCGGTCAGCGCGAATTCGATGCCCTTGAACTCCGGCACGCACAATATGTCGGTGAACAGCTTCTTGGTGAATCCGACGCTGCCGGCGCCGATAATAGCGATTTTGAAACTCATCACCTTCACCTCGATCCGATCGAATGCTAGGCAAGGAGCAGCAAGGGAGGACATAGCCACACGCCAAGGCGCGCGTGCCAATCGAGCCGGATTCCGGCTTTTCTCCTCCCGCCCGCTCCTCGACCGCGGGTTCTTCGCGTTCTTGAGGAGCCGATTATGCGCTTATTCGCGAGCGCGACCAGAGAAGGATTATGCTTTCAAGGGTAATTTTGTGCTGCGGGATCTGATCGCCAACGGACAGTCGATGCGCACGATCTCGCTGCCGCGCGGTCGCCAGCGCCTGCATGCCATGCCGACGAGCACCGGCTACGAAGTGCGCGAGCGCGAAATCTACGATTGGGACGGGCGCAAGCGCGGCCAGACGCCATTCACCGTGCTCCAGCACACGATCAACGGAAGCGGCCGGCTTCGCTATGAGAACCGCAACTATCGCCTGCAGCAGAACGACACGCTGCTGGTGCTGGTGCCGCACAACCACCGCTACTGGCTGGCCAAGGACGAGCGCTGGGAATATTTCTGGATCTCGATGAATGGCGAGGAGGCGCTGCGCATCCACAAATCGATCCTCGACGTTTCGGGTCCGGTCTTTCGGCTGCAGCCGGAGACGATCGATCACCTCGCCGATTGCAGCCTGCGGCTCATAAACGGGGCCGCTGCGCCGGGGGCAGCGTCGGCGATCGCCTACGAGGCGGCGATGGCGCTCTATGACGATGTCTTCGGCTCGCATGCCTTTGCCGAAAAGCAGAGCGCCATGCAGCCGGTCATCGACCACATCAACGCCAATCTCGACAGGCCGCTACCGGTCGCGGACCTCGTCCAGATCAGCGGCCTCAGCCGGGCGCACTTCTCGCGCTGCTTCGCCGAGAGCGAAGGCATCCCGCCCGCGGAGTTCGTGCTGCAGCAGCGGCTGCAACGGGCCGCCAAGCTTTTGACCAAGGCTGACTTCCTGCCGGTGAAGGAAGTCGCCATCCTGTGCGGCTTCGAGGACGCGAACTATTTCTCGAAGGTCTTCCGCCGCTGTTACGGCATTAGCCCGGGCCAGTTCCGCACCACCGGCATGTATGCCAGCATGAGGGTTCCGGCCAGGCGCGACATCAGGGTGTCCGACGACGAGACCTGACCCCGTCGCCGTCCCGCGCACCTTGGACGACATGCACTACGCCGCTTGCCGGCTGCCGCCGTCCAGCCATTGGAGATCGGCAGGTGAAAGCGCGATGTCGAGGGCGTGCAAGCTGTCGTCCAGTTCGCCCAGCGTGCGCGGGCCGATCAACGGCACCGAGGGGAAAGGCTGGTTGAGCACATAGGCGAGCGCGATATGGATCGGGCTCTTGCCCAGCCGCGCGGCAAGTTCGATCGCCCGGTCGCGGCGGCCGAAATTGCGCTCCGAGTACCAGACCCGCACCAGTTCTTCATTGTCGCGCCGGTCGCGCCCGGCGCGTTCGGTGAAGAAGCCGCGCCCCTGGCTTGACCAGGCGAAATTAGGCATCTGCCGCGCGGTCAGCCAGGCCTTCCAATCATCGGTGGAGGAGGTCACGCAACCGGCCCAGATCGGCTCCAGCATTTCGGCCAGCGAAAAATTGTTGGATAGCGCGCCCGGCTTCTGCTTGCCGGTGCGCTCGGCATAGGCGATCGCCTCGTCCATGCGCTGCATCGTCCAGTTCGAGCCGCCGAACGGGCCACGGATGCGGCCGGCCTTCACTTCGCGGTCCATGGCATCGACGAATTCGCCGACCGGCACGTCCGGATTGTCGCGATGCATGAAATAGATGTCGACATGATCGGTCTGCAGGCGGTCCAGCGACTGGCCAAGCTGCTTGCCGATCACGTCGGGATAGCAGAGCGGCGAATGCGCGCCCTTGGCGATGACCACCGACCGCTCGCGCACGCCACGGTTCTTCAGCCACTCGCCAAGCAGTTTTTCGGTGTAGCCGGCGCCATAGACAAAACCGGTGTCGAAGAGATTGCCGCCGGCCTCGAAGAAAGCATCGAGCAGGATCGAGCCCGAGGAGAAGGTGCGGAAATCCTCGAAGCCGAGCGCCACCACCGAGGCCGGTTTCGCCAAGCCGGGAATGGCGCGCTTGCCGATCGCCGTTCCTGCGGACCGCAGAGGCCGGCCGGAGATGGTGTTGGTGCGCAGCGAAGCCTTCTCGATCTCGTACTCCAGCCCCACGGCCGCGCGCCATCTGTCGAGCACGCGCAATGTGCCGAGGCTGTCGGCCCAGGCCATGCCCGGCCAGGCGAATTCCTGCCGGCCGGCAAGGATGGCCTCGCCGGCGGCGTCGACCTCAAAGGAATAGACGTGACGCTTTTCGTTCACGCTGATGGTTTCGCGCACACCGTCCGCGCCGATCACATCGATCCGGCCCAAGCCGACATCGCGGTCGCCGCCGGCGAACCAGAAATCCGGCACCTCAATGCGGCCCCTGGTGCCGAAGATGCGCAGCACATTGTCCTGGTTGAGCGAGATGCTGCAGGACACCTCGGCGACGACGCCACCTGGAAAATGCAGCAGCGCGGACGCCCATTCGTCGACGCCGGACTGGCCAAGATGGGCAACGCCGGCCACCTTGTCCGGCTCGATGAACGGCTTGCCAGCCGCGGCGCCGGCAATCAGCCGCGCCATCGAGACGGGATAGCCGCCGACGTCCAGAATGCCGCCGCCGGCGAGGTCGTCGGCGTAGAGCCGATGCTGCGGCATGAAATCAGGCATGGCGAAGCCGAAGCTCGACTTGATCATCCTGATCTCGCCGATGACGCCGGATTTGATCAGTTCCACCAGCTTCAGCGTCTGCGGGTGCAGCCGGTACATGAAGGCCTCGCCGAGGAAGGTGCCGGCCTTGCGCGCGGCATGCGTCATGGCGTCGGCCTCGAAGGCGGTCAGCGCCAGCGGTTTTTCGCACAGCACGTGCTTTCCCGCTTCCGCCGCCCGGATCGCCCATTGCGCATGGCCAGGATGCGGGACCGAAATGTAGATCGCGTCGATTTCCGCGTCAGTGAGCAATGCTTCGTAGCCGTCGAGAATGCGCGCGCCGGGGAAGCTCTGCGCCAGGCCCGGCTTGCCCGGATCGCGCGTACCGATGGCGACCACCTTTCCGTTGTGGGAGCCGGCGACGCCGCCGGCGAAGGCCTTGGCGATGCTGCCCGGGCCAAGAATGCCCCAGCGGATGGGCGTGGTTGCAGTCATTGTCATTCTCCTTGCGAGATGGGAAAGGGCGGCCGATCAGCGCAGCCGCAGCCCTTTTTCGTCGAACAGGTAGGATTTGCGGATGGATACGATGATCTCTGATGTCTCGGGGACCCTGGCCGCGTCGCGCTGGATCACCACGTCCTCGCCATTGGCCGTTCGTGCGTAGAGAAAGCTCGTGCCGCCCAGGTGCTCGACCACATCGATGGTGACGGCAAGATCGGCGTCGCCCTCCCCGGCGCTGCCGAAATGTTCGGGCCGCACGCCAACGATGACCTTGCTGCCGATTTCAGACACCGCGCCCGTCAGCGGCTGCGTGATACGGGTCTTCTCCTGGCCAGCGAGTTCCACCACGACGCAGCGCGCATCGCAGCCGACGACGCGGCCCTTGATGAAATTCATCTTCGGCGAGCCGACGAAACCGGCCACGAACTGATTGTCGGGATTGTCATAAAGATCGAGCGGGCGGCCGATCTGCTCGACATGGCCGCCGCGCAGCACGACGATCCGGTCGGCGAGCGTCATCGCCTCGGTCTGGTCGTGCGTGACATAGACCATGGTGGTGCCGAGCTCCTTGTGCAGGCGCGAGATCTCGACCCGCATCTGGACGCGCAGTTCGGCGTCGAGATTGGACAGCGGCTCGTCGAACAGGAACACTTGCGGCTCGCGCACGATGGCGCGGCCGATGGCGACGCGCTGGCGCTGTCCGCCGGACAGTTTCTTCGGGCGGCGGTCCATCAGTTCGCTGATGCGCAGGATCTCGGCCGCGCGCTTCACCCGCCGGTCGGTATCGGCCTTCGGATTGCCGGTCATGCGCAGCCCGAAGGAAAGGTTCTGCTCCACGTTCATGTGCGGATAGAGCGCATAGGACTGGAAGACCATCGCGATGCCGCGGTCGGCCGGCTCGACATCGTTGACCACCTTGCCGCCGATGGCGATCTCGCCGTCGCTGATGTCCTCCAGCCCGGCGATCATCCTGAGCAACGTGGACTTGCCGCAGCCGGAGGGACCAACAAAGACGACGAACTCGCCGTCCCTGATGTCGATATTGGCGCCATGGACGACTTCGAAGACGCCGAAGCGCTTGACGACATTGTTGAGCGTGACGTTCGCCATGCTTACCCTTACTTGACGGCGCCGGCGGCAATGCCGGCAATGAAATGGCGTTGCAGCAGCACGAACACGATCAGCATCGGCACGGTCAGCATTACCGCGCCCGCCATGATGCCGCCCCACGACACTTTGGTAAGGCCGATCAGCGTGCCGAGCGCCACCGGCGCGGTCATCGCGCCCGGCTGGCTGTTGATCAAAAGCGGCCAGAGGTAATTGTTCCAGGACGCCAGGAACAGGATGATGCAAAGCGCGGCCAGCATCGGCCGTGCCAGCGGCAGCGCGATGAAGACGAAGATGCGCCACTCCTTCACGCCTTCGACGCGGGCGGCATCGAACAGGTCATCGGGCATCATGGAAAAGCTCTGGCGCATGAACAGCACGCCAAGCGAATTGAACAGCGGCGGCACGATCAGCGCCACCCAGGTGTTGGCGAGCTTGAAATCGCGCGCCACCATGATGAATTGCGGGATCAGCACCACCGCGTATGGAAGCGTGATGGTGCCCAGGATGATGGCGACGACAACGCCCTTGCCGACGAAGCGGTAGCGGGCCAGCGCCCAGCCGGCCATGGAGGTCAGCAGCACCGACAGAAAGGTGTAGGTGACCGCCACCGAGACGGAGATGAAAATCGCGCCGACAAAGTCGGTGTCGCGCTGCAGGTTGTTGAAATTGTCCACGAAATTGCCGTGCGGCAAAAGCTCGATGCCGGGGCTGAAGATGCCGTTGTCCGGCATGGTCGAGAACACGACCATCATCCACAGTGGAAACAGCCAGATCAGCGCCAGTGGCGTCAGGAAAAGATGCAGCAAGAGGCTGCGCCTCAGGCGAGCGGACGAGAGCGAACTCATTGCTTCTCCCTCGTCAGCCACAGTTGCACCAGCGTGATGGCGATCGCCAACCCCGCCATGGTGTAGGCGACGGCCGAGGCGTAGCCGAAATTGAGCGACCGGAAGCCTTGGCGATAGAGCAGCAGGCCGAGCGTCTCGGTGCCGCCGCCCGGCCCGCCGCGTTCGGTGATCAGGAACGGTTCGGTGAACAGCTGCATGGTGCCGATGATCGACAGCACTGTGCAGAACACGATGACCGGCTTCAAAAGCGGCAAGGTGATGAAGAAGAACTGCTTGGGCTTGCTGACCCGGTCGAGCGTCGCCGCCTCGTAGACATCCTCGGGGATGGACTGCATGCCGGCGAGCAGGATGATGGCGTTGTAGCCGGCCCAGCGCCAGGTGACCGCGATCATGATCAGCGCCATGGCCGGCGTGACATTGGAGAACCAGTCGATCTTGGGCAGTCCGACGCTGTTCAGGAGCTTGTTGATGATGCCGAAATCGAGATTGAACATCAGCCGGAACACCGCGGAGTAGGCGACCTCGCCGACGACGACCGGAGCGAAGAAGGCGAAACGGTACAGCCCTCGCGCCTTCAAGAGCGGCGAATTCAAAAGCACGGCCATAACCATCGCCAGCGCGATCATCACCGGCACCTGGATGACGAGGATGAGCAGCGTGTTCTTCAGCGCGTTGAAAAAGGCCGGATCGCCGATCAGCCGGCCCCAGTTGAAGCCGGGCGCAAAGCGCCAGGGCACGGTGCGCGTCGCCTGGAACGAGATCAGGAACGAAGAGATGATCGGCCATACCCAGAAGACGGAGAAGATCAGCAGGTAGGGCGCGAGGAAACGATAGGCCGTGGCGTTGCGGTTGCGCATCCTGCTCCTCCTTCTCTCGTCGGCGTTTCAAGCTGTGGTCCCCGCGCGCAGCGGGAACCGGTCCGTCGGTCATGCAACATTTCACACGGCCCCCGAGGAAGCTCCGCGGGCCGCGGTCGGGTTCGGGCGGCGCATGCCTGCCCGGACCCCGTCTGGGAGGTTATGATTTGACCGGCAGCCCGGTCGCCGCCGCGATCTGGGCGGCGGCATCGTCGAGGGCTGCCTTGGCATCGGGATAGCCGCCGGCGAGATATTTGGTCTGCACGGCGCGCATGATGATTTCGGCGTCGCTCTGGAACTGCGTGCCGCGGCTGGGGACGATCTTGGGCAAAGTGGCGAGGATGTCCTTCCACACCGCCTGCCCGCCCCAATAGGGCAGACCTTGCGAGACGTAGGGGTCGTTCAGGGCCGAGACCAGCGAGGGGACGAGGCCGAACTCCTTGAGCATGGTGATCTGGCCCTCATTGGTTTCGAGCGTGTATTTCAGGTACTCGTAAGCCGCTTCCTTGTTCTTCGACCCGGAAGTGATGGCCAGCGACGAGCCGCCGAGATTGGCGGCGCGTGGCCCGTCGGCGGTAAGGCTCGGCATCAGATAGACGCCCCATTTGCCATTCTCGCCGGCCGATTCGGTGCGGATGGTGCCTTCATACCAGCCGCCATAGACCTGGGTGGCGACGGTGCCGGCGGTGTTGTTGGTGATCTTGGTGCCCCAGTCGGCCGAGGAGATGATGCCGGCGTCCTTCATCTCCTTGATCTTGGCCAGCGTATCGACGCATTTCGGCTGGTTTACCGTGATCGACTGGCCATCCTCGGAGAAATAACCGCAGCCCTGTTCATTGGAGATCATGCGGAAGAATTCGGTGTCGCCGTTGAAGTCGGCGTTGGTCATGGTGACGCCGGGATTGGCGGCCTGGATCTTCTTGCCGGCGGCGATGAAATCGTCCCAGGTCTTGATCGATGCCGGATCGACGCCGGCCTTTTCGTAGAAGTCGCGCCGGTAGAAGGCGGCGACCGGGCCGGAATCCCACGGCATCGCATAGGCCTTGTCGCCGACCTCGAGCTCGGTGCGCTTGAAATCGGGGAATTTCGCCTGGTCCTCGGCGCTGTAGCCCAGCGTGTGCAGGTCAACGAAGCAATCGGGAAACTGGCTCCAGTAATTCTCGGCCTCGCCGTTCTCGATGGTAACGACATCAGGCAGGCCGACGCCGCCGGCGGCACATCCGGCGATCGATTTGTCATAGGTCGGCTGGTTGCCGAGGTCCTGGACGGTGACCTTGATGTCAGGATGCAGCTTGTTGAACCCGGCAATCGTCGCCTTCAGCGACGAGGCGGCGATGTTCCAGCTCCAGATGGTGATTTCGCCCGATTGCGCGAAGGCCGGGGCTGAACCCAAGGCAAGCGCGAGCGCGGCGCAGGACAGTATGATGCGCATTGAAATCCTCCCATTTCATTTGCTCTCTCTGCGAGCCGGGCTAGACTATGCGGCGCGGAAGGCTTGTCCCCGACAAAGGGAATACGAAATTGGCGGAAAGTAAGATGCCGGACCGGCCGTTTTACCAGCCTGGCGCCAGCAGCGTGGAAGGAATGCCGCTGCTGTTGCAGATGTTCCACACCGCACCCCTGGTGATGCTCAAGCCGCACTGGCATGCGCAGGTCGAGGTGAACTTCATCATGCGCGGCAGCGTGCATTATCGCATGAACGACCACGAAATCTCGCTTTCGGCCGGTGAGATGTGCCTGTTCTGGGGCGGACTGCCGCACCAGATGGACGATTTGAGCGACGACGCCATCTATGCCGGCGCGCATCTGCCGCTGGTGCATTTCTTCCGGCTGCATCTGCCGGCTGACATACGTCACCGGCTGATGACGGGTGCCACGCTGGTGACCAGCGCCACCGATCAATCCGACAACGACAGTTTCGACCGCTGGAACCGCTACGCCCGCTCCGGCGACCCGGCCAGGGCGGAGCACGCCGTCAACGAACTGTTGCTGCGGCTGGAGCGGGTACGGTTCGAGCCCTACAGGCTGGTGCCGGAAAACGCGGCCGGACAGGAAGCGGGCAGCCCGTTCGACCAGCAGTCGTCACGCAATGTCGGGCGCATGTGCGATTTCATCGCCGAGAATTTCCTCTACGACATCGATTGCATGAACATAGCGGCGGCCGCCGACCTCCATCCCAAATACGCCATGAGCATCTTCAAGAAATCCACCGGCATGACGCTCAACGAATATGTCAACCTGTTGCGGCTGAGCTATGCGCAGGCGCTGCTCATGCACCAGGACGCCAATGTGCTCAGGGTCGCGATGGATTCGGGGTTCGGTTCGCTCAGCGCCTTCAACAAGTCGTTCCGGAAGCTCGCCGGCATGACACCTACGGATTTTCGCAAGGGATTGGCGGGCGCCAGATAGCGGCGACGCGGCGCGGAAACCAGCGCATCAAGCGGCACTTCTTTTCCTGCCGGAAATCCACATCTGGGCGCTGGACAGGCCGGATTCCCATGCTATAACCCACGCGCTTTCAAGGGACGCCCACGGCGCTTCCATGAAATCCGGAGCGCGAGTTTTCGTTAGCCGGAACAGGCCCAGATAGCTCAGTTGGTAGAGCAGCGGACTGAAAATCCGCGTGTCGGTGGTTCGAATCCGCCTCTGGGCACCATTTTTTCTCAATTAAACAAAGACTTACTCTCTAGCGTAATAGCCTGGATGACTGTAACATCCGTGGCCATTGTGTAATTATACCGCCTCCATACCGTCGAGGGAGTGATTCAGGTATGGCTACGACGGTCAACAGATTTGGCCTAATTGGCGGAGCCGGGAAACGGCCGCTGCACAGAGGACGCCTCTGCCGATAATGCCAGCGCGCTCCAGGCCAGTCCTGTTTGAAATCGCCTCGTGTCTCAGAACTTCATTCGAGAAGGTCCGGCGCGAAGAGGCGTAATCGGAGGGGCATCTCCCGCAGGTTCTGTCGCAAGCGAGAGCAGGCTCGCCGGCGCATCAAGCGCCGCATCCGATCCATGCTCGGCTCGAGGGAGGGTTGGAATAGCGCGTATCAACGAGCTGCCAAGTGCCGCTGAATGCCTGGACGAACTGGTCCACGGACTGCGCCCGTACCACCGTGGCCAGGGACGACATGCCCGCCGCCGCCAGACGACGGTCAAAAATCTCACCCCAACTAGAGGTTTGAGAGATATCGATGCCGGTCGCACCCAGATGCCGGAAGCCGGCCTGGAACGCGGGAGCACCGTCAATTTGTTGAACCTTGGCGTCTGCGACGTGTCCCAAGCCGGGCACACTGCTTGCGGCTTCAAACTGAATCAGGCGCACGATGCTTCCGCAAATGGACGCCGGAGCAGGCGAACCTGGCTCCGGCGTCATAAGACCTCTACGGCTTGGCGACTGCCGCCATGGCGGCGCGCGCCTGCTCGACCAGATCGGCGCCGATCTTTTCGCTGTACTCTTTCACGACAGGCGCAACGCGTTCGGTCATGGCTGCGAGCGCTTCAGGCGTGGGTTGGGAAATCTCGAAGCCCTTCGCCGCGAGCTCCGCCTCCAAATTCTCTGCCTCCTTGCGAGAAATATCCCGTTGGAAGGCTGCCGATTCCTTTGCCGCTTCCATGACGAGTTTCTTGTCTTCGTCCGAGAGGCTTCCAAACCATTTCTGGCTCGCGAGAAGAACAAACGGCGTATAGACGTGGCCCGTCTTGGTCAGATACTTCTGCACCTCATAGAACCTTGCGGTGTAGATAAGAGCGTACGGCGTCTCTTGGGCATCGACGGCGCCATTTTCGAGGGCGCTGTACAGCTCAGGCCAGGGAAGCGGCGTCGGATTGGTTCCCAAAGCCGTCCAGGTCGCAATGAACAACGGGTTGGGTATGACGCGGATGTTGATCCCTGCCATATCGTCCACCGTTTTGACGGGACGAACCTTGTTGGTCATGTGGCGGAAGCCGTTGTCCCACCACGCCAGACCGACGATGCCGGTCTTTTCCTTCAGTTGTGCAAACAGCTGCTCGCCGACCGCGCCGTCCATGACGGCATCGACCGCGGCGAAGTCCTTGTAGAAAAACGGAAGGTCGTAGATCATGAATTGCGGAACGACGCCGACCAGGTTGGGCGTGGGGCCAACCATGATGTCGATGAAGCCGGCCTGAACCGACGCCTGCATCTCGGGCTCGCTGCCGAGCACGCCATTTCCGAACGTGTCGATCTTGATGCGCCCGCCCGTCTTCTCTTCCACCAGCTTCGCAAAATAGCGCGAAGCCTGTCCGACCGGATGGTCTTCCGTGGGCACGTAGCCCAGGCGCGGGTTCTGAGCCATGGCCGGAGCGGCAGCCAAGAGCCCTCCCAGCAGCGCCGCAGTCAGAAACAATACTTTCTTCATAGTTCAACCTCCCAAGAATTGGTTCAAAGGAACCAGAATGCAGGAACTGCAACCACTAAGGAACAGGACCGGCGGTACGAGAATGGCCTATTCGGCCAAGACTAACGATGTGGCGTCCCTGGCTACTGAAGCGGGCGGTACGCCGCTTCTGCGCCGGCGATGCCTCCGACCGGCGGTGTGATCAATTTCTGCGGCCACGATGAACGCCCCCCGAATACACCCCGGCCGATGCTCCCCGCCGCGCCAAAGTCAGGTCAGACCAACGGCCCGCCCTCACGATGAGGACGGGCCACCGGCAACATCAATCAAGCCATCCCTTGCCCGAGATCGGGGGCGTCGGGGGATTCGGCTGGGAGGCCGTTGGGGGCCAGTTATGCGTACCGGTCGGGAAGGGATTGATAGCAATCCGCGTGTCGTACCCCGGACAATAGTTCGCCGCCGAGTGCCACCGGCCGGCCGGGACATAGACAATATCGCCGGGCTCTGAGACGAAGCCCGGCAAGCCTTCGAGGTTGTATTGGATCTGACCTTCCATGATGAACCAGAATTCACCATAGTTGATGTGCCTGTGCCCGAGCGCCGTGGGGGGCTGCATATTGCAGTTGAACGCCTGGCCGCGGATGGCGTTAACGAACAAGCCAGGGGCGGTTACGAATGCGCCGCCCGAGGGCGAAGCAAGGAAATCCCTGAAAGTAGAATTGCCCGTCCCAAGGGCTTCTGCACCCGGATCCTGTCGCGTCAACCCCCAGGTCATCCCCGCCGGCGGCTTCGGCAAGGTTGCCGCCGCCTGCGGGTAAGTGATCTTTGCGTCCGCGGTGAAGACCTCGAAGTGCAGGGACGGCACCGCGCCGACGTTCTTCATCTGGAACTGTGTGCGCGCGGGAACCTGGACCATAAAGCCTTTGGTGGCCGTAAACGGCGCCTCGCTCCCGATCGTGAACTCGACCGAACCTTCCCAGACAATGAAGGCGGCGCGGGTATCCGATATGAACATGGCCGGCGACTGATCACCGACCGCCAACTGCACCCATGAAGCCTGCAGGTGCTTGTCCCTCACGACCTCCTGGTGCCAAGTCTTGGACTGATGTGCGGGAGAAATCTTGGCGCGCACGTCGGCTATCGTCGTATGCGGCTTGTTCGGGGCCTTGTATGGTGCCAGCGCCACCGGCTTTGGCGTCCAGGTGAACACCGTCTGTGCGAGCGCCGCGGTGGACGATACCGCCCCGATCGCTAGCGCGGCCACGACGGCCAATCCGCCTTTCCATAGGTTCATAAGAGTCACTCCTCCGTTTTCTGCTTGACCGATGGTGACACCGCGAATCTGACCGAAACCCCCAAGCATCGACCGATCAGAGAGTCCACAATGTGGACGCAATGTCCAACAATGTATACTGGGCAGACTATTAACGGATTGTCAACGCCTCACCGCCGCACTTCAGGGCCTTGGCGATCGGATGCTTGCCTGTTGGGTTAACGTGCATGGGTCCTAACATCCGCTGACAGTGCAGGAGGCCTCGGCGGCTGATCGGAGGCTGTCTAGGGTACGGGTGTGATCGCCGCTCCACTCTGGAACCAGGCGATCACGTTCTGTGCCACGAGGTCCGCCATTGCGGTGCGCGTGCTGACCGACGCGGATCCGATATGCGGTAGGATCGTCAGGTTATCGAGCCCCAGCAGGTCTTCGGAGACATTGGGTTCATCCGCGAGCACGTCGAGGCCGGCCGCCGCAATGGCTCCTGTGCGCAGGGCGCCGATCAGTGCATCCTCGTCCACGACCGTTCCGCGGCCTACGTTGATGAACACACCCTCGGGCCCGAGGGCGGACAGCACCTCGGCATTCACGCTGTTTGCGGTCGACGGGTCGCCCGGCACGATGGAGATGAGCACATCGACGGCACTGGCGAGTTCCAGCAGTGAAGGAAAGTAGTCGTACGCGACCCCCTCCGCCGGACGCCGGCTGTGATAGGAAACAGGAAGCCCAAACGCTTCAACTCGTCGGGCGATGCAGCGACCGATCCGCCCCATTCCGTAGATGCCGACCCTGCGGTTCCGCAGCGTCAGACGGCTAAGCGGGTAATCCGATGCTTTCCACCGGCCCTCGCGAACGAAGGCTGCCGCCTTGGGTATCTCGCGCACGACGCTGATAAGGAGCCCCAACGTCAGATCGGCGACCTCCTCGTTCAGGACATCAGGGGTGTTCGTAACGACGATATTCTTGCTGCGTGCGTAGGCAGCATCCACCGCGTCGTAGCCGACGCCGTAGCTGGCGATGATCTCAAGGTTGGGAAGGGCGTCTATGAACTGCCGATCGATTCTGGCGCGACAGGCCACGGCACGAATTGACGTCCGCACCTCCGGAGACAGATGGGCGTGAATGTCACAGTCAGGGGTTTCGACCAGGCTGAAATGCGTTCTGAGCATGCAGCGGGCATGCTCGTGCATCCAGCCTGGTATCAACACGGTGGCGGCGGGTTTCGACAAAGGCTTTCCTTCCGGTTCGGGGGTGTCACTGCCGGCACGAATGGCCGCAGGCGAATCAGGGTTTTCGCACGGGAGGCCTTTGGACTGCGCAATGCGCCGATAGTGAGCCGCGGACTTGATTTGGCTTCGAGTTCGCGGCGGCTGGCCAGTTCCTCCGGCGAAATCAGCATGTCAGCGGTTCCTGTACCATGTCCTCCAAGATCGCCATCGATCTGACCATAATGTGGTCAATCGGTCCAAATTTGGATAAGGGCCCGCAACCTCTTTGTCAAGGCGGCGGGAACGCCGCCGCAACCATAAGGTGGAGCTTGACAAGTGTGCAGTTCCACCTAATGCTTGGGCAGATTGTCCATATTATGGACTAAGCGATTCCAAGAAGGTCGCGGGTTCGCATTCACCGGCTGCACGAAATGTGCCGAATGCCAGACGGTGGCTGCAGCGATGCATGTGCGGAATGTCAAGGAGTGTGGCAGCGTGAACAATATAAACTACCTTACAAATATCAATTTCGGACTTGGAGCGGCCGAGTCACTGGCAGAAATTTTGCGCGAACTCGGCGTGTCCCGCCCTTTGGTGATCAGCGATCACGGCATCAAATCCGCTGGTTTGCTTGAGCGTCCGGTATTCGAGTTCCTGAGAACAGCGCCGATCTTCCTGGACGTTCCCTCCAACCCGACTGAGGCCGCAGTTGCTGCCGGTCTCGCGCTGTACAGGCAAGGCGACTGCGATGGGGTAGTGGCGATTGGCGGAGGCTCTCCGATCGACCTGGCCAAGGGCGTGGCGCTGCTCGCCACGCACAATGGTGAACTTGAGCGTTATGCAGCGATCCTGGGCGGGGTGGCACGCATCACCGGCGCGGTAGCGCCCCTTGTGGCCATCCCGACAACGGCGGGTACGGGGTCCGAAGTTGGACGCGCGGCACTGATCACACTGGATGACGGCCGGAAGCTCGGGTTTATCAGCCCCTACCTCATCCCGCGCAGGGCGATCTGTGACCCGGGGTTGACGATGGGGCTCCCCCCGGCTCTGACGGCCTCGACAGGGCTCGACGCACTGTCGCATTGTATCGAGACGTATCTTTCCCCCCGCTATAATCCACCTGCCGAGGCAATTGCCACCGACGGCTTCCAACGCATCTGGAAGGCTTTGCCTGTCGCCTACGCAGACGGCGCGAACGCGGAGGCGCGGACCGAACTCATGATGGGTGCCCTCGAAGGGGGCATGACGTTTCAGAAGGGGCTTGGAGCCGTCCATGCGCTTAGCCATGCATTGGGCGGTCTCAAGGAGGCTAAGCTCCATCATGGGACGCTCAACGCCATCCTGATGCCGACCGTCCTTCGGTGGAACGTGCAAGTTGAAGCCGTGGCTCAGAAGGTCGACTACCTCGAGCGCCTGGCGGGACTTGAACATACAACGCTCGCAGATGCGCTGGACGGGTTGAACCGTAGTCTGGGCATTACGCCCAGATTGTCCGAACTGGGGGTCCCCCGGCACGTCATCGATTGGGTGTGTGAGCGAGCCATTGCAGATCACAGTCATCCCACAAATCCACGTTCGCTGACCAAGGAAGACTACGCCGCGATCCTTGAGACCGTTTTCTAGGCTGCGAATGCCCTCAAAGGAGGAGCGAGGAGGTAATTCCGTGAGACCGATCGTGATCGTAACGGGCGCAAGCCACGGCATCGGTGCCGCAACGGCGCGGCTGTTCGCCGTTGAAGGCTACGATGTTTGCATAAACTATCTTTCGGATGCTGCCGCCGCATCCGAAGTCGTTGAGCACTGCAAGGCCGCAGGCGCCCGCGCCATCGCGGTACAGGGAGACGTGGGCAAGAAGGAGGACATCGAGGCCCTGTTCAGCGCCTGCGACGATGCACTTGGGCGAGTGACCTGCCTGGTCAATAATGCCGGGATCATTGGGAAAGCCGGCAGAATCGAGGAGTTGCAGCCCGCGGTGCTGGAAAACACCTTCAGGACCAACGTCTTCGCCGTCATGTACTGTATACAGGAGGCGGCGAAACGCATGTCCAACCGCAAGGGCGGCAGAGGCGGGACGATTATCAACATGTCTTCGCTCGCCGCCTTCCTCGGCAGCCCGAACGAATATGTGCATTATGCCGCAAGCAAGGGTGCAGTGGAATCCATCTCCATCGGCGCGGGCAAAGAACTGGCGCCGGAGGGCATCCGCGTGAATGCCATACGTGTCGGGACCACCAACACGAGGATACACACCCAAGGCGGAAACCCCGAGCGACCAGCCAGGATTGCGGCGGCAACCCCGATGGGGCGCATCGCGGAGCCTGAAGACATCGCGCGCGCGGCCCTGATGCTTGCGTCTCCTGGCGCGGGGTTCATGACAGGCACCCTGATCACGGTGTCCGGGGGGCTCTGATGCTCCGCGGTCGGGATTCCGCTGGGAGGACAGGCTGGCCTGGCACTCCCCGCTGAGACCGGTCGCGCCCCATCAACGGGCATTCATTCCAACTCAATTGCCGCGCGACGCCAGTCAAGCACTCTGTAAGGTGCCTCGTCCGCGTTCGACACAAGTATCAATGCTTCAAAAGATTCGCTGTAGCCGGACAGCAGGGTCGTCCGGAGATCGACGCGCCAGCTCGGTGCCGGCTTCAGCGTGTTGAAGGTCACCCCCGCCAGCGACTGATCGAGTTGCTCGCGCGACAGACGGCCGGCGTGGAAATCCTTGATCGCCTTTCGCACCGACGCCGGCAGGCCAGGAATGTCGCCCAGCAGTCCATCATCGAGCGCTTCCAGGCGAACGCCGGCCAAGCCGGAGGAGACGGTGACATAGGGTTCGATGGCGATGGCCATGTCGGGCGTTATTCCCGGGAAGGCGGCCAATTCGGAGACCGTCTGAAACAGCTTTGTGTCGTTTCCAGACTGCTGCGGAGCGGAACCTGCCGGCTGTCCGTTCAGCGGAGTCGGCCGGGCGCGGTGGCCGATGATCTTTGTCGCCAGATCGTCCGCGGTTCCGGGAGCGGCGCCGGCGGCTCGCAACGCGCCAACGATCAGCGGCCGCTCGGCGGTGTTGAGATCGATCCGCAACGCTTCATTTCTCGCGGAGATGGAAGCGACCCCGGCTGGCAGGGTGATCGTGGACGATATCTGATCGCTCAGCGCGACTACACCGTCCGGCGGGCCGGCGCGGATCTCGGCCGCGGCCTGCGACAGCCCGGCTTCAGCCAGAATGCGCGCCGACGCCTTGTCTTCCGTGACGCGCACACTGGCCACGACCCCGGTCATCTGCACGCGAAGTATCACGGCAAGGAATCCCAGAAAAATCATAATCCACAGGACGCTGACGAGGATTGCACCCCGCCGGCTCGTTGACGAGTTCATGCCCACTGCCGCAAGACCCATTTCGCCCCCATGCCTCGCCACGAAAGATGACGCCACGATCCCGTCGAAATCAAGACTTCGCCTCCCCCGGCCCAAGCAATGTGATCACCATGCGGCGGGCAGCCACGCCCAGACGATGGCCAGTGCCGGCGCGAGGAACGTTCCGAACGGAACGCGCGCCGCGGCACGGAGCGGGCGGCGCAAGCGAACCGCGCGGATGACGCTGAAGATGAAAGCCGCGACCGAAGCGAGTAGGATCTGGGCGCCGACGCCGGCCAGCCCGACCAGGACGGTGGACACACCGATCAGCTTGATGTCGCCGAAGCCTATGCCGTCGCGGCCGCGCAGCCTCCCATACGCGACGTCGAACAGACACAGCAGGAGCATCAGGGCGCCCCCCGGCCCGATGCGCCAGGCGAGCGCGGCGAAATCGCTCGCCTCGAACCACCAGTCGGCGAGCGCGACGACCAAGATGCCGGCCGTGTAGCGGTCAGGAATGAGCAAAGACGCAAGATCATGAACCGCGATTGCCGCGGCCAGAACACATAGCGCAAGCGTCGACGCGACGACGAATGCGGGGCTTCCGATGACAGCGGGCACGGTAGCGGCGGCGAGCGCGACTGCGACGGCGGCGGCAGACCGACGCCGCGCCCTCAGAATCTTCATTCGATCATCGTCTTGGCAGGCCGCCGCAGCGGCACGTTTCTGGATGGCTGGTTCATCAGCCGCAATTGCGACCGCATCTCCTCCGCCACATGTTGCGCATCCATGCCGTCCTTCATGACCTGAGGCCGAATCAGGATGATCAGCTCCGTCCGCGTCGCGGAGTTCTGGTTGCTCCGGAAGGCGTCGCCGATGACGGGCAGATCGCCAAGCACCGGCACGCCGTCGCGGCCGCGCTGCTGGCGTTCGCTGATCAGGCCGCCGAGCATCACGGTCTGGCCGCTGGTGACCGATACGGTCGAGCTGACCTTTCGTTGCGATATGGTCGGCGTCAGGGACTGGGCCTGGCTACGCTGGACCGAGCTGATCTCCTGTTCGATGACGAGGCTGATCGTGCCGTTCCCGGTGATCCGGGGCAGAACCTTCAGGATCACGCCGGTATCGCGGAACTCGACGTTGTTGACGACCGGCGCTTCGGGATCGGTGACGGACTGCGCGGTGCGGGTGACGATCGGGATTTCATCACCGACCTGCAGCAAGGCGGGCTTGTTGTCGAGCACCACCACCGAGGGCGAGGAAAGCACCTTGACCTCGGTAACGCCGCGCAGCGCATCGATGACAACGCGCGGCTCGGTGTCGGGGCCGAGCAGCAGGTTGAAGCCCGGAAGCGTTCGCGACAGCACGGCCTTGCTGGCTTCCTGGAACAGACCGACCGATCCGTTGTTGCCGCCCGCGCCGATATCATTGGATTTCAGGAAGAACTGCACGCCATAGCGCAGCTCGTTGGTCAGGGTGACCTCGGCTATCGTCGCTTCGATAGCGACCTGCTCTTGCGGCCGGTCGAGTGCGGTGATCGCCTGTTCGATCAGCCGTTGCTGGTCGGGCCGTCCGTAGATGAGAATAGTGTTGTTTTCCGGGTTCGCGGCGATGCGCACGCCGCTTTGCGACCCACCACCACCGCCCGCGATAGGCTGGTCGGTGTCGCCACCGGGGGCCGGCAGGCTATCCGCCATGCGCTGATCCGGCGTCGCAGTGGCCGGCTGGGAACCATTGGCGCCCTGATTCTGGCCGTCGGCCTGCGAGCCGGGCGGAAACTGCGAGGCCGGGTCTTCCGAAGCCGACGATGCCGGGGCGCCGTTGAATATTTCGTTGACCATCGATGCAAGGCGCCGTGGCTCCAGGTGCTGGACCTTGTACACCCGCAAATTGGAGGCAGACGCGTCGATCCGGTCGAGCCGTTCGATCCAGCTCGCCGCCCGCTGCAACTGGTTGCGCGTCTTCGCCACCACCAGAATCGCATTGCTGCGCTCGATCGGCTGGACCCTGATCGTGTTGCGTCCGCGCCCCCCCTCCCCGATGTCGAGCACGCGGGTCAGCTCGGGCATCATGGTGGCCGCGCTGGAATTGTTGACGGGGAAAATGCCGACCGACTGGTCGGCCAGCCAGTCCTGGTCGAAAGAGCGCGCTGCTTCGATCGCCGCGGTCCGCTCCGCCGCCGTCCCCTGGAAGATCAGCGCGTTGCGGCTGGGATCCTCGCGCACCATGCCGGGACGGGTGACGAAGTTTTCGAGCAGCGGCAGGATCGTGCTGGCGGAAACGTTTTTCAGGGGAAACACCGTGACGGCGTAGCCGGGCTGGATGGTGGTGCCCGGATCGAGTTCGGCGGCTCCGAACGCTTCGTTCGAAGGAATCAGCCGCAGACGGTCGCTTTCGCGCATCATGGCCACGCCGCTGCTGTGCAGCGCGGACTCGAACATGGTGAGGATTTCCGGGGCCGGCGTAGGCTTCGACGTCGTGATCGATACCTTGCCCGCGATCCTGGGGTCGAGCGAATAGCTGATTCCCAGCACCTCCCCCAGCACCGTGCGGGCCGCGACCTTGATCTCGGCCTCCTCGAGGTTGACCTCGAACTTTTCGCCGCTCAGCCGCTCGAGCGACTTGCGCTCGCCGGCGGTCAGCTGCTGTCCGTATCCGTAGTATACTTCACCCTGCCGATTGTTCTGCGTGCGCCCGAAGCCGAGCCTCGACAGAAAACCGCCGCCGGAAGGCTTGCGCGCACTCAAATCTGCGTTCGCGACCTTGTCCATGGCATCCGGCCGCGCGGCAACGTCTCCAAGAAAATCACCAGTGGAGGTACACGCGGCCACTACCGCCAAGAGGCAGGCCGCCGCGCCTCTGCGAACCCACACGGAACAGGCATTTGGAGCGCTGCCTTGCCGACCTACCCTCACCTACACACCCAACCCAAGCCTACGCCCGGCGCCTCGGGAAAATACCGTTCTATGACGCTTGAAAACCACAAAGCACGCCTTCTGCTTCCCGCTTGGACACCGTACACCTCGTCGACTTCGGTCAGCCCGAGGCAGGCGAGGAACTCAAACACGTGCAGCGATTGGACATTGACATGCGCCAGCGGTTGCAACTCGCCCCGCACCGGGGCCTTGCCGACGTCCTCGTCGGGGCCCTGTATCGCATCGGCGGAAAAGCCGTCGTCGAATGTCCAGTCCAACTCCCGACGTTTCGAACCTTAATGCAACCATGACGCTGGCACGCTCACCAGTGCCGGGAACAGAACCAGCAGCAAGATGAGGATCATCTGGGCCACAAGGTAAGGCATGGCACCCTTTGTAGCCTCCTCCATTGAAACTCCGCTGACTCCGCACACTGTGTTGAGGACCGTTCCGACGGGAGGCGTGATCATGCCCACCGCGTTGACCATCATGAAGATGACCCCGAAATAGACCGGGTCGATGCCGGCCGCATTGACGAGCGGTATGAGGATGGGCACCAGAATGGTGATGCAGGGTGCGAAATCGAGCGCCGTGCCGACGATAAAGACAGCCAGAACGATCATACCCATCAGCAGGATCGGCGAGTCGATGAATGGACCGAGGAGACTGACGAGCTGGGCGGGCATATCGGAAATCGTCAGCATGAAGCCGGAGATCATGGAGGCAGCCACCAACAGCATGATCACTGCTGTCAAGCGCCCGGCGGCGAGCAGCGCGTCATAGAGCAGCCTCGGTGTCAGTTCCCGATAAACAAACAGCCCGACGAACAGTGCATAGGCAGCGGCAACGACGCCGGCCTCAGTAGGGGTGAAGATGCCGAACCGCAGTCCGGCCAGGATAATCGCTGGCATCATCAACGCCCAACCGGCGGTCATGATGGTTTTCGGGAGGTCCCTGCGCGGTATTTTGAGCCGGACCGTCGCCGTTTCCTTTTTGGCGAGGAACCACCAGGCGATTATGAGGCTCAGCCCCATCAAGAGCCCTGGCACGATTCCGGCGAAGAACAGGCCGACGATGGAAATGTTTGCGGTGACGCCCAGGATGATGAACCCGACAGACGGCGGGATCACAGGGGCGATAATGCCTGTAGCCGACATCAAGCCCGAGGCTCGACCCATATGGTAGCCCGCATCCCGCATCAGGGGGACCAGCATGACCGCGAGCGTCGCTGTATCCGCGATTGCGGATCCGGAGACGCTGGCAAGCACCAACCCAGTGCCGATGACCACGTAACCGAGGCCGCCACGTATGTGACCGACGAGCGCCAAGGCCACGTTGACGATGCGGCGGGAGAGGCCGCCGGCGTTCATGAGCTCGCCGGCAATGAGAAAGAACGGGATCGCCATCAGCGGATAGCTGTCAGCGCCATTGACCAGCCGCTGCGCCAGAATCTGTGCATCCAGATTTCCCATCAGCATCATCATCGCGACGCCCGACAGCATCAGGGCGAAGGCGATTGGAATCCCGATGCCCATCGCACCAAGGAGGGAAGCGATAAAGACCAAGCCGCTCACGGTGCTTTCTCCGAAATAAGCGCGGGGGGCACGACCGGCAGCGGCTCAACATGCTCCACCCCCGACCAGGGGGCGGGCAGGATGCCGCGCAGGGAGCGCCAGAGATCAAGGAGGAGAACCAGAGCCATCAGGATGGCAGAGACGAACCCCGCGGCGTAGATGGAGCCCACGGGAATTCCCGACAGTGCCAGGACGTTGCCCCACTCGATGATGGTGAGTGACAAGCTGCCCTGTCCCATGAGCCAGCAGCACCAGAGCATCAGGCCGTATGAAACAAGAAAGCAGGCGAGGCGCGCCCTTCGAGGCAACCGGACAACCAACGACTCGACGCCGAGATGCGCGCCCTTGGCCAGGGCCACCACGGATCCCATGAAGATGACCCAGACGAGGACCACGCGGGAGACTTCAACGGCAAACGGAATGCCTGAGCTGAAGCCGTAACGTAGCACGACATTTGTAAAGATCAGGATGCTGATGACGGCCATGCCGACGACGACGAAGACGTCAAAAGCCTTGAAAAGCCACTGTAACGGCGTGGTCATAACTGCTCCCAAAAGGTTGTGCGCGCATGCATTGATCCTTGCGGCACTCTGACGAGAACCCGCAGACCGTGAGCAGGGAGCCTCCCGCATGCTGATGGGGTAGAAACGCCCAATCGCGTGATGAAGGCCTGTCCTGCTCATCCGGTCGAACAGCGCAGGGGTAAAGGCAACGATCCCTCCAACCAGTATGACAGGAGGTCCCGGGCGAGCTTCCGGTGTCAGACACCTTCCACCACGGCCAGATGTGCCTTGGCATGCTTCTCGCGGGCCTTGATCGCCGTTTGATACTCTGGAGAGTTGTAGCAGGCGAGAGCGGTCTCGTAGTCCTTGAACTCGATGACCGCCAGGCGGTTCGCGTGAGGGCCTTCCATGACCTGGCTCATTCCCGCGCGAACGACGAAGGACGCCCCGTATTTGTCGAACGCTGCCTTGTTCAAGGCAATGTATTCTTTATAGCCCTCCTGGTCCGCAATATCGACCATTGCAACCCAGTATCCTTTTTTGGTCATCTGCTTCCTCTCCCACAGAAATTCCCGTACCCTCTCGCGGAAGATACGGACGTCCCGATGCGTTCAAATTCGCCACAAGTGCATTGGCCGTTGATCCTCCTCGATCACACGGTTAGAACCGGAGCTATGACGCTGACTACAATATGGACAGCTTGTCCAAAACCGTGTAGTACCACCATGTTTCGTTGTCAAGCTTGCAAGGAGATGCGCCATGGGCCTAAGTGAGCTCCAGGACGAAGCCGACGAGAGAGTTCCTACTCACGTACAGGGAGCGGCCTCGTTCTCGAAGTTCATCACTGTTCTGCAGATCATCGCGGATGCCCCCGGAGCATTGGACATTGCGCAACTGACAAAGTGCGCGCCATTTCCCCGGGGGACGGTCTACCGCCTGGTTTCGGCGCTCACGGCGGAGGGCCTCATCACGCAGTCGGGAGAGGGTGGAACGTTCCGCTTGGGCCCGCGCCTCCTCCAGCTTGCTGCCAAGACCTGGGAGGACTCCGACTTGCGGACGATCGCTAGGGATTTTCTGGTTTCGCTCCGCGACGCAACGGATGAGGCGGTGCACCTTGCGGTGCCCAGCAACAACCGGATGGTCTACATAGACAAGTTGGTGGGCTCCAGCAGGGTTCAGATGAAAACCAGCATTGGCGGCCAGGTTGAACTTCACTCGACATCCGTGGGTAAGGCGTGGCTGTCTGGTCTGCCAGACCAGCGGCTGATGGAAGTCATCAAGAGCCTGGATCTGAGACGCCATACCGCCAAGACGTTCACGACACCCGAAGCGCTGTTCGATGAGTTGAAGCGGACGCGCGAGCAAGGGTTCGCGTTCGATGACGAGGAGAACGAACCGGATATCCGCTGTCTCGGCAGCCCGATCTTCAATCGTTCGGGGGAACCGATCGGAGCGGTAAGTATCAGCATGCCCGTGTATCGGCACGACGCGCGGCGCCACGAGCTCTGCGCAAGGCTGGTGCGTCAAACGGCGAAACAGATCAGTGTCGAATTGTCCAGGATGGTGTAGCGCTGGGCGCGCCACCGCGTCCATCGCCACCATCGACCTACCGCTTCAACGACATCGCTATCATTCGACGCTGAGGAAGATGGCTGATCCAACAGCACCGAAACAGCCCTGGGGGCCTTTCAAGCCATGTCAGTCCGGAAACCCGGCAGGCAGGCCCGAAGGGACCCACAACAAGCTCGTTGCAGCATGCCTGGAGGACATGCTCGCGGATTGGGAGGCCAACGTGCCAGCAGCCATTGGCAAGAAGCGAGAGGAAAAGCCAGACGCACACCTCGAAGTCGTCGCTTCGATCCTGCCGCGAGACTTGCCGCACCAGATCGACAAGCGGCAGCCCTTCGTCGATGCCTTCGCCCATCGCTACGACCGTCACAGGCCACGCGACGCTCTCGACGAATCAACTAAGCCGAGTATCTCAAGACCTTCAGCGGCGCGCCCCGAAGGCCTCCTCACATGTCTTGAACCAGGACATCTTGCAGGATGACACCAGGCGAACTCACTGTGCCGGAATGGCTGCGACGATCTCAGGCGATAGCCTGCGTGACATTGCTTGGCGTGCTTTTCCATATGGCATTTGCTTTCGGACACATCGATGGCCCGACGCATGGAAACGGCTTGCTCTTATCCGGCTTCGAGCGGTTGCTCGCACGATCCGGAGAAGGGCCCGCGTCGGGGCACCACGACGACAAGGGCCATTGTGACATATGCATCATCGGCTCCATGGGAGCCGCACTGCCGGCGCCTCCGGCAGTTCATGTCCTTTCCGAGCTCACCTTTTACACGATCGACTGGGTCGCGACCGCGGCGCGCCCGGACACCATAGAACTCTCTTCACACTACGATATCCGCGGCCCTCCGGGAGCTTGAATGGATCGCTGAGCTGCCGCTTCTCGCGGTCGCGCAACGCGCCGACACTTGTCGATGGCGGCTATGATCATATCGATCTGGAGAGACAGAGATGGGATTGCATCACCACACCGGGACGTTGTTTGCCGCTGGCATGTTTATTGTTATTTCGACGGCGCACGCAGAAGAAGGTCGTCGAGAGCTTGGACCACATGTCCATGGACACGGGACATTGGCGATCGCTTTCGAGGCCAACAATGTTCAGATGGAGCTCGCTGCCCCCGGCATGGATATTGTCGGGTTTGAGCACGAAGCTGAAACCGCAGAGCAGAAGAGCGCCGTCGAGACCGCGCTCGCCGACCTTAAGGAACCCTTGAAGCTCTTCGCGTTGCCCGACTCCGCAGAGTGCACCGTCATCTCCGCCGACGTCAAAGTCGTCGCGGAAGAACATGAGGACCACCATGCCACGGCGGAGGCCGGTGAGGCCGCGGGTTCTGAAGAGCACGAGGCCCATCACACCGAGTTCCGAGCAACTTATGCTCTCGCCTGCGCGGATACTGCCCAGGCCTCGTGGCTCGACTTCCCCTTCTTCGATCGCTTCGCCGGATCCGGGAAACTCGGCGTGACGGTCGTCGATGCCAATGGACAGACCGCTTTTGAGGTGTCCCGCGAGGCGCGCTATCTGGAGAGATGAGATGAACGCGGAAGCCGCGACAGACGCCGTGCGCTTGCACGGCGTCGAATACAGGTGGAACGCGCGAGATCCGTTTTGCCTCTCAATCGGCGAGTTCGAAGTTTCCCGCGGGGAGCGTCTTCTGCTGCTTGGCGCATCCGGTAGCGGAAAGTCGACGCTCCTCAGCTTGCTGACAGGCATCGCGTTGGCGCAAGCTGGGCGCTTGGAAGTCCTCGGGCAACGGCTTGACGAATTGAGCGGCAGCGGGCGCGATCGGTTTCGGGCGGAACATTTTGGCATCATCTTTCAGATGTTCAATCTTCTTCCCTACGGCGCCGTCATCGACAATGTGCTGTTACCGCTCAGCTTCGCACCGGAACGTCGCGCCCGCGCAACGGCTGCGGGCGGCGCGGAGAGCGAAGCCCGGCGCCTCTTGTCGGCCCTGAGGCTTCCGGCGGATATCGGGCAGCAGACGGCGGCCACCTTGAGCGTCGGTCAGCAGCAACGCGTCGCGACGGCGCGGGCGCTCATCGGCTCCCCCGATATTGTTGTCGCCGACGAGCCGACATCGGCTCTCGACGACGATCGGCAGCAGGATTTTCTCGACCTGCTGTTCGGCCAGATCGACGCCACCAAGGCAACTCTGATCATGGTCAGTCACGACCGACGCTTGGCACGACATTTCACCAGAGTGGTCCAGCTCACCGACATCCTGGCAAAGTCGAAACGCGAAAGCGACAAGAGATGATCGTCGCCCGTCTTGCCTTCCAGTCCCTGAGCAACCGCTGGATCACGGTGCTGCTGACGATTCTTGCGATCTCCGTCAGCGTCATGCTGCTGCTCGGTGTCGAAAAGGTGCGCAGCGGCGCAAGAGGCAGCTTTGCCGGGACCGTGTCGGGCGCGGATGTGGTCATCGGTGCAAGGTCAGGCGCCATGCAACTCCTTCTCTACTCCGTGTTCCGCATCGGTAACGCCACCAACAACGTCACATGGCGCAGCTACCAGGATATCGTTTCGCGCTCGGAGGTCGCCTGGGCAATTCCGCTTTCACTTGGCGACAGCCATCGCGGCTTTCGCGTCATCGGGACGACTCCGGATTATTTTGTGCACTTCCAGTATCGCGGCGGCCAGTCCTTGAAGTTTGCGGCTGGCGCCCCCTTCAATGACCTCTTCGATGTCGTCATCGGCTCGGACGTCGCGAGCCGGCTTGGCTATTCCATCGGCGACAACATCACCGTCGCGCACGGCGCGGGCTCCCTTGGGCCGCAGCACGATGACCTCCCGTTTCGCGTGTCCGGCATTTTGGCGCGTACCGGCACGCCTGTGGACAAGTCCCTCCATGTCAGTCTGAAGGCTGTCGAGGCCATTCATGTCGACTGGCGGTCTGGTTCACGGATCCCGGGGCAAGTTACGACGGCCGACCGTCTGCGGCAGATGTCGCTTCCTCCGAAGGCGATAACCGCCGCGATCATCGGCTTGAAGTCGCGCCTGCAAGTCATCGGATTCCAGCGCGGGGTGAACGAATACAGGGCCGAGCCTCTTTCGGCTGTGCTGCCGGGGGTCGCCTTGCAGGAGATGTGGAGACTGGTCGCCACCGCCGAGACCGCATTGCTTGGCGTCTCCGCGATGGTCGTGGTGACCTCGATGCTCGGTTTGTCGGCGATGATCCTGTCGACGCTCAACGAGCGACGGCGTGAGATCGCGATATTGCGCTCGCTGGGGGCAAAGCCCGGCACGGTTGCAGGACTTCTTGTCGGAGAGGCGACACTGCTGACAGTAGCGGGGATCGCAATAGGGACGGCGGCACTTTATGCGGTCCTGGCGGTGGCCCGCCCGCTTGTTGACAGACAGTTCGGCATCGACATCGGCATTCAGCCTCCATCCACGACCGATGCTCTGTTGCTATTGGCAATATTGATCGGCGGAATGGCGGCCGGTTTTCTGCCTGCCTATCGCGCCTACAGGATGTCCCTCGCAAACGGCATGATGGTGAGAACATGAAGACCCGAAGAACTTTCCTCCGCAACGCGAGATCGATGTTCCACAGCATCGCGCTCATGCTCGCGGTCTTGGGCCTTGGCTGCGGCGCCGCATATAGCGTGGGGCCCACCCAGCTGAAATGGGAGATGCTTGTCCCGCCGGCCGAATCGCTGGCAAATTCCCCGGACGAACTTCCTTTGGAGCAGCAGGAGGCATTGAGAAATGTCCTCTACTGGAAAGGTCACCCGTCGGGCGAGTTGAGCGAGGAGTTCGCACTCCAGCGCGAGGAAGCCAAGAAGAGGGTCGACGCCGACAGGGAGAAACTTGCAAAGCAGGGCGTCGATCTTGATGCGCTCTACGAACGATACGTAGCCTGGGCTACGGAGGTCGAGAGGCGCGGAACCCTTACCGAGCAGAAGTATGACGGCGAGCGGGTAGCCATCGCCGGATATCTTCTGCCGCTGGAGTTCGATCCGAAAGGCACGACGGAGTTCCTGCTTGTCCCCTATTTCGGTGCGTGCATCCATGAGCCGCCACCGCCGCCGAACCAGGTGATCTACATAAAGTCATCCGCTCCGTTCGCGCCTGCGAGCCTGTTCGAGGGCGTTCGAATAACGGGCACTATGCGGGTGCAGTCCGAAAAGAAAGACCTCTCCTTCGTCGACGGTTCAAACGCCGTTGCTTCGGGCTATGTTTTGGAGGGCGAGAGCATCGAGCCCTATGAAAACGAGGGCGGCGGGCAATAGTAACCAAGGGCTGCGCAGGATTTTCCAACCGCCAGTCCGCAGATCAGAGGCAAGCACACCCGCGGACGGATTCGCTCAGCGAAACCCGGTGACCCTGAGTACCTCCGCCGGCGAGGTGAGACCTTGCCCTGCCTTCCTGGCACCGTCATGCGCCATCGTGCTCATGCCCCGCTCCAGCGCGAGCGCTTCGATCCTGGAGTGGTCTGCTCCTTGTGAAGCGAGCTCGATGATAGCCTCCTCGAGGACCAGTATCTCGAACACGGCGATGCGGCCTCGATACCCCGTGCCGTTGCAACGGCCGCAGCCCACTGCGTTGAACACTTTCTGGCCCTGGGAGAACCCGACAGCCTGGTAGCGCGAGTCGGAGGAGAAAGTCTCGGTCGAAAGAATTCCTTCCTGCTTGCAGTGATCGCAGAGCCGCCGCAACAGGCGCTGGGAGATGATGCCTCGTACGGCGCCGACCAGAAGATAGGTCTCGACACCCAGGTCGCGCATACGCGTGAAGGCCGCCGCAGCGGTGTTCGCGTGGACGGTGGTGAGAACGAGGTGTCCGGTGAGCGCTGCCTGGACGGCGGCCCGTGCCGTCTCGCCGTCACGTATCTCGCCGACCAGGATCACGTCGGGGTCCTGTCGCACGAACGTCCGGATCGCGGATGAGAAGGTGATGCCGATCGCGGAGTTGATCTGCGACTGCACGATGCCAGGAATCTGGTACTCGACGGGATCCTCGATGGTCACGATCTTGCGGCCCGGATCGTTTAGCTTCGAGAGCGCGGCGGCGAGCGTCGTCGTCTTGCCGCTGCCGGTCGGGCCGGCGACGGCGATCATTCCGTGGGTGTGCTCAAGGAGCCGGTTCAGCGTCTGCCGTTCTTCCTCGTGCAGGCCCACACCAGCGAAATCCAGCAGGACGCTGTCGCGGTGCAGGATGCGCATGACGACGGTCTCGCCATGGATGGAGGAGAGGGTGGCAACGCGCAGTTCGACTTCGCGGTCGCCGATGGGAAGGCGCATAGCACCATCCTGAGGCTTGCGGCGCTCGGTGATGTCGAGGCCCGCGAGAACCTTGATTCGCGACACGATCGCATCGCCCATTTCGTGCGGCGGCGGAGGCATGATCCGCAAGACGCCGTCGATGCGGAAACGCATCACGAGCCGTCCGCGCATCGGTTCGAGGTGGATGTCGGTTGCCCTCAGATCGAGCGCGCGCCGGAAGATGTCGTCGACGACAACCACAACCGGCGCGCCGCTCGCGAGATCCCGCAGGCTTGCGATAGCCGCTTCGGAGGTTGCTCCTTCGCCGGTGGCCTGGGCAACATCCTGGGTGCCGGAAAGGCGTTCCAGGCAAGATTCCAAGTCGGGTGCGGGAACCACGCAGACCTCGACGTCACCATCGAGAATGGATCGCAGCGCCTCTATCGGGTCTGCGTCTCCGGGGTGGAGAACCCCTATGACGGCGCTCCCGTCAGGCGCCGTGAGCGGCGCGATCCAGTTCTCCACAAGAAATCGGTTTGAGAGATTCTGCGCGACGGGCCTGTAGTCAGCGAGTTGCTGCCGGTCGAGAAGCCGCACGCCATAATAGGACGACAGGAAGCCTGCGAGGGCATCGGCGTCGACGATCTGCGCTTCGATCAGGCGGTGCAGGTCGGAGGCTCGCGAGGCGGTGCTCTCACCGAAAAGGCCCCGCGTAGCCTCGCGGCTCGCCAGTCCGGCATCGGCCATGGACGGCAAGAGCGAGTGTAAGTCTGTAAGCTTTGGGTTCATTGAACGTACCTGTCGCACTTGACCCTTGAGCACAATGGACGCCGGCTTGCGCATGCCGAATCCGGCTTTCGGCTTAGTCCGCAGAGCGGTCTGCCTGACATACGATTCCGGATCCGGCGGTTCCCCGGAAAGCTGCGCCAGACCAGAAGGCTGTGCGGTATAGGTGTCAAGAGCCCACGCCCTTCGACCGTGACGATCGTCGCGGAGGGCCGCTTCGGCCTAGGAAGGATATCTTAGCCGCAAAGGCAGACTGCGCCGCGTTGGAATGAGCAGGCTTGGAGTGGCTGGGGCCCTTCCCGCTTCATCGCCTTGCTGGGCGTATCAATCTCAGTGATCCATGGCCTTGACGATTTCCTCGGTCATCTTCTTGGCGTCGCCGAGCAGCATCATGGTGCCGTCCTTGTAGAACAGCGTGTTGTCGATGCCGGCATAGCCGGAGCCGAGCGAGCGCTTGACGAACAGGCAGGTGCGCGCCTTGTCGACGTCGAGGATCGGCATACCGTAGATCGGTGAGCTCTTGTCGTCGCGCGCGGACGGGTTGGTGACGTCGTTGGCGCCGATGACATAGGCGACGTCGGCCTGCGCGAACTCGGAGTTGATATCCTCCAATTCGAACACTTCGTCGTAGGGCACGTTGGCTTCGGCCAAGAGCACGTTCATATGGCCCGGCATGCGCCCGGCCACGGGGTGAATGGCGTATTTGACGTCGACGCCGTTGGCCTTGAGCTTGTCGGCCATCTCGCGCAGCGCATGCTGCGCCTGCGCGACGGCCATGCCGTAGCCCGGCACGATGATGACCTTCTGCGCGTTCATCATCAGATAGGCGGCATCGTCGGCCGAGCCCTGCTTGACCGTGCGCTCGATGCCATCATCGGCTTGAGCCGCCGTCTCACCACCGAAGCCGCCGAGGATGACGGAGATGAAGGAGCGGTTCATGCCCTTGCACATGATGTAGGACAGGATGGCGCCCGACGAGCCGACCAGCGCGCCGGTGATGATCAGCGCCAGATTGCCGAGCGTGAAGCCGAGCGCGGCCGCCGCCCAGCCGGAATAGGAATTCAGCATCGACACCACGACCGGCATGTCGGCGCCGCCGATGGGGATGATGAGCAGCACGCCCAGCACCAGCGATGCGGCAACGATGAGCCAGAAGACGAGCTTGGATTCGGTGGAGACCAGAAGCACGATCAGCACGACCAAGGCGATGCCAAGCGCGATGTTGATGACATGGCGGCCGCCGATCATGATCGGCTTGCCGGACATGCGCCCGTC
>NZ_JAIUHS010000020.1:0-59684 GCF_020165235.1 Mesorhizobium sp. CA13 | reverse complement strand
GCGCACCGCCCTCGTTCGTGAGGCGTATATAGTCGCCACCCAGACAAACTGTCAACACCGATCCAAGAAGTTTTTGAATTTTTTGCGACAGAAATTTCGGGCCCGATTTGTCGATAGCCGGCTGCCGTTGGGGAACAGGATCCCAAGGAGTATCCAGCCACGAAGGAGCCCTATTGCCGCCGCATTGCCGTTCGACACCAGAACCGACAAAGCGGGCGCAGCGCAGCGGCGCGGTGCCCCTTTTGAGAGCCTCATATAGAGGTGTGCGATGAGCCCTCGATAGGGGGAACGCCGCCCTCTTTGCAGAGCGCTCTATAAGAGAAGCGCGCGAGGGGAATTCGACCGGGGCCCGAGGCTTCGTTGACTTAACCTGCCGTGACAGGCAAATGTCATGGCCACAACAAAAGCGACAAGCCGTTCCGCCCGGGGAAAAAGCAGCCTTTCTGGATGCCAGATACGGAAGATGTCATAGCCGAACTCGGCAACGAGCCGCCGCTTATTGCGGACGGCCGCAGTGGCCCCCCCGATCGGCGCGAGGTTTCCGCGCGCTGGCTGTCGGGGACGTTTTTGACCGGCGTGACCTCAAGCGTGCTGATGGGCGTGGCGCTGTTCGCCGCCCTCGACGGGCGCCAGCAACTTGCGACGCCACCCGAGATCGCCGAACTGATCGGCCTTGCCGGCAATGGCGATTCGGGCGAGATGGCCAAGACCACCAGGCTGGTGGCGCCGCGCCAGATCGCCAAGGCCAAGGACCGCCGGCGCATGGAAGTGTCGATGGTCACAAAGGTCGGCGACCGCGATGTCATCCACACCATGCCCTTCGTGCAGATCAAGATGGCATTGGCGGCCGGCCATACCACCAACCGGCCATACCCGCCCTTCGATCCGATGCAGGTGTTCGGCGACGACGGTGACGACGCATCGGCGCAACCGGCGACGGCTGCCGCTACGCCGGGCCAGATCTACGGCACCAAGGTCGAAAGCGAAATGAGCCTGAAGACCGTCGATTTTCCCATTGAAACGGCTTCCTTCGATGAAAAGAGCGACCTTTCCGCCGACGAGGTGGAAAAGGTGGTGCGCGAGGCCGGCACCGATCTTAGCGACGGCGCCGTCCAGGTCGCTTCGCTCCACTATGTCGACCCGCAGCGATTTGGCGAGGCCTTTGCCGAGAGCATGGCCGGCTCCTACGACGTCAGGATCGTGCCGGAAAACGTTTCGGTCGCGCCGCGTGCCAACGCCGACGACCAGGCACCGGCCTTCGCCGAGGAAATCATCCCTTTCACCAAGGATCTCGCCGTCACGGAAGCCTTCGCGGATTCGGGCTATACGGGCGAGGACGCCGCCGGCATGGCCGAGGCGATCACCAAGCTCTTGAACGCCCCCGCGCTCAAGGCTGGAACCGTGCTTCGTGTCGGTCTCGAGGTTCATGGCGACGCCGCCAAGGTCGTGCGAACCAGCGTCTACGACCGGACCCAGCATATCGTCACCATAGCGCTCGACGATCGCGGCCAGTATGTGCCCGCGCAGGAACCGGAGCCCAATCCGGAGTTGCTCACGGCGTTCGATGATTCGTCGGCGCCGGTGGTGGTGCGCGGTAACCTGCCCAACGTCTATGACGGTATCTACCGCGCCGCCTATTCCTACGGCATGTCCAAGGCCATGACGCAGCGGCTGATCAAGCTGTTGGCCTCAGACGTCGACTTCCAGTCCCGCCTCAATCCGGCCGACCGTCTCGAAGTGCTGTTCTCGCAGCCCGACGGCGACGACCAGACCTCGGACAATTCCGAACTGCTTTACGTCTCGGCGACCTTCGGCGGGCAGACGCGCAATTTCTACCGCTTCCAGATGGAGGACGGCAGCACGGATTATTTCGACGAGGACGGCTCGAGCGCCCAGCAGTTCCTGCTGCGCAATCCGTTGCCCGCAGGAAAGTTCCGCTCCGGCTTTGGCGCGCGCAGGCACCCGATCCTCGGCTATGTCCGCATGCATACCGGCGTCGACTGGGCAGCCCCCATAGGCACGCCGATCATCGCCGCCGGCAATGGCGTCATCGAGAAGGTCGGCTGGGCCGGCGGCTATGGCAAGCAGATCATCATCCGCCATGCCAACGGCTATGAGACCTCCTACAATCACCAGAGCGCCTTTGCCAAAGGCATCGAACCGGGCGTTCACGTCCGCCAGGGCCAGACCATCGGCTATCTCGGCCAGACCGGCCTCGCCACCGGCCCGCATCTTCACTACGAGCTGATCGTCAATGGCACCAAGGTCGATCCGATGCGCGTCCGCCTGCCGGTCGGCAAGGTGCTGAAGGGCGACGACCTTGTCGCCTTCAAGCGTGAACGCGAGCGCATCGACGACCTGCTGAAGCAGGAAGACAGTGATTCGCTGAAGGTCGCGAGCGCCAAGATCGAAGGATAGTTCCTTCGATCCACCCCTCAGTCGCGAGGGTTTTCGGCGGGCCGGCGCCACGGCAACGATTCGCCTGAAACCGTCACCCAGGCGATGACAGCCGAAAGCAGGCAAAGCAGCGCCGTTACAAAGGAAACAGCCGAGAATGCGGCGTCGCTGGCGGCAAGCCGTGCGGCGTCGACAGCCGGGGCCAGTCCGGTCGACGCCGGTTCACCGAACCCCGGCACGCCGGGAACAGTGTTGCCATCCAGGACCTTCGCGTAGACCCAGGCGGCAAGCGAACCCATCGCCGCAACCGCAATCAGGCCGCCTATGCGCGAGACGGCATTGTTGATACCGGAAGCCGCGCCAGTATCCTTGTCTTCCACCGCCGTCATGATCGCGGTCGACAGCGGCGACACCACCAGCGCCATGCCGAACCCCATCAGCGCCATCAGCGGAAATGTTCCGGTCCAGAAATTGTGGATGCCGGCATATGTCAACAAGCCAAGCCCGGCGAAGGCGAGCGCAACCACCAGACTGCCGCTGGCGATCGGAAAACGCGGTCCGATCCGGTCGGACCACTGGCCGACAGGCCCCGACAGCAGGGCGATCAATGCAGAGAGCGGCAGGAAGATGAAGCCAACCTCGGCCGTGCTCAGCCCCCAACCGGCGATCAAAAGCATGGGCAGGTAGAAAAGATTGGCCGACAGTGCGAAATAGAGGAAGAAGGTCGCGAGATTGGCGCCGGCGAAGGCGCCGATGCGAAACAGATTGAGATCGATCATCGGCTCGCGCTGCCGGCGCTCGTAGAAAATGAAGACGAAAAGCAGGACCACGCCGGCAATGATTGCCGAACCCGACATGAATCCGGCAGCCTCCGCGTTCATCGCCGTCAGCCCGTAAGCCAGCAACCCGAAGGCCAGTGTCGCCAACGCCGCGCCGCCAAGATCGAGGCTGCGCTTTTCGGTCGGCCGATCCGCCGGGATCTTGGCGAGCAGCAGGTAGATCGAAACCAGCCCAAGCGGCAGGTTGATCGCAAATATCGCACGCCAGATTCCATTGCCGAAAGTCGACAGCACGAAGCCGCCCAGCACCGGACCGAGTGCCGTGGTCAACGCCGAAGCGGCGGCCCAGATGCCGATTGCGCGGCCGCGCTCCTTTTTCGGATAGGCTTTTGCGATGATCGCAAGGCTGCCCGGCACCATGATCGCCGCGCCGATGCCCTGGATTGCACGGAACGCGATCAGCACCGCCGGATTGGGCGCCAGCGCGCAGGCCAGCGAAGCGGCGATGAACAGCGCGATGCCGACGACGAAGGCGCGGCGCAGGCCGAAGCGGTCGCCGGCAGCACCGCCGGCGAGGATGAGCGCCGAAAGCGTCAGCGCATAGGCATTGGAGATCCACTGCGCTTGCGCCAGGCTGGCGCCGAGATCGACGCGGATCGCCGGCGTGGCGATGGCAAGGATCGAACCGTCGATGAAACCAAGTGCTGAAGCCAGGATCGCGGCGATCAGCACATAGTGCCGCTGCGACTGCGGGCAGAACGTACCGTTGGCGGTCGGCGGCGGGACGGCTGCGGCTTTGCTCGGTGAATGCATGCAACCTGCATAAACCCGCGGCGCGCCCGCAACAACCAGCCAGCGGTCCCGGTCGTTGAAACCAGCTGCGCTGCGACCTGGCCGCATTGGCAGGTGCCGGCCCACGCAGGTGCAAACAAGCGCCGGCATGCTAAGCTTTCACGCGGCATCGGACGGGAGCCGATCAGACAGGGGAGAAAATCGATGAAGCGACCGCTCGAACCATCCCAGTCCGGGCTCCACCGAGTCGTCGGGCTGACTGACGGCGTCTTCGCCATCGCGCTGACCCTGATCGTTCTGGAGATTCGTGTACCGACGCACGAGGCGATCCATTCCGAAGGCGATCTCATCGACGCCGTCCTGGCGTTGGCGCCGCGCTTCCTGACCTATGCGCTTTCCTTCCTGACCCTGACCATCTTCTGGTTCGGCCAGCAGGCGCAGCATGGGTTGATCACCAGATCCGACAGGCGGCTGGCGACGCTCAATTTGTGCTTTCTCGCCTTTATCGCCCTGTTGCCGTTCTCGACCGATCTCCTGGCCGACTTCCTCGAATTCAGAACCGCGGTCGTCGTCTACTGGCTCAATCTGCTGATGCTCGGCGTCACCCTGATCGCCAGCTGGCGCTATGCGGAGAAAAAGGGCTTTCTGGCGGATGACGTCGACGCCGAAACGAAACGCACGGTCCACTTGCGCATCGTCAAGGCGCAGCTTCTGTGGGCGGTCGGCGCCCTGCTCTGTCTGGTTACCCCGCTGCTCAGCGTCGGCTTCATTCTCGTGGTGCAGCTGATTTATGCCGCGACACCGAGTGCGAAATGGTTGCGCAGGATAATCGGGTAGAGCAATTCCAGGAAAAACGTGGCGGTTTCCCGGCAAAAGCGCACCGCGCTGGAGCGGCTCGGCAGTCTATCGAACGCTAAACCGCTCTAACCGGCGACGAACGCCGCATCGTCTCAGTCGACGAACTCCACCGTCACGCCGGGCGAAACCAGCTTGGCCAGTTCGCGGGCATCCCAATTGGTCAGTCGCACGCAACCATGGCTTTCGGTCTTGCCGATCTTCGAGGGGTCCGGCGTGCCATGGATGCCGTAAGTCGGCTTGTCCAAGGCGATCCACACCGAGCCGACAGGGCCGTTCGGACCGGGCGGAATGGTCAGGACCTTATTGTTCTCGCCCTGTTTGAAATTGATGTTGGGATTGTAGGTGTAGTTCGGATCGAGCGCGACACGGGACACGGCATGAATGCCGGACGGCGACGGCGTGTCGGACGAGCCGATGGTGGCGGGATAGGCCGCGACCAGCTTACCCGCCGCATCATAGGCAAAGACCTCTTTCTTGCCCTTGTCGGCGACGATGCGAGCCACCGGCGTCGACACCAGCCTGCCAAAATTGGCGACCTTGATGATCGTTCCGGGACGGTTGAAATTGGCTTCCGGGTTGAGCGCCTTGAGATAGTTCTCGTCCATGTGGAAGCGCTCGGCAAGCGCTTCGGCGACGGACGTATAGCCCATGCGGTCGAGCTGCGCCTTCTGGCTGTAATCTTCCGGGATCGACGCGACATAGGGGCCGGCCGCATCCTCTGGCGTGATCGTGTAGTTGGCCAAGGCATCGCCGCCCGATTGTGCAAGGGCCGCCTGGATGCCGACCGCGTCGGTCGATCGCAGATTGCTGCCGGTGATCTGGTTGTAGGCCGCCAGCGCCTTGTCGACATTCGAACCGAAGCGCCCGTCGATGACGCCAGGCGAAGCGCCGCCGCGATCAAGCAGCACCTGCAGAGCCGCGACATCCTGGCGTGCTCCCAGCGAAAGCGACGGGTCGACCACGGTCTTGCCTCCCGCCTTCGGCGGCAATGCCGCCTGGTCGGCGGGCCCCGCGGGAGCCGCGGGCTGGACAGGTTCTATCGAGGCTTCGTTCAGCGGCTGGCGCTCGATGGGGCGCGGCGTCGCCGGCTGCGGCGCTTCCGGATAATTGTCGTCGTAGCCACCATCATCCTGCGGCGCTGGCGGATAGGCCTCGACGGAATTGTCGCCATAGGGGTCGTCTTCGCGAACCGGAGGCGCGATGACCCGGCCTTCGTCTTCCATCTGCCTGCGGCGGAAGCGTGCCATGTCTTCCGGATCGTCGAGATAGTAGCGGTCGTCGTCGGCGGGAACGCGGCCGAGTTCGCGCAGCCGTGTCTCGCGGCGCAGCGCGCGCCGGTCGAGTCTGGTCTGCGGCGGCTGGATGGCGATGACCTTACCCGTGTCGGCATCGACGATGACGCGGTTGCCCCTGGCGTCGTAATAGATGTCGAGATTGCCGTCCTGGGCCAGCAGGATGCCGCCGTCATCAGCGGGGCGGACGACCCGCGGCGAAGCGTCCTCGGTCGGCGCGGCGAACGCGCTTGAAAACGCCAGTCCGGCCGCAAGTGCCGAAAGGGTGAAGATCGTCCGCAACATGGTGGGCAAACTCTCCGGTCCGTAATTGCCGTCGCCGGCGGCTTTCGCGCGTAGCGAGTCCTTCGCCAGCGAACCACCGCCCGACCATAAGGTTCCAATATGAACCGGGCATGAAGATGGCGGTTTTCCGGCGCCTCGAGGAATATCAGCTAAATGCACATCGTCCAAAAGCGACCCGGTTTGGGGCGAACGATATGCATGGAACAAAGAGCTAAAGCGCGTCGCCTGGATCCGTCGAACGTGACGCGCTCTAGCCTCAGGCAAGTCCCAGTTCCTTTCGCGCCTGCTTCGTCAACTTCAGGGCGACAAGACGATGGCTCTCGCGCAGATAATCCTTCAGCGCGCCATCATCCATGCTCTGGCTTGTCTGGCGCTGGATCCATTTCATGCCGCGCGAGGCAAGGTAGGGTGCGGGTCGCAAGCCCGGCTGCTCCTTCAGCACATCATAGGCAATATCGGAACATTTGAAGGTGATGAAAGGGTCGCGGCCCTCGCTCCAGCCGCCGATGGCAAAGACCTTGGCGCCGACCTTCCAGACATGGGCGCCGCCCCACTGGACGACATGCGATGTGGCGGGCAGCGAGGCGCAGAAGCCGTTATAGTCGTCCAGCGTCATGCGTGCTCCTGCCGAATGGCATGAAAAGGCCGCGCGCCCAGGCCGGGCGCGCGGCGTTCGATCAGGCTGCCGCTTCGGTCGCGACGACCGTCGGCTTCGAACGGAAGTTCAGCCGGTCGGAGCCGGCTGTCACCTTGACGGTCGAGCCGTCGAGGATCTCGCCGAGCAGGATCTTCTCAGCCAGCGGATCCTGCAAGTCTTTCTGCATCACCCGCTTCAGCGGCCGCGCGCCATAGGCAGGGTCGTAACCCTTGGATGCCAGCCAGTCGATCGCCTCCTGGTCCAGCGACAGCGTGATCTTGCGGTCGACCAGCAGGTTTTCCAGCCGCTTGAGCTGGATTTCGACGATGCGGCCCATATCCTGCCGGCGCAGCCGATGGAACAGGATCACCTCGTCGACGCGGTTGAGGAACTCCGGCCGGAACGACGCCTTGACGACGTTCATCACCTCGTCGCGAACCTGGTCGACATCCTGGTCTTCGCCGAGATTGACCAGGTATTCGGCGCCGAGATTCGACGTCATGATGATCAGCGTGTTGCGGAAGTCGACCGTGCGGCCCTGCCCATCGGTGAGCCGGCCGTCGTCGAGCACCTGCAGGAGCACGTTGAACACGTCGGGATGCGCTTTCTCGATCTCGTCGAACAGCACGACCTGATAGGGCCGGCGCCGCACCGCTTCGGTCAGCGCGCCGCCTTCCTCATAACCGACATAGCCGGGAGGCGCGCCGATCAATCGGGCAACCGAATGCTTCTCCATGAACTCCGACATGTCGATGCGCACCATCGCGCTCTCGTCGTCGAACAGGAAGTTCGCCAGCGCCTTGGTCAGTTCGGTCTTGCCGACGCCGGTCGGGCCGAGGAACATGAACGAGCCGATCGGCCGGTTCGGGTCCTGCAGGCCGGCGCGGGCGCGCCGCACTGCCTTGGAAACCGCTTGCACCGCCTCGCCCTGGCCGACGACGCGCTTGCCGATCTCGTCTTCCATGCGCAACAGCTTGTCGCGCTCGCCTTCCAGCATCTTGTCGACCGGAATTCCGGTCCAGCGCGAGACGATGTGGGCGACATGATCGGGCGTGACCACTTCCTCGACCATGCCGGCCTTGCCGTCCTGAGCCTCGGCTTCCTTCAGCTTCTTCTCCAGTTCCGGGATCTTGCCGTAGGCAAGCTCGCCGGCGCGCTGGAACTCGCCCTTGCGCTGGGCGATGGCCAGTTCGTTGCGCGCCTCGTCAAGCTGCTTCTTGAGATCGGCGGCGAGCCCGAGCTTCTGCTTCTCGGCCTGCCACTTCGAGGTCATCTCGGTCGATTCCTCCTCGAGGCTGGCGAGATCCTTCTCGAGCCGGGCAAGCCTGTCCTTCGAAGCCTCGTCCTTCTCGACCTTCAGCGCTTCGCGCTCGATCTTGAGCTGCATGATGCGGCGGTCGATCTCGTCCAGCGCTTCGGGCTTGGAATCGACCTGCATGCGAAGCCTCGAAGCGGCTTCGTCGACGAGGTCGATCGCCTTGTCCGGCAGGAACCGGTCGGCGATGTAGCGGTTGGACAGCGTCGCCGCCGCGACCAGCGCCGAATCGGAAATGCGCACCTTGTGGTGCTGTTCGTATTTCTCCTTCAGGCCGCGCAGGATCGAGACCGTGTCCTCCACCGTCGGCTCCTCGACGAAGACCGGCTGGAAGCGGCGGGCGAGCGCGGCATCCTTCTCCACATGCTTGCGGTATTCGTCGAGCGTGGTGGCGCCGACGCAGTGCAGCTCGCCGCGCGCCAGCGCCGGCTTCAGAAGATTGGACGCATCCATGGCGCCGTCCGCCTTGCCGGCACCGACCAGGGTGTGCATCTCGTCGATGAACAGGATGATCCCGCCGGCAGCGGCAGTGACCTCGGAAAGCACGGCCTTCAGCCGCTCCTCGAACTCACCGCGATATTTGGCGCCGGCGATCAGCGCGCCCATGTCGAGCGCCATCAGCTGCTTGTCCTTCAGCGATTCCGGCACGTCGCCATTGACGATGCGCAGCGCCAGGCCTTCGGCGATCGCCGTCTTGCCGACGCCCGGCTCGCCGATCAGCACCGGGTTGTTCTTGGTGCGGCGCGACAGCACCTGGATGGTGCGGCGGATCTCGTCGTCGCGGCCGATGACCGGATCGAGCTTGCCGGCGCGGGCATCGGCGGTGAGATCGCGCGCATATTTCTTCAGCGCGTCATAGCCCTGTTCGGCGTTCGCCGAATCGGCGGTGCGACCCTTGCGGACATCGTTGATGACCTGATTGAGTGCCTGCGCGGTGACGCCGGCCTTGGCCAGTATGTCTGATGTCTTGGCTGATTTCTCGACCGCCAGCGCCGTCAGCAGCCTTTCGACCGTAACGAAGCTGTCACCGGCCTTCTTGGCCAGTTCCTCGGCCGTCGAAAACACCTTGGCCAGCGGCTGCGCCAGATAGAGCTGGCCGTTGCCGCCCTCCACCTTGGGCATCGCTTCGAGTGCCGTCTCGATGCCGAGCTTGACGTCGCGGACGCTGCCGCCGGCGCGCTCGATGAGCGACGCAGCCAGACCCTCGTCGTCATCGACGAGCACTTTCAGGATATGTTCGGGGGTAAATTGCTGGTGGTTTCGCGAGAGCGCCATGGTCTGCGCGGATTGGATGAAGCCGCGCACGCGCTCCGAGTATTTCTCGATATTCATACCTGTCTCCTTCCATCACCGGCCCGCTTTGCGGCACCGGATCAGATTGCGGTGACGGACCCGCCCGTTAGAGCCGGGTCCAGTTGAGGCTGATATGGTGCGCAACCCGCGAACCCTCAAGACGTCTCGATGGCTGCGAAAGCATAATATTCCGCAGCCGCGCAAAACGAAAACGGCGGAGATTTCTCTCCGCCGTTCAATGCATGGAAGCGTCGCCGCTCAGTTGTCGATGTCGGCGACCGCGGTGTCGGCGTTGCCATTGTCCGTCGGTGCCGCGGCCACCTCGCCAGCGTCGGCATTGTCGTTGCCGCCGGCGATCTGGTCGGCAGTGCCGCGCGGACGGCGCGGACGCCTCGGACGACGGCTGGGACCAGTCTCCGCGGCCGTCGCATTGAGTTCGGCCTGGGCTGCGAGCCCGGCCGGCGACAGGTTCTCGAACAGCGGCGCCGCCTGCTCGACCGGTGCGACGGATTCGGCGGCCTCGGCCTGTTCGGCCGTCTCGTTGCGCTGCTGCTGGGCACCCTGCTCGGCGGGCGAACCATAATCGCCGCGCTGGCTGTTCTGGCCATAGCCGCCATTGGGGCGGCGGTCGCGGTGGCGCCCGCCATTATTGTCGCGGCCGCCACTGTTGCGACCGCCATTATTATCACGATCGCGATTATCACGATCGCGACCGTTTTCCCGGTTCAGCGCGACTTCGGCCGGCATGCCTTCGATAACCGGCTGCGGACCCGCGCCGTGGTTGATCACCGGAACCGGCGCATCCGCAACGTTGTTGCCGGCCCCGCTGTTACCGGCATTGTCGAACTCGTCGCGATCCTCATCGCCATCATCGTCGAATTCGTCGCGATTCTGCTGGACGTTCTGGATCGGCATCTGCGCCTGCGCGGCGGCAATGATGCGGTTATAGTGCTCGGCGTGCTGGAGATAGTTCTCCGCCATCACCCGGTCGCCGGAGCTTTGCGCATCACGGGCAAGGGTAGCGTATTTTTCAGCGATCTGCTGAGCAGACCCGCGGATCTTCACGTCCGGGCCGTTGCTCTCGTAGTTGCGCGTCAGGGGATTTGGCCCCTTGCGGTTGTTGTTATTGTTGTTGCCGCCGCCATTGTTGTTGCGACCGCGCATGCGCCTGTTCTGCTGTTGTGGCCTCATTCGACTCTCTTCATATTGAAATTTTCGAAAACTCTTCACGAACGGTGGCGCTCATGCAGCCAGCCGTTTCGTTTCTTCACCGGCGTTCGCCCGCATCAATTGCGTTGGCGCCACGTGCCATCCTGTTCCGGTTACATCACTTGCCGGACGATTCCCGCACGAAGCTTGGGCGTCGTTTGCGCAAGAAGGCAGCTATTTCCAAGGAAAACCGAATCGCTAAGAGCACTGCCTGCTTCGTCTCATCCGGTTAAGGCGACCCTAGCCGCATTCCCCGGCATTGCCAAGCGGTTTTTTTCGCACTGCGTCAAGGCTTTCCCCGTTGAAAGACAAGAACCCTGTCGTTTCCGCCGAGGTCGCCGAACGCACCGGCGACCGCATAGCCGAACGAGCGAAATATAGCGGTGACCTCGATGTGCTGTGTGTAGCCGATCTCGACCGCAATCCTGCTTCCGGCTTCCAGAAACTTAGCCGCCTCAGCGGCGATGACCCTGTAAGGGGCCAATCCATCCGCGCCGCCATCCAGGGCCAGGCGCGGGTCGAAATCGCGGACTTCATCCTGCAGATTTCCGATGTCTTCCGACCGTATATAGGGAGGGTTTGCGACAATTACATGGTATCGGCCAGAAACTTTTTCGAACCAGTCGGACAGAAGCGCCGTGAACCGGTCGCCAAGCCCCAATTGCGCGGCATTGCGCGTTGCCGTCCTCAACGCCCCTTCCGAAAGGTCGACCCCGGTGGCAATCGCTGCCGGCACGGCGCTGAGCAGCGCCAGCGCGATGGCCCCGGTGCCGGTTCCCAGATCGAGGATGCGGCACTCGCCCTCGCGCATGACGGTTGCCCCGACGAAGGGCAGTATGGCCTCGACCAGCGTTTCGGTGTCGGGCCGCGGCTCGAGCGTTTCCGGCGACAGCGACAGCCGCAACCCGTAGAACTCCCGGTAACCCAGGATGCGGTGCACGGGCTCGCCCCCCGCGCGGCGCTTCAAGGCGCTGTCGATCTGGACAAGAGCGGCCGCATCGACCGCATGTTCGGGATCGGCAATGGCCTGCGTGCGGGTCGTGCCTGAAAAGTGCTCCACGATCAATCTTGCATCGAGCGCAGGATCATCGACCGCGGCCAGGCGCGCTCGCGCTGCCCGCAGCAGCGGCCCCAGCGCCTGGGGCAAAGGATCAGCCATCAAGACCGACATCGGCGAGCAGCTTCGACTGGTGATCGGCGATCAGCGCGTCGATGACTTCGTCGAGTTCGCCCATCATCACCCGGTCGAGCTTGTAGAGCGTCAGGTTGATGCGATGATCGGTAACGCGGCCTTGCGGAAAATTGTAGGTGCGGATGCGCTCCGAGCGGTCGCCGGAGCCGACCTGCGACTTGCGCGATTCCGAGCGCTCCTCGTCGGCCCTGCTGCGTTCCAGGTCGTAGAGCCGGGCCCGCAGGATCTGCATGGCCTTGGCCCGGTTCTGGTGCTGCGATTTCTCCGCCTGCACCACCATGATGCCGGTCGGCAAATGGGTGATGCGCACCGCCGAATCGGTGGTGTTGACGTGCTGACCACCCGAACCCGACGCGCGCATCGTGTCGATGCGGATGTCTTCGGCCCGGATGTCGATGTCGACGTCCTCCGCCTCCGGCAGCACGGCCACCGTCGCCGCCGAGGTGTGGATGCGTCCGCTGGCCTCGGTCGCGGGCACGCGCTGCACCCGGTGGACCCCGGACTCGAATTTCAGATGCGCGAAAACTCCCTTGCCGGAAACCGTGGCGATGATTTCCTTATAGCCGCCGGCGTCGCCCTCGCTGGCCGACACCGTCTCGAACCGCCAGCCGCGCGAAGCGGCATAGCGCTCATACATGCGAAACAGGTCACCGGCGAACAATGCCGCCTCGTCGCCGCCGGTGCCGGCGCGGATTTCCAGGATGGCGTTCTTGTCGTCGGCCGCATCCCTGGGCAGGAGCAGGATCTGGATGTCCTTCTGCAACGCCTCGATGCGCTCCTCGACCCCTGGCAGATCCGCCTCGGCGAGCGCTCGCATCTCGGCATCGGTGCCCTTGTCGGCGAGCATCGCCTCGAGATCGGCCTGCTCGTGCTCGGCCGAGCGCAAGGCTCTGACCTTGGCAACCATATCCTGGAGCTCGGCATATTCCGATGCCATCTTCACATAGGCATCCGGCGTTGGGCCGGCCGACATCTGCGCTTCGAGCATTTCGAAACGCTTGACGACTTGATCCATGCGATCGCGGGGAAGGGAGATCATTGTAAAGGTGCTATAACGGAATGGAGCGGTCGTCGGCAAAGGCCTGCAGCAGAGCCCGCATCGGCAGCCCCTGGGCCGGCGCCATCAGATTGTCGTCGAAGAACGCTTTCAACGCCTCCAGCGGCAGTTCGGTCAGCATCGCCTTGACCGGACCGATCGAAGCGGGCGACATCGAGATGGAGCGGAAACCAAGGCCGACCAGCGCCATTGCCGAGATCGGCTTGCCGGCGAGTTCGCCGCAGAGTGTGACGGGCGTGTGGTTGCGGGCGCCGGCATCGGCGATGGTCTTGAGCACCCGCAGGAACGGCGCCGACAACGTATCGAAGCGGTCGGAAAGCTGCGTGTTGCCGCGGTCGACCGCCATCACGAACTGGAACAGGTCGTTCGAGCCGACCGAGACGAAGTCGACCGCCTTCATCAGCTCGTCGAGCTGGAACAGGAGGGACGGCACCTCCAGCATCGCCCCGAGCTTGAGGCTGGTCGGCAAATGATGGGCAAAGCGCGACAGATGCCGCACCTCGCGGTCGATGATCTCGCGCGCCTGGGCGATCTCGCCGAGTTCGGTGACCATCGGCAGCATCAGCTTGAGCTCCCGCCCGCCGCAGGCTTTCAGCAGGGCGCGGATCTGGGTGCGCAGCAATCCCGGACGGTCCAGCGTCAGGCGGATCGCCCGCCAGCCGAGGGCCGGGTTCTCCTCCTGGATGGCGCCTTTGAAATAGGGCAGCACCTTGTCGCCGCCAATATCGATGGTGCGGAAGGTGACCGGCTTGCCGCGCGCGGCATCGAGCACGTCGCGGTAGAGCCGCTCCTGCGCCTCGGCACGGGGAAAGGTCGAGGCGACCATGAATTGCAATTCGGTGCGGAACAGGCCGATCCCGGCGGCACCCGACTCGGCCAGTTGCGGCAGGTCGACGGCAAGCCCGGCATTCATCAGAAGGTCGACCGCAACGCCATCCTTGGTCACCGACGGCTTCTTGCGCAGTTCGCGGTAGACTTCCTGCCGGCGCGCCCGGAACCGCACCTTTTCGGCATAAGCGGCTTCGAGATCAGACTGCGGACGAAGATGGATCGCGCCTTCCTCGCCGTCGACGATGATGGCATCGCCGTTTTCCGCCATGGAAACGGCGCCCTTCATCTGCCCGGCGACGGGAATGCCCATGGCGCGCGCGACGATGACGACGTGGCTGGTGGCGGCGCCATCCTCGAGCACCAGCCCGCGCAATTTGTCCCGGGGATAATCGAGCAGTTCGGCGGCGCCCATCGAGCGGGCGACGATGATGGCATCCTTCGGCAGCGAGGCGGCGACATCATCAGGCCCGCGTCCCATCAGCTGGCGCAGAAGCCGGTTGGCGAGGTCGTCGAAATCGCTCATCCGCTCGCGCAGATAAGGATCGGTCATGTGCAGCATGCGCGCGCGCATGTCGCTCTGCACCTTTTCGACCGCAGCTTCCGCCGTCAGGCCGTTGCGGATCGCCTCTTCCAGCCGCCGTACCCAGCCGCGGTCATTTGCGAACATGCGGTAGGCTTCCAGCACCTGGCGATGTTCGCCCTCAAAGGCGACATCGCGGCGTTCAAGCATGTCGTCGATGGAAAGCCTGAGCGATCCGAGCGAGGCCTCAAGCCGGCGGACTTCCTCCTCGCTGTCCTCGTTGAACAGGTTGGTGACGACGATGCGCGGCTCGTGCAGCACGACATGACCGAGCCCGACGCCCTCGTTGAAGGACAGGCCGGTGAAGCTGACCGGGCGGCGCAGATCGAGCTCGAGGCCGGGCCGCGTCAGCCGCGCCAGATCGCCGGTGGCGATCATCTCGGCGATCACCATCGCGGTGGTTTCCAGCGCCTCGACCTCGTCGTCGCGGTAATGGCGCATGGTTTTGTTCTGTACCACCAGCACGCCCAGCGTGCGCCCTGCCCTGAGCACCGGCACGCCGAGGAAGGAATTGTAGATCTCTTCCCCGGTTTCCGGCAGGTAGGCGAAGGCCGGATGTTCCTGAGCATTGGACAGGTTGAGCGGCCGCGCGCTGGCGGCGATCGTGCCGACCAGGCCTTGCCCCAACCTGAGCTGCGCCAGGTGCACCGCGTTCGGGTTCAGGCCTTCGGTGGCGTAGAGTTCGAGCACGGAATCGGCGCGCAGCACATAGAGCGAGCACACTTCGGCGACCATGTTGGAGGCAATGTCGCGCACGATGCGGTCGAGCCGCTCCTGCGGCTCCAGCGGCTCCTGCATGAGCTCGCGGAGCCGTTTCAGCAGAACGCGCGGGCCACTGGCCGGGTCACGCATCGCGGCTTCTTCTCCAATAGGCTTCCTGCCGGCGCAGTTTCGGCCGCCGCCGGCACGCACGCAACAACTGATTCAGTCTGCTACTGCTTATCCAGACCGTAGACGGAATGCAAAGTGCGAACCGCGAGTTCCGTGTAAGGACCGTCGATCAGTATCGAAATCTTGATCTCGGAGGTGGTGATGGCGCGGATGTTGATCGCCTTGTCGGCCAGCGCCTTGAAGGCGGTGGCAGCGACGCCGGCATGACTTCTCATGCCGATACCGATGACCGAGACCTTCGACATGCCGGCTTCCGACTGGACGACGTCGTAGCCGATATCAGCCTTCAGCCGGTCGAGCACGGCCAGCGCCTTGTCCACGTCTCCGGAGGGCACCGTGAAGGTCATGTCGGTAAGCTTGCCGTCCTCTGAAATGTTCTGGACGATCATGTCTACGTTGATGTTGGCCTCGGCCAGCGGCCCGAAGATGCCGGCGGCGACGCCCGGCCGGTCGCCGACACGGCGCAGCGAAATCTGCGCCTCGTCCTTGGCATAGGCAATTCCGGTGACGACCTGCTGTTCCACGATCTCTTCCTCGTCGCAAATAAGCGTTCCGGGCGGATTGAGCAAATCCCCCATTCCGGGCGCGTCGGGATCGTCGAAGGACGACCGCACGAAGGTACGCACCCTGTGCACCATGGCAAGCTCGACCGAACGCACCTGCAGAACCTTGGCGCCGAGCGAGGCCATTTCAAGCATTTCCTCGAACGATATCTTGGCCAGCCGCCGCGCCTTGGGCTCGATGCGCGGATCGGTGGTGTAGACCCCGTCGACGTCGGTATAGATGTCGCAACGGTCGGCTTTGACGGCGGCCGCGATCGCAACCGCGCTGGTGTCGGAGCCGCCGCGGCCAAGCGTTGCGATGCGGTTGTCCGGTCCGATGCCCTGGAAACCGGCGATGACAGCCACCTGGCCCTCGCCGAAGCGCTTGACCAGGAAGGCGCCGTCGATGTCGAGGATACGTGCCGCGCCATGCGCGTTGTCGGTCTTGATCGGGATCTGCCAGCCCTGCCAGGAGCGGGCGTGCACGCCCATGTTCTGCAAGGTGATCGCCAGGAGGCCTGCCGTCACCTGCTCGCCGGACGCGACGACGGCATCATATTCGCGCGCGTCGTGCATCGGCGAGGCTTCGCGCGTCCAGCCGACCAATTCGTTGGTCTTGCCGGCCATCGCCGAGACCACCACCGCCACCTCGTGGCCGGCATCGACCTCCCGTTTGACGTGACGCGCTACATTGCGGATGCGGGCGATGTCGGCGACGGAGGTTCCGCCGAATTTCATCACGATGCGCGCCATGGAAGCGAAATGCCTTTGACTGAAGCCGGCCCGAGGCCGAAAAACCGAGGAAAGCGCCCGACTGGCGCCGGCCGCTGAATGCGCGGCCTCCTTAGCCAAAACATCCAGGCTTCGCAAGCGACGGCTCATAAGAAGAGCGCCGCGCGCGGGCTGGACTGTACTTCATTTTGCGCAGGGCCCAACCGGCAACGCCCACACGGCGACGGGCGTCAGCCCGGGCGGGCGACGCTTTTCCACAAATGTGGATAGTCGAGCACGAAGCCGAGTGGAGAGACCTCCAGAACCGCCTCATAGCCGAACGCCGGCGCGGCATAGGCATAGCGGGCCGCGTCGAGGCGCCTGTAGGTCTGGTCGAGCCGCGTCATTCTGAGCTCGGGAAAGGCCAGATAGGCGGCCGGCGCGGGCGTCGCCTCGCCGACGGCGAGCGCGAACCGGCGGATCGCCAGGAGGTTCGAAGCCGGCGTGAAGCCGAGGTCGACGTCGATCAGGCCGTCCACCTCCGGCTGCCGCTCGCCATCCAGCGCCCAGGAGCCGTCAGTATGGCGCTCGATCCCCAGGGAAAGCTCTTGCGGGCCGAGAAAGCCCTCGATCCGTGCCGAGCGCGTATGCCAGCCGGCATCGCAATCCACCTCATAGGCGATGCAACACGGCTTGTCGTCTTGCAGGAAGATGGCCTGCCCCTTCAGGCCGGGCCCGCCGGGCCGCTGCGAGAGCATGCAGGAATCGTGACCTTCAAGGTCGAGCCTGCGCCAAAGGATCGATGCGGTCTGAATCACGGCCATCTCCTTTTTTCCACACGATTTTCCTTTTTTCGCACGCCGCCGCTTTTTTGTTTCGGCCGAGGTGCCCCCGAGCTGACATGTCCTGACAGAGAGCCGCCGGCAATACAGGGCGCTTGTCTGCGGTGCCGGCCTCGCACTGTCAGCAGGCGAAAATGCAGCCTTGACTTTCCCTCCCCCACGCCCGACTTGCTAGCGTCCGAGGAGACCAATCGATGCCAGAACCCCGACGATCGACGATCGATGCCGGAGAAGTGGAGCGCTTTTCCGCCCTTGCCGCCGAATGGTGGAACCCGAACGGCAAGTTCCGGCCGCTGCACAAGTTCAACCCGGTCCGTCTTGCCTATATACGCGACCAGGTGGCAGCGCGCTTCGGCCGCGATCCGCGCGCGGCACGGCCATTCGAAGGTCTGCGCTTTCTCGACATCGGTTGCGGCGGCGGCCTGCTGTGCGAACCGATGGCGCGGCTTGGCGCCGAAGTGGTCGGCGCCGATGCTTCCGCCACCAATATCGAAGTGGCCAAATTGCACGCCGCCGAAGTCGGCGTGACGATCGACTACCGCGCCACCACGGCCGAGGACCTGGCCGACGCCGGCGAAAAATTCGACGTTATCCTCAATATGGAAGTGGTCGAGCATGTCGCCGACATCGACCTGTTCGTCGCCAAATGCGGCGAGATGGTCAAGCCTGGCGGCATCATGTTCGTGGCCACGATCAACCGCACGCTGAAGGCGCTAGGGCTGGCCATCATCGGCGCCGAATATGTGCTGCGCTGGCTCCCGCGCGGCACTCATCAGTTCGGCAAGCTGGTGCGCCCGGAAGAGCTGGAAAAGGCGCTCGGCGGCGCGGGCCTGACCGTCATCGACCGCACCGGCGTCGTCTACCACCCGCTCGCCGACCGCTGGCAGCGGTCGAAAGACATGGACGTCAACTACATGGTGCTGGCGGAAAAGGGCACGGTCTGAACCGGCTCACGCCGCCTGACTCTGCGCCCTCGCGCTGGTCCGGCTTTGCGCCTTGGTGGTGATGAACACGCCGGCCGTGATGATGACAGCGCCTGCCCAGGTCAGCAGCTGATAGTGCTCGCCGAGGAAGATCGTGCCGGCAAACAGCCCGACGGCCGCCGCCACATAGCCGATCTGGCTGAGATAGACCGGGCCGCCCACCGCCTGGAGCCTGAAGAAGAACGCGAACATTGCCGAAGCCGACGCCATCTGCGCGACGACCACAAGCGGTACCGCGCCCAGCGGAACAAACGCTTGCCAGCCGAAAAGCGTCAGGATGCCGACGAGAAGCAAGGTCGCCGACGCCAGATGGCTGCCCACGGCAAGCTCGATCGGGCCGGTTCCTTCGGGCCAGTCGACGGTGCGGTAGATGTTGCCGGCGGCAAGGCTGACCGGGATCAGCAATCCGATCGTCACCCAGAAATAATCGGCCGGTTGGCCGGCCTCGCCGCGAGTGAGCGCGACCATGACCGCACCGATGAAGCCGACGGCAATGCCGATCACGCCGAGCAGGTTGGGGCGCCGCACGCCAAGCACGATCGAGAATACAAGCGTGATCACCGGCGACAGCGTGAACATGATGCCCGTGTATCCCGCGCCGAGATGCGGGATGGCCGAAAACATCAGGAGGTTTGGAAAGGCATAGGACACTGCCGCCGTGACGAAGAAATAGCGCAGCTTGCGCGCTGTAAGCTTGACGCGCTCGCCACGCAGCAGGAGAGCCAGCAACAGCACGCCGCCGGCGCCGAGCGAAATGACGAAGGCCCAGACCATGGCCGGAACGCCGGCGGCGGTCGCCAGCTTGCCGAACGGCAGCGTCAGGCCAAGCAGGCCGCCTGTCACGACCAGCAGGCCAAGTGCCGAATCCCAGAGAAATTTCATCTGATGGTCCTCGTCATCGTCGCCGGCACTTGGCCGCCACTTCATTTTCCGATAAGATACCGAAAAGATTCTTAACGTCAAGATACATGGCGGAACAGATGGACAGGGCGGCAAAAGCGATCGAGCAATGGAACAGGGAGCGGCCGGACCTTGACGTCTCGCCGATGGGCGTGATCGGGCGGTTGAATGAAGCATCCTCGCTGATTGCCCGCGAGCGCCTCGCGCCGTTGTTTGCGCGCTATGGATTGCAGGCCGGCGAATTCGACGTGCTGGCTACGTTGCGCCGCTCGGGCGCGCCCTACGCGCTGACCCCGACCGCCCTTTACGAGGCGACGATGGTGACTTCGGGCGCCATGACCAACCGGCTCGACCGGCTCGAAACCTCAGGGTTGATCGTGCGCGGTCCGCATCCCAACGACCGGCGCGGCATCGTCGTGCGGCTGACTGAAAAAGGTCTCGCTTTGATCGACGAGGCCGTTACTGCCCATGTCGCCAACGAGCACGAGATTCTTTCCGGCCTTACGCAAGCCGAACGCGAAACGCTTTCGCGCCTGCTTGAAAAATTGATCGGCAGCGTGAGCTGACCGCTCAGTTCCGATCCTCCGGAAACACCGGGATCGGCATGAACTCGACGCCGTCCTCGGCCAGGCTCTTGGCCTCCTCCAGCGTCGCCTCGCCATAGATGCCGCGCGGGTCGGTCTCGCCGAAATGGATCTTGCGCGCTTCCTCGGCGAATTTGTCGCCGACATAATCGGCATTCTCGCGAACCTTCTCGGCCATTGCCTTCAGTTGCGCCAGCGCCTGCTTCTGCGCCTCGCCCATGGCGAGCGCTATCGTTTCCTGCTTGCGCGCCGTCGACACGGCCGGCGCCATCAGGGCTTTCTCCACCTTGTGCGAGCCGCAGCTCGGGCAATCGACAAAGCCACGCTTCTTCTGCGTATCGAAATCGTCATTGCTGCGGAACCAGCCCTCGAACTCGTGCTCGTTTTCGCAGGTCAGGGAGAAGCGGATCAAGAGGCCGCTCCCCTGAGACGCGATGTCTCGGACGAACCGGCGTTGACAGCGAAATCCCGCGCATTTCTCAGATTGGGGATCTTCTTGCGCGCTGCCAGCGACTGCGCCGGGTCGATCTCGGCGACGATCACCGCCGGCTCATTGTGCGCCGCCTCCGCGATGACGCGGCCCCAGGGATCGACGACCAGCGAATGGCCATAGGTTTCGCGACCGTCCTCGTGAAGGCCGCCTTGCGCAGCGGCCACGACATAGGCGCCGTTCTCGATGGCGCGGGCCCTGAGCAGCACGTGCCAATGCGCCTCGCCGGTTTGGCGGGTGAAGGCGGCGGGCACGGAAAGCAGGTCGGCGCCGGCCAGCGCCTCGGCGCGGAACAGTTGCGGAAACCGCAGGTCATAACAGACGGCAAAGCCCAGCTTGGCGCCTCCGAGGGTCGTGACGACCGCCTCGGTGCCGGGCTCGTAGGTCGCGGATTCGCGCCAGCTCTCGCCATTGTCGAGATCGACGTCGAACATGTGGATCTTGTCATAGGACGCGAGTGTGGTGCCGTCCGGACCGAACAGCAGCGCGCGGTTGGCGAGCTTGCCGTCGGCGCGCAGGATGGCGGTCGAGCCGATATGCAGGTGGACGCCAAGTTCGCGCGCCAGTCTGCGCGCGGTCGCGACGATGATGTCCTTGTCCTCTGAGGTGAAAGACGCGGCCTTCTTGTCGCGCACCAGTGCTCCGGTCATTTCCGGTGTCTGGATGTAGCTGGCCCCCTGGCCGGCTGCCTCGCGCACCAGCCGCTCGAGCTCGATTGCGTTGCGCTCCGGCCTCTCGCCCGAACGCATCTGGATCGCGGCCGCCTTGAAAACACCCATCGTCATATCCTCAATTCGTCGAGCCATTGGCGAGCAACTTGTCCAGCCGGCCTTGCGCCTCCAGCTCGTGGAGGTCGTCGCAGCCGCCGACATGCGTGTCGCCGACGAAAATCTGCGGAAAGGTCGTGCGGCCACGGGCGCGCGAAATCATCTCCTGGCGCAGTTCCGGTGAAAACGACGCGTCATGCTCCGTATAGGCGATGCCCTTGCGCTCGAGCAGCCGTTTGGCGGCCGTGCAGTAGCCGCACATCATGCGTGTATAGATGGTGACGTCGACCATGACGAATTTCCACTGTTTGTTGCCGACTTATATAGTCGTGGACTCGTCGGCCCGAAAGTCCCCCGGCAGCACGCGTGCGAAGGTCAGCACGTCGACGGCGCCGGCCCCTGATTTTTTCAGCGCCTTGCTGGCGGCGCGAACAGTGGCGCCCGTGGTGTAGACGTCGTCGATCAAAAGCACGCGGCGGCCGGCGATCTCGATTTCTGCTTCGGCGGGCACGCGAAAGGCGGCCCGCACATTGTCCTCGCGCTGTTGCCGCTCCAGCCCGACCTGCTGGCGGGTGAGTTTCACCCGCCGCATGGCGGAAGGTGCGAAAGACAGGCCGCTCAATTCGCAAACGGCGCGCGCCAGTTCGGCCGACTGGTTAAAGCGCCGCCTGAAAAAACGCCGCCAGTGCAGCGGCACCGGCACCACCACATCCGCCTCGGCAATGAGGTCGGCGCCGGCGCGCAGCATCCAGCGCGCCATCCACGGCGCCAGGTCGGTGCGATCCTGGTATTTCAGCCCCTGCACCATCTGGCGGGCGACACCGGAATAGGCGACGGCCGCCCGCGCCCGCTCGAAGGGCGGCGGATCGGCGATCGCCTCGGCGGACAGGAAGCCCTCTCCCATATGGTGGGCGAAGGGCGTGCCCATCACCGGGCACCAGGGCCGCTCCAGGAGGCGCAGCTTCGGCCAGCAGACCCCGCACAGAACGCCGGGCTGCGAGACATGCCTGCGGCAGCCGGCACAGACCGGCGGGAACAGGATGCGCGCCGGCCAGTTCGCCGCCGACCGTGCAAGGTTCCTGATGTCCAGAGGCTTGATCTTGGGCATGGGATCGGCCACGTGGTGGGTGTTGCGCGCGACTATATCAACTCCATCGGGGAATGGACAAACAAGGATCTTCCCGTTTGCTGCCGATAATGGAAACCTCACTGTGGCTGGCGCACAAGCGGCGCGCGCTCGATCATCCGGTCGGTGGCGCGGATTTCCTGATGCGGCGCAGTGCCGACGATCTTGCTGATCGGCTGGGTGCCGTGGAGCGCAGGTTTAGCAAGGCAGCGGTGCTGTTTTGCCAGACGTCGGCCGCGGCCGACATCCTCGCCGCGAGCGGCAAGGTGGCGGATATCGTCCGGGTCGAGGCGGATGCGGCTTTCCTGGGCGATTCCGCCGGCTTGGTAGCGCCGCTGGAAACCGTGCCCTTCGAGCCGCAAAGCCTCGATCTGGCGGTGTCGCTTCTGTCGCTGCAGGCCATGAACGACATTCCCGGCATGCTGGTGCAGATCCGCCGTGCCCTGCGTCCGGACGGGCTTTTCCTCGGCGCCTTCGCCGGCGCCGGCACGCTCGGCGAATTGCGTGAAAGCCTGCTGGCGGCCGAGACCGAGCTTTACGGCGGCGCCAGCCCGCGCGTCATTCCGTTCACCGACGTTCGCGACGCGGGAGCGCTCCTGCAGCGCGCCGGCCTCGCTCTGCCGGTCGCCGATGTCGAGACGGTGACGGTGCGCTATGACAGCCTTTTCAACCTGATGGCCGATTTGCGCGCCATGGGCGAAACCAGCGCGCTTGCCGATCGCAGCCGGCGGCCGGGCACACGCCAGCTGTTCGCCCGCACCGCGCAAATCTACGCCGAGCGGTTTTCGGATCCCGACGGCCGCATCCGCGCAAGCTTTTCGATGGTCTGGATGTCCGGCTGGGCGCCCGATGCATCGCAGCAAAAGCCGCTCAAGCCGGGTTCGGCCAAGATCTCGCTGAAGACTGTGTTGGAGCAGCCCAAGGGGCAATGACAGTGTCCGCGGACGCAGACAGCCAGATCAGGGTGCGAAAGCGTTGGCAAGCCTGCTGCCATTGTCGCTGAACAGCCAGGTGATCGCGTTGAAGACCTGGCTGATGCCGCCGACGATCGTCAGCGACAGTACGGCGACGATCAAGCCGTATTCGACGGCCGTGGCGCCCTTTTCATCGTTCAGGAAACGCAGCAGCACTGTTTTCATCACGTCGATCCCTCTTGCCGGAACCATACCGCCGACCTGTTAAGAAAGGTTAACGGCACAGGCTTAATAGGCGATGAAACCGCCGCCTCTGAAAATGTCTTGGACCCGATCAGCAGTCGCCGCTGGTCCCGCCGTCGGATCGGATGATGCAGACCGAATCGGGCTGCGGCTGCAGCACGCTGCGGCGCACGGTATAGATTTCGCGACGAGTGATCGAACCAGTGGCTGTCATGTCGAGACCGCCGGCAAAATTCCGAGCCGATTGCGAGCGCGTCTGGCTGTCCAGGAAGGGCGTCGCGATCAGGGCCAGCGCCACCGCGGCCGAACCGAACAGCAGCGTGACGCGCAGCACGCCCATGCCCGCATCCGCGGCGCGAAAGCTGCGGTCGGGCCGGATAGAGTCCCATTCCCTTTCAAGGCTCATGCTGTCGCTCCCCAGAAAATCGCCGGCACGGCCGCGACGAGGCGGCAGCCTTGCATCAATTTTTCATGATGAGATAAATCTTCCATTAATACCGGTCATGCGGCAATGCTGGCTGTTGCGGCCCGCAGCGCCGCTCGGCCGCAGGCGGGGGTCTGTTTCGCCTACAGAAGGTCGATCAGGAACGGGATCAGCGGAGCGTCGGCCGGCGGCATCGGGTAGTCGCGCATCTGCTTGGGCCGCACCCATTTCAGCGCCTGCCCCTCCTTCGGCTGGGCGATACCGCGAAAGCGGCGGCAGATGAACAGCGGCATCAAAAGATGGAAATCGTCGTAGCTATGGCTGGCGAAGGTGAGCGGCGCCAGGCACGGGATCTCGGTCTCGATGCCGATCTCCTCATAGAGTTCGCGGATAAGGCATTGCTCCGGCGTCTCGCCGGGCTCGACCTTGCCGCCGGGAAACTCCCAAAGCCCGGCAAGCTGCTTGCCCTCGGGCCGCTGCGCCAGGAGCACGCGCCCGTCGGCGTCGACCAGGGCGCAGGCGGCGACCAGGAGCAGGCGCTTGCCGGCGATCATCACATCATCCATGCCCGATTTCACCCATGAACAGGCGGCCGGCGGTAATGATAGCGATAGACTTCGTTGAAGCCGAGCGAATGATAGAGCGCCAGCGCCGGCACATTGCCGGCCTCGACCTGCAGCCAGGCTTCCCGCGCGCCGCGCAGCCGCGCCCATTTCAGCGCTGACAGGATCAGATTGCGGCCGTGGCCCTTGTTGCGCGCCGACTTGTCGGTGGCGACCTCGAACAGGCCGGCGAGATCGCCATCATGGACGCAGATCAGCGTCGCCAGTGGTTCCGCTCCAGCCTCGAGCGCGAACAACCCGGCCTCGGGCTGGATGGCGCCGATGATCTCCGACAGGCCAGGCCGCAGCGACGCGTCTGAGCCGCTGACCTTGAGCGACGCGCCGATGAAGCGGCTGATGTCCTTCAACGGGATCTGGTCCATGGCGGCGTCGAGCTGCGCATCCGCCAGCGGCAGCCGCATCACCAGCGATTCGTCGAACCGGCTCCAACCCTCGCGGTCGAGATGGCTGGCCAGATCCGGACCCGATAGCGGCGACATGCGGAAGGTCAGCGGCCTGCCATAGGCATCGAAACGGCGGCTGGCGCGGCCGATGCGGTCAGCGATGTGCTGGGTGTCGCCGGGATCGAGCGGATTGACCGAGTTCAGCCGCTTGGCCGGATGTCCGGCCGTCAGCCGCACCACCCAGGTGCCATCGTAGTGGACTGCCGCCGCGGGCCAGGCGCGGAACCCGGCCGCCTCATAGCGGCGCACTGTCGCCAGCATGCTGGCCGGATGTTTGGAAACCAAGTCCGTCAGCTCCGGTAGTCGCCGTTGATGGCGACGTATTCCTTGGTGAGGTCGCACGTCCACACGGTCGCCTTGCCGCGGCCGATGCCGATATCGGCGCGGATGCGGATGTCGTCGCGCTTCATATAGGCCGAGGTCGCTTCCTCCGAATAGGCCGGATCGCGCTCACCCTCATGCGCCAGCCTGTTATCGCCGAACCAGATCGACAGGCGGTCGCGGTCGGCCGGCTCGCCGGCCTTGCCGACGGCCATGACGACGCGGCCCCAATTGGCGTCCTCGCCGGCGACCGCGGTCTTGACCAGCGGCGAATTGGCGATCGAGAGTGCGATGCGCTTGGCCGAGCGCGCCGATTTCGCGCCGGTGACGGTGACTTCGACCTGCTTGCGGGCGCCCTCACCGTCGCGCACCACTTGCAGCGCCAGCGACTTCAGCACCTTGCCGAGCGCACGGCGGAATGCGCCGAGGCGGGCGTCCTTGGAATCGGTTATCTCCGGCGCGCCGCGTTTGGCGGCCTTTCCGGTGGCGAAGAGCAGCAGCGTGTCGCTGGTCGAGGTGTCGCTGTCGACGGTCACCGCGTTGAAGGTCTTGGCCGTGCCGCGCGACAGCAGATCCTGCAGCACGGGGGCGGTGATCGGCGCATCGGTGGCGACGAAGGACAGCATCGTGGCCATGTCGGGTGCGATCATGCCGGCGCCCTTGGAAATGCCGTTGATGGTGACATCGGTGTCGCCGAGCTTGACGGTCTGCGTCGCCACCTTCGGATAAGTGTCCGTGGTCATGATGGCCTTGGCCGCCTCGGTCCACAGGTCGGGCTTGCCGTTGCTGACCAGACCAGCCAGCAGATGGCTGAACTTGGTTGTGTCGAGCGGCTCGCCGATGACGCCGGTCGAGGCCAGGAACACCTCGCCCGGCGTGCAGCCGGCAGCCTTGGCCGCCGCTTCGCCCGTCAGCGCGGTGGAGTCCTGGCCCTTCTTGCCGGTGAAGGCATTGGCGTTGCCGGAATTGACGACGAGCACCCGGGCCTTGCCCGCGGCAAGGTTCTGCCGGCAGAAATCGACTGGCGCCGAGGGGCATTTCGACTTTGTGAACACGCCGGCGACCGCCGTGCCGGGCTCGAAGACCATGGCCAGGAGATCGGTGCGGTTCTTGTATTTTATCCCCGCTTCGGCGGTGGCGATGCGCACCCCCTCGATCTCAGGCATCTTGGGGTATTTCTTCGGCGCGAGCGGCGAAATCGTCGTGGACATGGGACCTCGGACGGGAAAAGTCGGCGGAGAAACGCCGGTTTGCCCGATACGGCGCGCCCGCGCAAGGCGTTTTGGTGGTCGCGTGAGGACCGGAATTGGCCTTGACCGGTTCGCAGCCGGCTCCGTTGCAGTTCGTTGGCGCCGCCCTGCCCAGGTTGCGATCCCCGCAAGGGCAGCTTCTGACCCTGGCCCTGGTATTCTGGGAGCCGTTGCGGCTCGGCGCGGGCGCGCGGCAGGAGTTGGGCAGCACCGATGACCGCCTGCGCATCGTGCGGGAGACATGGCAGGCAAAATGTCCCTGCGTGAGCCGCCAAGAACGGGCCGTTTCGTTTCATCCTCGGATCACTTATATTGCCGGCCTAACCGACGGCGAGGGCGACAGGATGGCCGAAGAGGCGGATACGGCGCGTAAATCCATTGGTGCGCGGCGCAATCCCGACAGCGCGGAAGCCATTCTCGATGCCGCCGAGGCGGTGTTGGTCGACGCCGGCTATGCTGGCTTCTCGATCGAGGCCGTGGCGCGGCGGGCGCGTGCCGGCAAGCCGACCATCTATCGCTGGTGGCCGAGCAAGGCCTCGCTGCTGCTGGAGGTCTACCAGCGCCAGAAACGCGTCGATATTCCCGATACGGGAAGGCTGGAAGAGGATCTCGTCGGCTTCCTCAAGAACCTGTTCGCGCACTGGCGCGAGACGTCGTCGGGCAGCGTGTTCAGGTCGCTGATCGCCGAGGCGCAGTCGGACGAAACGGCGGCCGCGGCCCTTGCCGGCTATACAGGCGGGCGCCGGGCCTACACCGGCCAGATCATCGAGCGCGCCAAGGCAAGGGGCGAGGTCGCGGCCTATGTGGATCCGGGTGTGGCCGCCGACCTGGTGGCTTCCTATGCCTGGCGGCAGCTCCTGACCAACCGGCTCGACGAGGACGAGGCGACGATCCGCACGGTGGTCGCCTACCTCCTGCGAGGCATAGAAGGGCCCAACGGCTGAACTGACGCAAAAAGGGCGCGGTGCCCTTTGGCAACCGCGCCCCTTTTTTGAAACCGTTCTGGCTTACTTGGCGCTTTCCATCGTATCGACGGCCTTCTTCAAATTGGCGTCGGGAATTTCGACCTTGGCATCGGCGCGCAGCGACTTGACCAGCGCGAAATACTTGTCGCGGATGACCGCCTGCTTGGCCTGGTCCTTGACGTCGTCGAAGGCCGGCGGCTGCTTGGTGCGCTTGTCCTCGAGCTTGATGACATGCCAGCCGAACTGTGACTGCACCGGCTGTTCGGTGTATTTGCCGACCTCAAGCGCGAAAGCGGCCTTGTCGAATTCCGGCACCATCTGGCCAGGTCCGAACCAGCCGAGATCGCCGCCGCTGGTCTTGCCGCTCGGATCCGAGGTGTGCTCGTTGGCGAGCTTCTGGAAATCGGCGCCGCCGTCGAGTTGCTTGATGATCGCCTCGGCCTCTTCCTTCGTCTTCACGAGGATGTGACGGGCATGCACCTCGTTGACCGGCGGCGTGTTGGCGATCTCCTGGTCGTAGCGGGCGCGGATCTCGGCGTCGGTGACCTTGTCGACGACGCCTTTCTCGACCATCTCGCCATGCAGCGCGCGCTGCTGCAGGAAGGCCATGCGGCGCTGGAAATCGGGATCCTTGTCGAGACCGGTCGAGACGGCCTTGGCGGCCATGACGCGGATCTCGATTGCGGCCGAAAGCGCCGCGGCGCGGCGTTGCTCGGCCGGGAGTTGCGCGAACTGCTGCGACAGCTCGCCTTCGGCAAGCACGAGATCTGCTTCGGTGAGGGGTTGGCCGTTGACGGTTGCGACCACGGTATTCGGATCGACCGGTGCCGCCGGTGCGGCCGGTGCCGGCTGGGCCGGTGCGGTTTCCTGCGCCATCAGCGGCGACAGGCAAAGAGCCGACAGGCCGACGGCCAAGCCGAGGCTGGCGAGCGACGCACGGCGGAACAACAAGGACATTAAGATGACTCCGATGAGGATGTGAAGGACGGGAGGCTTCCAGATCAGCCAGATTGTGGCCGAATTTGGCGCGACCGGCAGGGCCGGCGCGGCGTTGACATCAGTTGAGCCCCCTCTTATCTGTCCAACGACTTTGCGTCCAGAACCGTTTTCCGGGCGCTTTTTGCGTTGCCCGTATTCAGGCGGCGCATTCACGTGGATTTGATGGGGCCGGCCGGCGCTCGTCTCAGTTTGAGAATTCTATCGAAAGGACCATTGGATGGTCAGTCTCGGCGGTCTCGCCCGTAAGGTTTTCGGCTCCTCCAACGACCGCAGGGTCAAGTCGACCCGGCCCCGTGTCGAGGCGATCAACGCCATGGAAAACGAGATGCGGGCGCTCTCCGATGCAGAACTCGCCGGCCGCACCGAAAAATTCCGCCAGGACATCGCCAACGGCGCCAGCCTCGACGACCTGCTGGTCCCGGCCTTCGCCACCGCCCGCGAGGCGGCGCGCCGTGTGCTCGGCATGCGCCCCTTCGACGTCCAGCTGATCGGCGGCATGGTGCTGCACAATGGCGGCATCGCCGAGATGCGCACCGGTGAGGGCAAGACGCTGGTCGCGACCTTGCCCGTCTATCTCAATGCACTGGCTGGCAATGGCGTTCACGTCGTCACCGTCAACGACTATCTCGCCACCCGCGACTCCGAATGGATGGGCCGCGTCTATAAGTTCCTCGGCCTCTCGGTCGGCGTCATCGTCCATGGCCTGTCCGACGAGGAGCGCCGCGTCGCCTACGCCGCCGACGTCACCTATGCCACCAATAACGAACTCGGCTTCGACTATCTGCGCGACAACATGAAATACGAGCGCGCCCAGATGGTGCAGCGTGGTCACAACTACGCGATCGTCGACGAAGTCGATTCCATCCTGGTCGACGAGGCGCGCACGCCGCTGATCATTTCCGGTCCGCTCGAGGACCGTTCGGAAATGTACAACACCATCGACACTTTCATCATCCAGCTGCAGCCGCAGGATTATGAGATCGACGAGAAGCAGAAGACCTCCATCTTCACCGAGGAAGGCACCGAGAAGCTCGAGAACCTGCTGCGCGACGCCGGCCTGCTAAAGGGCGAGTCGCTCTACGACGTCGAGAACGTCGCCATCGTCCATCACGTCAACAATGCGCTGAAGGCGCACCGCCTGTTCCAGCGCGACAAGGACTATATCGTGCGCAACGGCGAGATCGTCATCATCGACGAGTTCACCGGCCGCATGATGCCCGGCCGCCGCTATTCGGAAGGCCTGCACCAGGCGCTCGAAGCCAAGGAGCATGTGGCGATCCAGCCGGAGAACCAGACGCTCGCCTCCGTTACCTTCCAGAACTATTTCCGCCTCTACAAGAAGCTTTCCGGCATGACCGGCACGGCGCTGACCGAGGCCGAGGAATTCGGCAACATCTACGGCCTCGAAGTCACCGAGATCCCGACCAACCTGCCGGTCATCCGCAAGGACGAGGACGACGAGGTCTACCGGACGGTCGAGGAAAAATACAAGGCGATCGTCAAGGAGATCCGCGAAGCCAGCGCCAAGGGCCAGCCGACGCTGGTCGGCACCACCTCGATCGAGAAGTCCGAGCAACTGGCCGAGCGGCTGCGCAAGGAAGGTTTTAAGGATTTCGAGGTGCTCAACGCCCGCCATCACGAGCGCGAGGCGGCGATCGTCGCCCAGGCGGGCAAGCCCGGCGCCATCACCATCGCCACCAACATGGCCGGCCGCGGCACCGACATCAAGCTCGGCGGCAATGCCGAGATGCGCATCGCCGAGGAACTGGGCGACATGCCTGAAGGGCCCGAGCGCGAGGCGCGGGAAAAGGAAATCTATGCCGACGTCGAGCGCCTGAAGGAAAAGGCGCTGGCCGCCGGCGGCCTCTACGTGCTCGCCACCGAACGCCATGAATCACGCCGCATCGACAACCAGTTGCGCGGCCGCTCCGGTCGCCAGGGCGATCCCGGCCGCTCGAAATTCTTCCTGTCGCTGCAGGACGATCTGATGCGCATCTTCGGCTCCGAGCGCATGGACGGCATGTTGCAGAAGCTCGGCCTCAAGGAAGACGAGGCCATCATCCATCCCTGGATCAACAAGGCCCTGGAAAAGGCGCAGAAGAAGGTCGAGGCGCGCAACTTCGACATCCGCAAGAATCTTCTGAAATATGACGACGTTTCCAACGACCAGCGCAAGGTTGTGTTCGAACAGCGCATCGAGCTGATGGACGGCGAAGGCCTGTCGGAGACCATTGCCGAGATGCGCGAAGGCGTCATTGACGAGATCGTCGCCAAGGCCATTCCCGAGAACGCCTATGCCGAGCAGTGGGATGTCGCCGGCCTGAAGGCCGAGGTCGCCGAGTTCCTCAATCTCGACCTGCCGATCGAGGAGTGGGTCAAGGAAGAAGGCATCGCCGAGGACGACATTCGCGAGCGCATCACGCAAGCCGCCGACGCCGCCGCCAAGGAGCGCGCCGAGCGCTTCGGGCCTGAGGTGATGACCTATGTCGAGCGTTCGGTGGTGCTGCAGACGCTCGACCATCTGTGGCGCGAGCACATCGTCAACCTCGACCATCTGCGTTCGGTCGTCGGCTTCCGCGGCTACGCCCAGCGCGATCCCTTGCAGGAATACAAGAGCGAGGCGTTCGAGCTGTTCCAGGCGATGCTTGGCAATCTGCGCCAGGCCGTCACCGCGCAGCTGATGCGCGTCGAGCTGGTCCGCCAGGCTGCCGAGGCCCCGCCGCCGGAAGCCCCCGACATGTTCGGCACGCATATTGATGGCACCACCGGCGAGAACGATTTCGAAGGCGGCGAAACCGCCCTTCTGGTGCGCCAGGAAAGCAACGCCATCGTCGCCCCCGAAGACCGCGACCCCAACAACCCCGCCACCTGGGGCAAGGTCGGCCGCAACGAAGCGTGCCCCTGCGGCTCCGGCAAGAAATACAAGCACTGCCACGGCGCTTTCGCGTAAGGAAAACCTGGGGGGCACGTTCCCGGATTTCTGACCCGGGCGCGATTCCTACCTACCTGCTCAGATCAGCCCGGAATCGCGCGCGGCGGCGGTCGCCTCGCCACGCGAAATGGCGTCCAGCTTGCCCAGCACCGCCGAGACATGATGATCGACGGTCTTCGGTGAGATGGTCAGGTGCTCGGCTATCCTCTTGTTGGAGAAACCGCGTTCGATCAATTGCAGAACCTGCATCTGGCGCAGCGTCAGGCCAGCTTGATTGGCGCGCGTGCTCTGCCGCGGTCCCCTTGCGATGTTATTGACGCCATTCTGCCGCATGACGGCGCGGACGTGCTGGGCGACCGGCCGGGCACCGAGGCCTTCGAATATGTCCAGGGCCAAGCGTAGGGCCGGCTCGTCGCCGTGCAGCAGGGCGAGCGCCTGCTCGAACGGAGCGCCCAGCCGGGCCCACAGCGTTGCGGCACCGTTCCAGTCGCCGGCGAGCAGCAGGCGATAAGGCTCCGCCATGCCGGTCGTATCGCCAGGGTCGCTTTCAGGCGACAAGAGCAGCCGCCAGACGGCCAGCTCGGCGAACATCGCCCTCGTCGGCGACAGGCTTTCTGCCAGATCGATCAGGCGAAGCGCCTCAGTGGCGTCGCCTTGCCCAAGCCATGCCAGTTCGGCCATCGACGCCGTGTAAGGTGCCAGCCGCTGCAGCTCCATTCCCCTATCCAGGAATCGCTTCATTTCCTCCAGCACCGGCCCAGCCGGATCGCCTCGCCTTATGCGCAGTTTCGCCAGCGCGACCAAGGAGGGGTAACGCACCAGAGCCGTCGTTGCGCCATCGTCGATGACGTCGAGAGCCATGGCGGCCGCATCGTCCCAAAGGCCGCGTCGCAAAAGCAGCTGCGCCTGCACGCCCCGCATATAGTCGCGCCAGGTCGCGAGGTCATTCTCAACGCAATAGGCGATGCCGCGATCGAGAAAGGATTGCGCCCGCACAAGATCGAGCTGGTTCATTTCGGCGCAGGCGCAATTGGTGAAGCCGCGTGCCGCGTGCTCCTGGAAATTCTGCACGAGCGCGATTTCAAGACTGCGGGCGAGATGCAGCCGACCTCTGGCCAGGTCAAGCCACTGCTCGGCCGAGCCAAGATTGTTGAGCGCGTGACAGATTATCTCCGGCTTGTTCAACCGTTCGGCCAGAGCGACTGCCTTGCCGCCGAGCAGCAGTGTTTCGTCGAGCTTCTCGGCCAGCATCGCCAGCTGCGAGAGATTGGAATAGGCCATGGCAAGCTCCGGACTGGCAGGCGCCTGTTCCAGCAGTTCCACGGCCTGCGCCCCGAACAGGTCCGCTTGTTCGCGGTCACCCACCAGATAGGCGAAGCGCGACAGGCATCTGAGGCTGTCGCCCTCCCTGAGCGTGTCGCCGAGCGCCTGCTGCAATCGCCGTGCCTGGCCCTGCGCCTCGATGGCCGCATCGATGCGGCCGATCAGATGGCATTCAAACGCATATCCTTCGTAAAGCCTCGCCCGCTCGCTCATCGGCAGGCTGTCGGCGTGCCGCAAGGCGACTTCGTAATAGCCGGCGGCATCGCGATGCGCGCCGACGCGGGAGGCCTCGCGCGCTGCGAGCGGGGCAAGCTCGCGCACCGCTTCCAGATTCTGGGCCTCCACCGCATGGTGCACAAGCCTCGCGGTCGCCACCTCGGCGTTTTCCTGCAGTGCGGAAAGCGCGCGTTGGTTGAATTCGCGCCGATGGCTCGGGGTCAGCGCCATCTCGATGGCGCGACGGGCGATCTCGTGCCGGAAGGCGTAGCCATCGCCGAGATCGTCGAGCAAGCCATTCGAGACACATTCCGCCAGTTGGCCGGCGCTGGCGACCCCACAGAGACCGCGCAGCGCCCAGGCATCGGCGCGGCGTGGAAACACCGACACGGCGTCGAGCATCGAGCGCGCGCCCGGCGACAGGCGCTCGGCACGCGCCAGCACGGCGTCGCGGACGCTGGCCGGCAGCACCATCTCGCTTTCGGCAGCCAGCAATTCGGTGACGAAGAAGGCGTTGCCCGCGGTGGCGCGATAGATTGCGTTGCCGTCGCGGTTGGCTGCTTTGGCAAGCGACAACACCGCCGCTTCGCTGAGCAGTGGCACTTCGATGCGCTGGACATTGCCGGCTGGAATTTCGCCGAGCACCCGGCGCGCGCGCATCTGCCCTTCGCTGCGGTCGGTGCGCGCAGTGAACAGCACCAGCATGTGCGTGTTGGTGATGCGCCGGCCCAGGAAACGGACGAAATCCAGGGTCGCGTCGTCGGCCCAGTGCATATCCTCGATGACCAGCAAACCCGGCCGAGACCTCGCCTCGAAAACCTCGAGAGCGTCTGAAAACAGGGGCAGCCGCTGACCTTGGCGGTCATCGATTGCCCGGGGGAGTGCCCACTGCGCGTCCCGGGCCAGATCATAGAGGGGTCCCAGCGGATCGGGAATCGACAGGTCCTCGCAAGCGCTGCGGAATATGGAAACGTGCTGCCCGGCACCGGTCACGAACGCCTCGACGAGTGCCGTCTTTCCGGCCCCGGCCTCGCCCAGCAATGCCGCCACGCGGCCGCGACCGCTCGCGGCCTCCGCGAGCAGTTCCTCCAATTGATCGAGTTGTGCCTGCCGCTCCAGAAGCATGATCACCGGCCCGTAAGTTTCGTCGTCGCTCGACCCTTCTCCAAAATTACCCCCGCTTCGGTATCCGCAGTGTGGCTCCCAGACCAAACGTCGAAAACATAGGGAATCGTCCCGCGCAATATGGGGAAAGGCTCCGATGTGCGCTTTCAACGATCGTGATTTTTCTCCAACCGCGCTCATTTCGAGCGTGAATCAGTCACAAAAGGAAGCCACTCCATGCCTCGCTATCTGATCGAACGGACATTCCCCGACGGGCTCAACGTGCCGACGAACGACGTCGGCGCAACGGCGCTCGGCGGCATCATCATGCGCAACGCCGAGAAGGGGGTCACCTGGCTACACTCCTTCGTATCGCCCGACAAGAACAAGAGTTTCTGCATCTACGACGCCCCCTCGCCGGAGGCGATCCGCAGCACGGCGCAGAAGAATTCGCTACCGGTGGACAAGATCACGGAGGTGAGGGTCCTGGACCCTTACTTTTATCGCTGACCCTATGGACCAAGGATGGAACAATGAGCGTGAGATCGTCCTGGGCAACGATGGGTGTCGGCATTCCGTGCTGTTTCCTCCCGAAACGGCAGCCACCATCGTGGCGTTCGACCATGCACCCTCCCGGCGTGGTCTCGCATCGCGGATTGTGTCCGCGCTGCTCACGCCGTTGCGAAGCCGGCGCAGGCGCCTGCCACCGCAAGACGATTATTTAAGGCGGGACGTCGGTCTGCCGGAGCACGAGATGCGGCGGGACTACTGGGAATACTGGTGGTGGCATCAATGAGACCGCCGCCCTGTTAGAGAGGGACGGATCGGACCCCGTCCCGCAATTGCCAATCCAACGCGCAGGCATGGCAGCAGGGCCTTGCTGGCCGGTCCTGCCGCCTGCGCGTCACCAACAACAATGGAGGATAAAATGAACGCCAATTTCTGGCGCTTTGCCGCGCTGTCCACTATGGCGATCGCCGCCTCTGCCGCATCTGCGGAGAGTGGCAATCGGCTGGCCGCCGAGGTGCGGGCGGCCAACGGCCGCTTCGTGAATGTCGCGGCGGCCACCGCCGAGGGCTATGCACCGATTCCCTGCGCCAGCGGCATCACCGGCGGCGCGATGGGCATTCACTACGTCAACAGCGCCTACCTTAAGGACGATGCCGTCGACCTCGCCAAGCCGGAAGCCGTGATGTACGAGCCGATGGCCGATGGCACACTGAAGCTGGTGGCCGTCGAATATATCACCGCGAAGGGTCCGGCGTCGCTCGAAGGCCAGCTGTTCAACTTCGACAGCGCCCCCAACCGCTATGGCCTCGGCCCCTTCTACGAACTTCATGTCTGGGCCTGGAAGCAGAACCCGACCGGCGCCTTCGCCGACATGAACCCGAATGTCTCATGCGACGCCATGAAAAAGGCCGACTGACGGCACCGCCTGCCGGAACAGTGCCGGCAGGCCTTTCACGTGTCGCGAGGGGAGGTCATGACCGAGATCGCTATCTTCCTGGCAAGGCTGCGCACCCCACCATGGCGGCTGATGGCCATCCTCGCTTGGCTGGCGCGCGGACGGCGCCTCCGACATGAGCGGCGTCACTTGGAGGCCATGCCCGATTTCATGCTGAAAGACATCGGCATCAGCCGTTCCGAGATCGACTATGTCGCAACTCACGGCAAAGCCCGCCGCTCTTAGGCTTGGCTGGAAGTTGGAGCGACAGATCGCCTGTCTCCTGCTTGCGGCATGGAACCCACACCGGTCGTCCTTGCTCGCCCCGCTGCCATTGTGCATGCCTCTCCCAACCACCCTTTCTTAAGGTGTCTCCGCTACACCAAAGCCTGAAAAGAAGCGGAAAACGGAGAACAATCGGGGTGCGCTTTTCCGCGGCCACGACAGCCGGGCGGTTCTTGCCGCAGCGTTTGGCGCTGCGCGTGGAGCCGTTGCTTGGCCGCGTCGACGCCGTGCTGTTCACCGCCGACGAGCGCGGCGAGGCCGGCCGCATGTCGGTCATCGCCTTCTCCATCCGCATCGTCAGCGCTGTCATCGCCTTCGTCAGCCAGGTGCTGATGGCACGCTGGATGGGCTCGTTCGAATACGGCATCTTCGTCCTTGTCTGGGTGACGATGGTCATCGTCGGCAATCTCGCCTGCCTCGGCTTCCACACCTCGGTCATCCGCTTCATTCCCGAATACCGCGAGCGCGGCCTGATCGACGAGTTGCGCGGCATCGTCGTGGCCAGCCGCCTGTTCGTGCTGATCGCTTCGACCGTCATCGCCGGGGTCGGCGCGCTCGGCGTGTGGCTCGCCTCGTCATGGACCGAAAACTACTATGTCGTGCCGTTCATCCTCGGCGTCATCTGCCTGCCGATGATAGCGCTGTCGGATCTGCTGCAAGGCCAAGCCAGGGCGAACAGCTGGGCGCTGTTCGCCCTGGCGCCGACCTATCTGATACGGCCTGTGCTGATCCTGCTGTTCATGGCGCTGATGCTTTTCGCCGGCTACGCGCCCGACGCGAAGACCGCGATCTTCGCCTCGATCGCCGCCACTTATGTCACCACGCTCGCCCAGCTTATCGGCGTCACCCGGCGCATGGAAAGGCAGATTCCGGCCGGGCCGATGAAGGTGCATTTCGCACAATGGTTCATCGTCTCGCTGCCGATCTTCCTGGTCGAAAGCTTCTTTTTCCTGCTCACCAATGCCGACGTGCTGATGGTCGGCGCCTATATGGACCCCAACGACGTCGCCGTCTATTTCGCCACGGTCAAGACACTGGCGCTGGTGCATTTCGTCTACTTCGCCGTCAAGGCAGGCGTCGCACAACGCTATGCCCAGTTCACCCATGGCGAGCCGGCAAAGCTTGCCGCCTTTGCCCGCGAGACGGTGTCGTGGACCTTCTGGCCATCGCTCGCCATGGCGCTGCTGGTGCTGGCGCTTGGCAAACCGATGCTGATGCTGTTCGGCCCCGAATTCACATCGGGTTATCCGCTTCTGTTCCTGCTCGTCTTCGGCGTCGTGGCGCGCGCCGCCGTCGGCCCGTGCGAAAGCCTGCTCACCATGAGCGGCAACCAGAATGTCTGCGCCGCCGTCTATGCCATGACGCTGGCCTTCAACATTGGCCTCAACGTGGTGCTGATCCCGCTTTTCGGCCTGTGGGGCGCCGCCATGGCCACCGCCTTCGCCATGATTTTCGAGGCCGGTGCGCTGTCTTTCACGGTCTGGCGCAAGCTCGGCATCGTCATGGCGATCTTCGTGCCAGCCAAAGGAGCCGCGTGATGGCCGCCATCCCCTTGCTCGAGGAAACCAGCGGCGGCCCCGCCGGCGCCATGGTGTCCGGCCTTGCCGGACTGGGGCGCGACACCGACCCGGCCCATATCGAGATCCTCGCCAACAACCGGCCCGAGCGGAAACTGGCCATCTATCCGGCGTCGGCCGGGTTCGACCTCGTCGAGGAGCTGGATTATCTGTGCGCCCGCACCATCGAGCCCAACATCTTCTTCAACCCGCGTTTCCTGGCGCCCGCAATGCCCCGGCTGGAAGACCGCGAGGTGCGGCTGGCCGTCATTCGTGACGGCGATGAATACCGCAACCGGCTACGCCTTCTGGTGCCGTTCTCGGTCGAGCGGCCGGTGGTGCCGCTCGGGGTTCCGGTCATGCGCACATGGTCGAGCCCGTTCGGCCCGCTCGGCACTCCGCTGGTCGACCGCGACGATCCGGTCGGCGTCGTCGAGGATTTCTTCTCGATGCTGTCGCGCCCGCATCTGAAGCTGCCGAAAGTGTTCGTCCTGCCCGACATCAGGCTCGACGGCGCGGTGGCGAGCCTGGTTGCCACGGTGGCCGAGACGCGTGGCCTGATGCTGGTCACCACCGGTCACGCCCAGCGTCCGCTGCTCGAGAGCGAACGCGACGCCGAGGACTATCTGAAGGCTTCGCTGCGCGCGCACCATTACCGCGAGTTCCGCCGCCTCAAGCGGCGGCTGGGCGACCTCGGCAAGCTTGAACATGTCGTGGCGCGCGGCCCCGACGAGATCCGTCACGCCATCGAGAGCTTCCTGACGCTGGAGGCGGCCGGCTGGAAGGGCCGCGAGCGCACGGCCATGGCGATCGACCGCTACCGCGCCGCCTTCGCCCGCGAGGCCGTGCACAGGCTGGCCGAACAGGACCTGTGCCGCATCCATTCGCTGACGCTCGACGGCCGCACCATTGCGTGCCTGATCGTCTTCGTCGAAGCCGGCGTCGCTTACACCTGGAAGACGGCCTACGACGAAACGCTGGCCGGCTATTCGCCAGGCACGCTGCTGATGATCGAGGTGACCAGGCAGCATCTCGACGACCCCAACATCATGATGACCGATTCCTGTGCCGTGCCCGACCATCCGGTGATGAGCAGGCTGTGGACCGAGCGCAAGCCGATGGGCACGCTGGTGATCGGCCTGACGCCGGACGCCGACCGCCTCGCCCGCCAGGCGGCCTCGCAACTGCATCTCTATCGGGAGACCCGCAACATGGCCCGCCTGTTGCGCAACCGGATGAAGAGCCTGCTCAAGAGACGATAGACGCGCTCGCATCTTCCGGATGCGTGGATGCTTGCTTCAAACCTGAGTGTTTGGTTGCTTCATGGGACAAACAGTCACTGTATTGATAGCGTTTATTCACCAGCGGCTACTTGAGCAACAGTCGCAATTTTTCAACAAAGCGTTACAAAGGTGATGCGATTTTGGGTATAATTCCTGTCGCTTGCCGACGGCACATCCATTTTTCTTCAGTGCTTTTCCGCGTGGCGGACATCAGAATTAGCTAATTCATTCGAACATATAAAGGACATTCACGGAACTTAAGTGGTAACATAAGACCTTTGGGACAGAAGTCTGGGACTTTGGTCCATCTCACGAAATCCGGCAGCGAGTGTGAGGTTAATCTTCATTGCTCTTCAGGAACTTGAAACGGCTGGCCGGGCCCGACTTGAGTGGCTTGTCCTCTTCCTTCCCCGACGCTTTCGGCGGTGGCGCGCGGATCGCGAGGAACAGGCGCTGAATGCAAGAAATCCGCTTGCCGGAACCAGCGGGCACTCAACGGGAAGCCGCCAATAAGAAAGCGGCCGCGCCAGAATCCTGGCCCCATAAAAGCCCGCCACGGAGCCTACGGGGACGGCCTTGGGCGAGCCTGGGCCATGTCGAAAGTGTCCGGCAGGTGAGGATGCGCGGCGGCCCGCCTTACCGAAGCCGTGGTCATCGCGTCGACCGGGAGAATAATGGACATACGAGCATAGTGGTCCGGCCACAGCGGCTTTCCAAACAGGAAGAACACGATCGCGAGAAAACAAATCAGCAGCAGGACGGCGAAGGTGTTCGCGATGATCTCGCCAAGCTGCATGTTTTCTCCCCCGGGTCGGACACCCGCCGCTCGCAGCAACGGCGGGCGTCCACGGACCGTCGATGAAGGGACTTTACTCGACGGCTTCCACGCCAATGAGGAACGGCAGCTTATGTTCAGGGTTTAGGACCAATGCGTCGATGCTTCGGACTTCAGTCCCAATTGCGGGTCCGAGGAGAAGGAGACAGTCTGCCTTCGCACCGGCTAAGCCCTCCACCAAGGTACCTGACGGCCGGAGCATAGCCCGGCCTGCTCGCCAAGTGCCGAACCTACCGCCAAAAGCAGGCCGGGCTCCTTCTGTCGATAGTCAAGATCGTCGCCCAAAGGGGAAAATGACCAGCTACAAGGTGGAGGAAATCCTCGGCGAGAGAATTATCGGCACGCACGAGGTGGCGGCTTCAAGTCCCGCGGGGGCTGCCAGACGGGCAACCGGGCATCCGATGCAACCCCGCATTCCAGGTGCGCTGTTTGTTCGGGTCACCAGATCGGAGGACGGCACGATCGCCGAATTCAGCTTCGCGGGATTTCCCTGTTGAAGCCGGATGAATTCCGAAGCTCGTCGATGAATCGTTTCGACGCGACTTGCACCAGAATTGCGCTAGCGTCCCAGCGGCTGTTTGGATGCCGAAACCAATTCGTCCTCATCCCTGATCCCGGCCATGTAATTCGCAATTATGCGGGATGAAATCGCTTCACGTTCCTGGGCCGATCGGGCGTCAGGCTTCAACCTGTCGAACACGCGGCCAAGCAGGGCCACTTCGGAGGAATCGAAGACGCCAGCTTCCTGCGCTTTCTGACGAATCGGCATGAGTTCCTCCCTTTCCGGGTAGATAAGCGACAACTGATGCAAGGGGCAATCTCAACGCCGGAATATATCCACACGAGGAACGGTCAGGGGGCTCAACGTAGGTCCTGAAGCGCGAAAGCGGCTACCGCATTCGACAGGCCGAAGATGCAGTCCTGCACCCGGCCGAGCCGCTCCCGGATGTCGCTCTTGCGATATCGGCCTGAGGCCGCTCACGACGAACTCCAACACCATAACCGCATTGCCGAAGCGCCGATCGGGAAAGCAGCGACAGACGCATCGAAGTGGCGACTGAAATGGTGCCCCTAGCCGGGATCGAACCAGCACTCCTTGCGGAACTCGATTTTGAGTCGAGCGCGTCTACCAATTCCGCCATAGGGGCTCAGGCCAGGCGGCCTGGATGGCGCGGACTATACGGTTGGAGGCCTGTTCGTCAACTGGCCTGTTGCCGATAGCGTGCGGAGCCGCGACCAAACCGCACCTTTCGGTTTCCTGCGGGCACTGCCATTGTGCGGCGCGGAAAATCTTTCTAGACAGGCGTCGTGTCGAAGCGCTTGGCGTCCGGAAGAAGGAACGCGGCGCGCTTCGGGTCTTGGTGTCACGCATGCCCCTGTTTTCATCCATGCCCTGGTTTCATGCCTGCCCTTATGCCCACGCCGTGCATGTGGGCGACGTGCGGTAGTCATCTACGACATTAGGAGAGCCGATGCTTCGCGGACTGTACGACTGGACCTTGTCGCTGGCGGCGCGCAAATCCGCCGAATGGTGGCTGGCCTTCATCGCCTTCGTCGAAAGCTCCGTGTTCCTGGTGCCGGCCGATGTGCTTTATCTGCCGATGGCGCTGTCGCGGCCGGACCGCGCCTATCGCTATGCACTGATCGCCACCGCCGCCTCCGTGCTGGGCGGCATCGCCGGCTGGTTCATCGGCCACTACGCCTATGACGCGCTGGCCAAGCCGATCCTGGAATTTTACGGCAAGTATGACGAGTTCGAGGCGCTGCGCGTCTCTTCGGGCATCGGCTTCATCATCCTGATGCTGATCACCTCGGGCGCCGCCCATCTGCCGCCGATCAAGGTGGTGACGATCCTGTCGGGGGTCATCGGCGTCAATCTTTTTCTGTTCATCGCGCTGGCAATCGTGGCGCGCGGCGGGCGCTTTCTGCTTCTGGCCTGGCTGCTGCGCCGCTATGGCGAGCCGATCCGCGAGTTCATCGAAAAGCGCCTCGGCCTGATCGCAGGTGCAGCGGCGGCCGCCCTGATTTTGCTCTATATCCTGGTCAAATACGCCTTCTGATTCATGTCGCCCAAGCCGCGTAGCGGCGCGGCAATATGGACCAAAGACTGAGCCGGCGGCGAACACAACGGACGAGTACCCCATGACTGCGAGCATGACTGCCAACACCGGACGCCAGCGGGCCATGACGGCCCTGTTCCTTGCCGTAGCCATGGCCGCCACTGTCGGCTCCGCGCTCGCCTTCCAGTATATTGGGGGCTATATCCCTTGCCATCTCTGCCTGGAACAGCGCACGCCCTACTATATCGGCGTGCCGCTGATGCTGCTGGCGCTGCTTGCATCGGCGCTGCACGCGCCGGCATGGGCTGTGCGCGGCTTGCTGGCCATCGGAGGCCTGCTGATGCTCTATGGCCTTTATCTCGGCATCTATCATGCCGGCGTGGAGTGGGCCTGGTGGCAGGGCCCGGCCGATTGCACCGCGGGCGCAGGCCAGGTCGACACCGGCGGCAAAGGCGTGCTCGACGCGCTCGACAAATTCGTGCCCCCCTCCTGCGACAAGGCCGCGCTTCGCATCCTCGGCCTGTCGCTCGCCGGCTGGAACGCCATCGCCAGCCTTGTCCTCGCGGCCGTCGCCTTCCGCAGCGCTTTCACGCGACTGAGGTAGCGCGAAAGCGCCGACGCGAGATCATTCAAGAATTCGGCAGGCTGAGTCGTATGGAGTGATTGTCGAGAACCGAAGCGGAGCGGACATTTGGTCCGTGAGCATCGGAAGCGCAGACAATCGCTTCAGACGGCCAGCCTCCCGAATTGTCGGACGATCTCAGGGTTCGAGTTCGACATCCCAGTACAGATAATCCATCCAGCTTTCATGCAGATGGTTGGGCGGGAACAGACGGCCATTATTGTGCAGGTCGTGCACCGTCGGCTGGTAGGGCTTCTGCAACGGCCACATCTTGGCATGCGCCGGCATCATGCCACCTTTCCTGAGGTTGCAGGGGGAACAGGCGGCGACGACATTCTCCCACGTCGTAGCACCCCCTCGGTGGCGGGGGATGACGTGATCGAAGGTCAGGTCGTCGGGCGTGCCGCAATATTGGCACTGGAAGCGGTCGCGCAGGAAGACGTTGAAGCGCGTGAAGGCGGGGTGCCGCGACGGCTTCACATAGGCCTTCAGGCTGACGACGCTCGGCAGCTTCATCGAGAAGGTCGGCGAGGACACCGCGTGCTCGTATTCGGCGACGATGTTCACCCGTTCGAGGAACACCGCCTTGATGGCGTCCTGCCACGACCAGAGCGACAGGGGATAATAGCTGAGCGGACGGTAATCCGCATTCAGCACCAGCGCTGGAAGCCCATCCGGAGATACGGCAACCGTCACGTCGTTGGCCTCCTTGGTTCTCTAACCTGAATGGCGCGGATACTGTAAGCCCGACATGACAGGGATGTGAAGCGGATTGTCACGCGTCCGAAGGCACAAAAAAACGAGATTTTGATGCTTTTTCGCGCTTTCAGGCCGGGGGTGCGGCATCCCTGCCCTTCAATTCGCGATAATAGGACCAGAAAAGCCGCGATGCGACACCTCTCCATGGGCTCCATGATTCGGCGAGGTGGATCAGTGTTTTCTCCGGCGGACGCGGGTCGATGCCGAGCGCATGGCCGACGGCGGTCTGGAGCGCGACATCGCGCGCCGGGAAGATATCGGGATGGCCTGCGGCAAACAGCAGATACACCTGCGCCGTCCACGGACCGATGCCGGGCACGGCCGTCATGGTCGTGATTGCCTCGCCGGCGTCAAGCGAACACAAATGATGAAGGTCGAGGCCGTCCGCCACCGCCTTGGCGGCGGCGAGGAGACCGCGTTGCTTGGGTCGAGACAGGCCCGCCTCGCGAAACATGTCCTCGCCGGCGGCAAGGATCGCCAGCGGCGTCAAAGGGTCGACCAGTTTCGTCAGCCGGCCGAAGATCGCATCGGCGCTGGCGCGCGACACCTGCTGCGAGACGATGATCGAGGCAAGGCTCGAGAATCCCGGTTGGGAAAGCCGTAGCGGCACCTCGCCCGCCATGCCGCGGATCTTTTCCAGCCTCGGGTCGATTGCGCAAAGCGCGTCGAGCCCCCGGGCGATGTCGTCCAATGTGGCGATACGTTGCATGTTTCTTGTTCCTGAACCGGCCGCACGGTAGCAATTGGCAAAACCGCCGCACAACCCGATTGCCGCTCAAGAGATGACGCTCCTGACATTCCGTTTCGCGCCCAGTCCCAATGGCGACCTGCATCTCGGCCATGCCTTTTCGGCGCTGCTCAACCAGAAACTGGCGCGAGCGGTCGGCGGCCGCCTGCTGCTGCGCATCGAGGATATCGACACTACGCGCTGCTCGCCGGAATTCGAGGCGGGGATTTTTACCGATCTGAAATGGCTCGGACTTGCCTGGGAACAGCCGGTGCGACGGCAATCCGAGCACTTCGCCTGTTATGAGACGGTGCTTGACCGGCTGATCCGGGAGGATCTCGTCTATCCCGCCTTCATGAGCAGAAGCGAAATCCGGGCTTTCATCGCCGACAGCGAAAAGCGCGACTGGCCGCGCGATCCCGATGGCGTGCCGGTCTATCCCGCCGTCGACAAGGCGCTGCCGGCGAAGGAACGCCGGCGCCGCGTTGCCGAGGGCGCTCCCTTCGCCTGGCGGCTGGATGTCGATACGGCGATGGCACGCGTCGGTAAGGATTTGTCATGGAACGAATTTTCAGACGAATCGCTCTCCGCGACGCGCGTCGTCGAGGCCCGCCCGCGCGATTGGGGCGACGTCATCGTGGCGCGCCGCGAAATCCCGACCAGCTACCATCTTGCCGTCGTCGTCGACGATGCGCTGCAGGGCGTGAGCCATGTCGTGCGCGGCCAGGATCTCTATTCCGCCACCGGGATACAGCGGCTGCTTCAGGAACTGCTTGGCCTGCCGCAGCCAGCCTATTTCCATCACCGGCTGATCCTGGGACCCGACGGACGCAAGCTGTCGAAAAGCCTGAAGGACACCGGCCTTGCCGTCTTGCGCGAAGCGGGCGTGTCGGCTCACGATGTCAGGCGGATGGTCGGTCTCTGACGCAGACGAAGGCCGAAGGGGCAGCTTGCAGAAAACACGGCCGGTTGAATTCCGGTGATGCATGGATCAATCGTTTCGTTTTGCGCGCCGGCTTGAACCGGACTAGAGCTTCGCCACGGCTCAATTCTCATCAAGCGCGGTTCCCGGAAAATGCACAGCGTCAAGCGGCTCATCCCCGCCACTTTCGTCGTCTTGTGGGCAACCGGCTTCATCGGCGCCCGCTATGCCATGCCGTGGGCGGAACCTTTCACGTTCCTGGCCGCGCGCTTCGTCCTGGCAGCCGTGTTGTTCGCCGGCCTGGTGGTCGTGCTCGGCTCCAAGAGAGCCTCCCGCGAAGAGGCATTGCACGCCACCGGGGCCGGCATTCTGATGCATGGCGTCTATCTCGGCGCGGTCTTCTGGGCTATCCACAGGGGCATGCCCGCCGGGCTGTCGGCGCTGATTGTCGGCCTGCAGCCGCTGATCACGGCGGTACTCGCCGGCAAATTTCTCGGCGAGGCGATCCTGCCACGCCATTGGGCCGGCCTCGCGGTCGGCCTGGCCGGCGTTGTCATCGTGCTCTGGCCAAAGCTCGGTGCGCTCGGCGGCGGCGTGACGTCAGCCACGCTGACAGCCTCGCTCGTCTCGGTGCTCGGCATGAGCGCCGGCACCATATGGCAGAAGCGTTTTGCTTCCGGCGGCGACCTTGTCGCCGCGACCATGTGGCAATATGTCGGCGGCGCTTCGGTGATGATCCTGGCTTCACTGGCCTTCGAGACCCGCACGGTCGTCATCAACGGCGAATTGATCTTCGCCATGGCCTGGCTGGTGCTGGTGCTGTCGATCGGCGCCATCTTCCTTCTGATGGTGATGATCCGCGACGGCGAGATGTCGAAGGTCGCTTCGCTGTTCTATCTGGTGCCGGCGGTGACGGCCGTCATCGCCTGGGCCTTGTTCGACGAGCAGCTCAACGCGCTTCAGATTGCCGGCATGGCGATTGCCACGTTGGGCGTTGGTCTGGCTACTGCCCGGCCGGGCAAGGGAGGAATTGAAGAACTGAGGAATTGAGGGAAAAGCGGACATATCTGGCGCTGTGTGCTCCTTCTTCTTCAATTCTCCAGTTCTTCAATTCCTCAGTTCTTCGATCCGGCCGGTCTCGACTCAGCCGACACGCGCGCGCGCCTCGAGATAGCGGCTGATCGCTGCATTGAGTTCGCCGCCGAGAATGAAAATCGCGGACACGATGTAAAGAAAGACCACCGCGATCATGATCGAGGCAAGCCCGGCATAGGTCGTCACATAGGACGAGAAATGGTCGAGATAGGTGGCGAAAATGGTCGAGCCGATCAGCCATGCGGCGAGCGTGAAGACGATGCCGGGGATCAGCGAGACGAAACGGCGCTTGCCGGCCGGCAGCCAGTAATGCACTGAAAACAGACCGCCGACTATGACGGTCGAGGCGATGACGTAGCGCCACAGCGTGATGGTGCCCGTATAGGGTTTTATCCACTCGAAATGCGCCTCGGCCAGCCGCGCCAGCAACGGTGCGAAGACCAGGAGCACGCTGATCGCCAGGAAGCCTGCCGTGGCGATCAGCACGAAGAAGATGCTCTGCACACGGCGATAGATGATGCCGCGCGTCTCGGTGACGCGATAGGCCCGGTTGAGCGAGGTGCGCAGCGCCTCGATGCCGTTCGAGGCGAAATAAGCGGCCAGCAGCACGCCGTAGGTGAGCAGATCCGATCGTCGCACGGTGAGCACGTTCAGCACCTCGCGCGCGATCGGTTTGGCGATTTGCTCCGGCCAGGTGTCGAAGACCAGATGCACGGCCGTGTCGGCGAAGGCTTGCGCGCCGAGGAAGCTCGCCAGCGTGGTGGCGAAGATCAGGAACGGAAACAGCGCCATCAGCGAGGTGATTGCCAAATGGCTGGCCATCGCCCAGCCGTCATCGGTGTTGAAATGACCGATCGCGTCGTAAAGTACGCGGCGCAGGGCGACGATATTCCGCAACAAGAACCGCGCTCCCCTTCGATTGTCTCGACGCCGCGAATATGGGAAGGGAATGCGGCAAATGGCAACCCTTGGTCATAAGACGAATCCGCCGGCGCGCGCGTTGCGCGTCATCATCGTCACCGGCGCGTCGTCGGGCATAGGCGCTTATTGCGCGCGGGCGCTCAAGGCGGAAGGCTGGCAGGTGTTCGCCACGGCGCGCAAGCCCGAGGACATCGCGGCCCTGGAAAAGGATGGCATCGAGGCGTTCTATCTCGACTATCGCGAACCTGCCTCCATCGAAGCGCTGGCGGCTTCAGTGCTGGAGCGGACCGGCGGCAGGATCGATGCGTTGTTCAACAACGGCGCCTATGCGCAAGCGGGCGCGGTCGAGGATCTGCCGGTGGCCGCCTTGCGGGAGCAGTTCGAGGCCAATTTCTTCGGCTGGCACGACCTGACCCGCCGGCTCGTGCCTGTGATGCGCCGCCAGGGCGGTGGCCGCATCGTCCATTGCTCGTCGATCCTTGGCCTGGTGCCGGTACGCTTTCGCGGCGCCTATTCGGCATCCAAACATGCTTTGGAGGCGTTGATGCTCTGTCAGCGCCAGGAGTTGGCCGGCAGCGGCGTGCATGTCTCGCTGATCGAGCCGGGGCCGGTGAAGTCGAAGATCGCCAGCAATGGCCTCGCCTGGTTCCTCAGGAATATCGACCATGAGAATTCCGTGCATCGCGCCGACTATGAGGCGCAGTTGGAACGGATGCGCACCGGCGGCAGCAAATCGGCGCTGAAGCCCGGCCCGGAAGTGGTCCACAAGGCGCTTCGCCATGCACTTCTGTCGCGGCGCCCGCGCCCGCACTATGTGGTAACAGTGCCGGCAAGGTTCGGCGCCATGCTCAAACGCATCCTTCCGGCATCGATGCTTCACCGCCTGCTCGCCAAACGCGCCTGAACAAGAAAAGGACTGGAAACGCAAAATGGCATCCGTCTTCAACATCCTTGCCATCCTGGTCATGGTCGCCGTGGTGATCGTGCTGGTCCGAGGTCTGATCAACATGATGCGCGGCGGTTCCGGCATCACCTCCAACAAGCTGATGCAGACGCGCGTCGTGCTGCAGGCCGTGGCGCTGGCGCTGATCCTGCTGGCCGTGTATTTCACCCGCAAATGAGGACACCGGCCGTTCGGGAGGCGACGTGGTCAAGCTCAACAAGATCTACACCCGCACGGGCGACAACGGCACCACCGGGCTCGGCACGGGTGAGCGGCGGCTGAAGTCCGATCTCAGGGTAGACGCCTACGGCACCGTCGACGAAGCCAACGCCTGCATTGGCATGGCTCGTGTTCACACCGCGCCGGGCCACCCGGCGATTGACGCCATGCTTGCCCGCATCCAGAATGATCTCTTCGACCTCGGCGCCGATCTGGCTGTGCCCGACGACGGCAAGCCGCTCGGCTACGAGCCGCTGCGCATCGTTGCCGCGCAGACCGAGCGCGTCGAACACGACATCGATCTCCTCAACAACGACCTCCAGCCACTCAAATCCTTCGTGCTGAACGGCGGCACGCCGGCCGCCGCTGCGCTCCATCTCGCCCGCACGGTGGCACGGCGGGCCGAGCGGCTGATGGTGGCGCTCGCACAGCATCCTGATGAGCACGTCAACCGCGACGGGCTGAAATATATCAACCGCGTCTCCGATTTCCTGTTCGTCGCCGCCAGGGCGGTCAATGACAATGGAAATGCCGACGTGTTATGGGTTCCCGGCAAGAACCGCTGAACTATGCCAAGGCGGGAGAGGCCAGGCACGTATGTTTATCCCGCTCTACGATACCAACAGGCTGCGGCACATCAGGCTGCAATATGTGACGATCGCCCTGATCCTGGCCAACGCGCTGGTCTATTGCGCCACCGCGCTCGGGGGCGAGAATTTCACCAATGCCGCCGTGCTCGGCCTCGGCTTTATCCCCTCCGTGGTGCATGACACGGCAGAGCTCGACCCGCGCTTTATCGTCATTCCCGAAAGCCTGAGCTATCTCACCTACTCATTCCTGCATGCCGACATTTTCCACCTTGGCGGCAACATGCTGTTCCTGTGGGTGTTCGGCGACAACGTCGAGGACGCGCTCGGCCATATCCGCTATCTCATCTTCTACCTCCTGTGCGCCATCGCCGGAGCCGCCTTCCAGGGCCTCATCGCGTGGGACTCGCAGGTGCCGCTGATCGGCGCCTCCGGCGCCATCGCCGGCGTGGTCGTCGCCTACCTGATCCTCTATCCCAGGGTGAAGGTCTGGGTGCTGGCCTTTGCTCGCATTCCGCTGCGCATCCCGGCCTTCATCCCCCTTCTCCTGTGGGTGCTGTTCCAGATCGTCATGTTCGCCGCCGGTGGTGAAGACCAGATTTCCTGGGCCTGCCACATAGGCGGCATCATCGCCGGCGCCGTGTTGGTGCTTGTGCTGCGCAGCCGCGGCGTGCCGCTTTTTGCGGGGGCGGATGAAGAGGTCGCACCGGCCGACCAGCCCGCCATCGCCGTCGATCCGGCCGTGCGCGAACCGATTGCGGCGCAGCCTGCGCCACGCTGGGGTCGGCGAAGTGTCCCCGGCCCCGACTGAACCGATTGAGTGAATTGCCCGATGCCCTGGCATATTGACGTGCGGGTTTGCCGCAACTACGGAAGCGTTTCCGCCCGCCTTAGGCGGTTGAAGAGCAGAATTTCCATCCGGAATGTCGGCTTTCGACAACTCTGACGGGGTTCACGCTGGTATAGCGCGCCCCAACTATCTCAAGAGAGGTGACAGGAAAATGAAGATCCTTGTGCCCGTGAAGCGGGTTGTGGATGCGAATGTGAAGGTTCGCGTCAAGGCTGACGGTTCGGCGGTGGAATTGGCCAACGTCAAGATGGCGATGAACCCGTTTGACGAGATCGCGGTTGAAGAGGCGATCCGACTCAAGGAAGCCGGCAAGGCCGAAGAGATCATCGTCGTGTCGATCGGCCCGCAGCAGGCGCAGGAGACGCTTCGCACCGCGCTCGCCATGGGCGCCGACCGCGCGATCCTGGTCAAGACCGACGAGCAGACCGAGCCGCTGGGCGTCGCCAAGGTGCTGAAGGGCGTGGTCGAGGCCGAGCAGCCCGGCCTGGTCATCCTCGGCAAGCAGGCGATCGACGATGATTCCAACCAGACCGGCCAGATGCTTGCGGCCCTTCTCGGCTGGGCGCAGGGCACATTTGCTTCCAAGGTGGTGCTCGAGGGCGACAAGGCCAGGGTGACCCGCGAGGTCGACGGCGGCCTGCAGACGGTTGAGCTGAAGATGCCGGCGATCGTCACCGCCGACCTTCGCCTCAACCAGCCGCGCTACGCTTCGCTGCCCAACATCATGAAGGCCAAGAAGAAGCCGCTCGACGAGAAGAGCCCGGCCGACTACGGCGCCGACGTCAAGCCGCGGCTGAAGGTCATCAAGACCGAGGAGCCGGGCGGCCGCAAGGCGGGCGTCAAGGTCAAGAGCGTCGCCGAGTTGGTCGACAAGCTGAAGAACGAAGCCGGCGTGCTCTGAGATCGGAAGGAACAGGTAAAATGACCATTCTCCTCATCGCCGAACACGACAACGCAACCCTTTCGGACCAAACCGCCAAGGCGCTGTCGGCCGCGCTGCAGATCGGCTCGGACGTGCATGTGCTGGTGGCCGGCAAGGGCGCCAAGGGCGCAGCCGACGCCGCCGCCAAGCTGAAGGGCGTGAGCAAGGTGCTGCTCGCCGAAGCCGACGAGCTTGCCGAGCGTCTCGCCGAGCCGACCGCGGCGCTCGTCGTGTCGCTGGCCGGCTCCTATGACACCATCGTCGCGCCGGCGACCTCGTCGGGCAAGAACGTCGCGCCGCGCGTGGCCGCTTTGCTCGACGTGGCGCAGGTCTCCGAGATCATCGAAGTGGTCTCGCCGGATACCTTCAAGCGGCCGATCTATGCCGGCAACGCCATCCAGACGGTACAGTCGACCGATGCCAAAAAGGTCATCACCGTGCGCACCGCCTCCTTCCAGGCGGCGCCCGAGGGCGGTTCGGCCGCTGTCGAAACCGTCGGCGCTGCGGCCAATCCGGGCCTCTCCTCCTTCGTCGAGAACAAGCTGTCGGAGACCGATCGTCCGGAACTGACCTCGGCCAAGATCATCATCTCGGGCGGCCGCGCGCTCGGCTCCTCGGAGAAGTTCCAGGAGGTCATCCTGCCGGTCGCCGACAAGCTCGGCGCTGCCGTCGGCGCATCCCGTGCTGCCGTCGATGCCGGTTACGCACCGAACGACTGGCAGGTCGGCCAGACCGGCAAGGTCGTCGCCCCCGACCTCTACATCGCCGTCGGCATCTCCGGCGCCATCCAGCATCTTGCCGGCATGAAAGATTCCAAGGTCATTGTCGCCATCAACAAGGACGAGGAAGCGCCGATCTTCCAGGTCGCCGACTATGGCCTCGTCGGCGACCTCTTCGTCGTCCTGCCGGAGTTGCAGAAGGCGCTTTGACGCCCTGCCGCAAAGCGTATTAAATTGTGAGGGGTGGGGTAGACGAAGTCGCCCCGCCCTTTTAGTTTGCACCGCACAAAAAGCAGGCCGCAAAGGCCTTTTTCGACGGGATCGGTGTAATGAGCAAGATCGGAACGATCGGCATCATCGGCGCGGGCCAGATGGGCGGCGGCATCGCCCATGTCTCCGCGCTTTCGGGCTACAAGGTGCTGATCTACGATATATCGCCCGACCGCATCGAGAAGGGCATCGCCACTGTCAGCGGCAACATGGCCCGCCAGGTGGGGTCCGGCAAGCTCGACGAGAAGCTCCGCAACCAGGCGATGGCGCGCATCGCGGCGGCACCGTCCATGGCCGATCTCGCCGGTGCCGACCTGGTCATCGAGGCGGCGACCGAGGACGAGACGGTCAAGCGCAAGATCTACGCCCAGCTTTGTCCGCAGCTCAATCCCGAGGCCATACTGGCGACCAATACCTCGTCGATCTCGATCACGCGGTTAGCCGCGCAGACCGACCGCCCCGAGCGCTTCATCGGCATCCATTTCATGAACCCGGTTCCCCTGATGAAACTGGTCGAACTGGTGCGCGGCATCGCCACCGAGGACCAGACCTTCGAGGCGGCGAAGACCTATGTGAAGCAGCTCGACAAGACGATCACGGTCTCGGAGGATTTTCCGGCCTTCATCGTCAACCGCATCCTTTTGCCGATGATCAACGAAGCGATTTACACGCTTTATGAAGGCGTCGGGACGGTCGATGCGATCGACACCGCCATGCGGCTCGGCGCCAACCATCCGATGGGGCCGCTGCAGTTGGCCGATTTCATCGGCCTGGACACCTGCCTATCGATCATGCAGGTGCTGCATGACGGCCTGTCGGACTCGAAGTACCGCCCCTGCCCGTTGCTGGTCAAATATGTCGAGGCCGGCTGGCTCGGCCGCAAGACCGGTCGCGGCTTCTACGATTATCGCGGCGAGCATCCGGTTCCGACACGCTGACCCGCCAGACTGATCACGGCCTGGCCGCGCGGGTTTACGACGCGGCGGCCAGGGGCTTGGGCGTCTCGATTTCGACCCTGTCGTCCTTCGCATCGTTCTCCGGCGCCATGGACACGCATCCGCGACCCGCAGCCTTGGCCACGTAGCAGGCGGCGTCTGCCCTGGCGATGATCTCGTCGACCGCACCACAATCGGGATTGATAGGAGCCAGTCCGATGCTGGCGCCGATCGAATGAGAGCGGCCTTCCCAGGTGAAGTCGAGGCCCTGTATCGCATCGATGATGGATCGCGCCGCGATCCTGGCCCCGGCGGCCGAGCCCGACTTCAAAATGACCGCGAATTCGTCGCCGCCCAGACGCGCGACCATGTCCTGCGGACCAAGCACGCCACGCACGGCCTCGGCAACGCGCTTGAGCAATGCGTCTCCCGCCGCGTGGCCGCCTGTGTCGTTGACCAGTTTGAAATGATCTAGATCGATGAACATGAACTGATGTCCGATCCCATCCTTGCGGGCCTGATCGACCAGGTCTTCCATGGCGCGGATGAAACTCGCGCGATTGGCAAGGCCGGTCAGCGCATCATGCGCGGCGGCGTGGGCAAGCTGGCGCTGCAGCGCGCGCGCATCGGTGAAGTCCTGGAAGACGATGACCAGTCCGCAGAATTCGTTGCGCTCGTTCATGATCGGCGACACGACCTGCCGGATGCTGCAGCGCGTCTCGTCGCGCCGGACGAGGACCGCGCGGCTGTTCTGGTCGTCAGCTGCCTCGCCGCCGATCGCAGGCCGCGCCACGCCGATCCTGTGGCCGGTCTCCTCGTCGACTGCCCAATAGACGTGGCCAAGCGTCTTGCCGAGGGCATCATTGCAGGAGACGCCGGTCAGCTTTTCGGCGACAGGATTCATGAAGGTGATGCGGTTCGCGGCATCGGTGCAGATGACGGCATCGCCGATCGACTGCAGCGTCACTTTGAGGCGCTCCTTTTCGTCGGCCAGCATCGCCGACGAAACCGTAAGGCGTTCTTCGGCCTGTTTGCGCCGAGTGATGTCGGTCAGGCTGCCGATCGCCCTGATCAGCCGCCCCTCTTCGTCACGCTCGATGGCCTTGCCGCGGTCGAGGATCCATATCCAGTGGCCGTCCTTGTGGCGCATCCTGAATTCGGCCTCGAAGAACGGTGTGCGGCCTTCGAGATGGATACGGTCCGCCTCGGCCACGGCCTCGCGGTCGTCGGGATGAATCATCGCCAGCCAACGATCGGGGTCGCCGTCAAGTTCGCCATCGTCGTAACCCAGCATCTTGACCCAGGTCGCCGAATAGGTGGTGCCGCCCTTGCGCATATCGAAGTCCCAGACGCCCTGGCCGGCGCTGGCCAGCGCGAAGTTCCAGCGCGTTTCGGCCTCTGCGATGCGCGCCTCTGCCTGCCTGCGCGCGTCGATGTCCTCTATCTGCGAGACAAGATACAGCGGCTGGCCGCTATTCCCGTCGCGAATGACAGAACCGGCCAGCCGGGCCCAGACAGGCGTGCCGTCCTTCTTGAGATAGCGCTTCTCGAAATGAAAGGAATCGATCTTGCCGGCCTTCAGGCTCTCCATCGTCTCCCGCCCGATCTGATGATCGTCGGGATGCGTGATCTGAATGAACGTCAGCGCCTCAATCTCTTCGCGGCTGTAGTCGAGCATGGCGGCGAAGACAGGGTTGGCCTCGAGAATGCGCCCGTCGAGGCCGACGATCGCGACGCCGATCGAGGAATCCTCCATGGCACGGCGGAAGCGCTGCTCGCTCTCGGCGATCTGACGGCGGCTTTCGCGGATGACGCGCGCGAACAGGCCGGCCAGGAGAAGTGCGCCGGCCGCCACACCGACCGACGCCTGCACACATAATTCGAGCGTCTCGACGCCGGGGTTGAGTCGCGACAGCAGGACCGATACTGCAATTGCCGCTGTCCCGCCCACGAGCAAAGCCAACCCCGCATGTCTGTGCGGCGCCGGCCCGATGATCCTTCGTATTGCCACGATTTGTACCACCCCGTGGGCAATCGCATTTCCCGTGAAAATCCTGACGGATCGGTTTTAAGGAAAGGTTGCGTCGCGGGTATCGGGGATGTCGCCGGCCGGCAAACATTTGCCGGCATGATTAAGGATCGGTATGCGCGGGATGCAGGAGCGGGCGTCGCGCTACCAGCGCACGAAAAACCGGCCGCCGAGTGCGCCTAGCAGCGCCAGCGCAGCGATCGCGATCGTGTACCAGGTGGCGACGAAAAGCGGCGAATCATCAAAGCAATGCGCGGCATAGAAGGTCGCCGCCAGCCCACCGGCGAGCAGGCCCGCGGCCGTGCCGGCCAGCACCGGCCGTGTCGGAGCGCCATAGCGCAGCATCCACAGGAAGATGGCCAGCGGGCCGATGCCGATCAGCGGGATGAGCCCCATGCAGACCATCATGTTGGAACCGACGAGCCGCCTGCCCCAGTCGGCCTCGGGCACGGCGTAGAGCTCCAGCACCACGGCCGCCGCGACGAGCACGGGCGCAGCCGCCATCCAGGCCGCCGCCTTGCCTGTCGATGCTCCCGGTGTCGACAATGCCCTGACGAAGGCGAAGGCGCTGGCGGCGAGCACGATGGTGAACAGGAACTTCGAAAGAAAGCGCATCGTATGCGCGGCAGCCATGAAGTCGGGGCGCGGACCGATCGTCATCATGAAAACCGCGCCCGCGATCACGGCGGCCCCGCCGGCAGCCAGCCACCAGGCCGAGCGCAGCGGCATCGCCTTGCTGCGGGCGTCGGCATCAAGCGCCTTGATGAGATCTTCGGTCCTCATGTCATTCCCGCCCAAACCGCCCCTGCCCGAACCGCTTGGCAATGGCTGCAAGTCCGCGATGCAAGGAAACCCGCACCGCTGTTTCGCTGATGCCGAACTTGGCTGCCGTGTCGCCGATCGAGCGCCCCTCCACCGACACGGACGACACCACGGAGCGCTGTGCCGGCGGCAGGCCGTCGAGTGCCCGATTGATGTCGCGTTCGCTGACGGTTTCCGTTTCCGGCTCGGCGAAGGTTTCGGCAATATCGTCTACATCGATCTCGATGCGCCGTCCGCGCCGCCGGAACGCATCGATCAGCTTGAAGCGCGCGATGGCATAGACCCAGGGCAGCACAGGTGCGTCCTGGCGCCAGGTGTGCCGTTTCACATGAATGGCCAGCAAGGTTTCCTGCACGACATCCTCGGGATCGACCCCGCCTTTGACGATCTTGCGCCTGGCAAAACCGCGAACCAGAGCGGCCGTCCGGTGCAGAAAGTCGGCATAGGCCCTTTCATCTCCCGCGATCGCGGCTCGCATCAGCCGGGAAAGCTCGGCCTCGTCCTTGCCGCTCACAAGAGTTCACTCCCCGATCTTCGCGCCTCGGCGCTGATTTGTTACGTGGCCGGCGAAATAATGTCCAAGGCAAACTACCGGCAAGTCACGAAAGATTGCGGACGAATGCGGGCTGGGCGCGCGGACCGTTGACGGCGGCCCCGGACCGTCGATCCCGCGATCCCGCGCGGCCATCACGCGGAATTGTCCGCCTGGCATAGGGCCTATGCCGTCAGCGGCCGATTGAAGCAGGCCAAAAATGTTGACTACACCTGTCATGTATCGGTAGGTGCTGCGTGCCAGTTCAACGAGATCGAGGACGATGCCCATGAAATACGCTCTTTCCACCCTTGCCGGCGCCGCGGCCGTGGCGGTCAGCCTGATCGCTGGCCAGGCGATGGCCGAGGATACAGGCATCATCGTCTATAATGCCCAGCACGAGAGCCTCGCCAAGGAATGGGCCGACGGCTTCACCAAGGAAACCGGCATCAAGGTCACGTTGCGCAATGGCGGCGATAGCGATTTCTCCAACCAGATCGTCGCGGAGGGCACCGCCTCGCCCGCCGACGTGTTCCTGACCGAGAATTCGCCGGCCATGGTGCTGGTCGAGAATGCCGGCCTGTTCGCGCCGGTCGATGCGGACACGCTGGCGCAGGTTCCGCAGGATTATCAGGCAGCGAGCGGCAAATGGGTTGGCGTTGCCGCGCGCAGCACCGTCTTTGCCTACAATACCACCAAGCTCAAGGCCGACCAGTTACCCAAGTCGCTGCTCGACCTTGCCGATCCGAGCTGGAAAGGCCGCTGGGCCGCCTCGCCGTCGGGCGCCGATTTCCAGGCGATCGTCAGCGCGCTGCTGCAGCTCAAGGGCGAAGCCGCGACGGCGGACTGGCTGAAGGCGATGAAGGAGAATTTCACCGCCTACAAGGGCAACAGCACCGTGATGAAGGCGGTCAATGCCGGCGAAATCGAAGGCGGCGTGATCTATCACTACTACTACTTCGGCGATCAGGCCAAGACCGGCGAAAACAGCAAGAACGTTGCGCTGCATTATTTCAAGAACCAGGATCCGGGCGCCTTCGTCTCGACCTCTGGCGGCGGCGTGCTGGCTTCGAGCAAGCATCCGAAGGAAGCCCAGGCTTTCCTGAAGTGGGTGACCGGCAAGGGCGGCCAGGACGTGCTGAAGAACGGAACGTCCTTCGAATACGCGGTCGGCAAGGGCGCAGAGTCCAATCCGAAGCTGGTGCCGTTGGCCGACCTGCAGGCGCCGAAGATCGATGCCGCGACGCTGAACTCCAAGAAGGCCACCGACCTGATGACGGCGGCCGGCTTGCTTTAGTTGCCGTTCGTCCTAATAAGGACACCGGCCGTGCTCCCGCGGGAATTCCGCGGGAGCGTTTTGTTTTTTCGAGATGGCATTCGTCGATGACGACACGCTGTATTCCCGACCATGATCATGGTCTTTCGATTGCCGCCGCCAGACGGCAAGGGCGCGAAGTCTGAGCCGATGCAGTTCGCGGCCGACATCGCAAGCCCGAGCCTGCCGTCGAGGACGCGCCGCAGGGCGCGCCGGCGCGCTGCGTCATGGATCGTTGCCGCCGCTATCTTCGTTTCGCTGTTGGCGCTGCTGCCGCTTGCATTCATCGTCTGGGTCGCCGTGCAGACCGGCTGGGAGACCGTCTCGGCGCTGGTTTTCCGGCCGCGTGTCGGCGAGCTTCTGGCCAACACCGTCCTGCTTGTCGCGCTCGCCGTGCCGATCGCCATCATCCTGTCTGTGACGCTGGCCTGGCTGACCGAACGCAGCGACCTGCCCGGCGCACGGTTGTGGGCCTGGCTATGCGTGGCGCCGCTCGCCATTCCCGCCTTCGTGCACAGCTATGCCTGGATCACCATGGTACCCGGGCTGCACGGCTTGTGGGCCGGCGTGCTTGTCTCTGTCATAGCGTATTTCCCGTTCCTTTACCTGCCGGTATCGGCGGCCCTGCGCCGGCTCGATCCCGCGCTCGAAGACGCCGCCGCCGCACTCGGCCTTGGTCCCTGGCGCGTGTTCTGGCGTGTCGTGCTGCCGCAGCTCAGGCTTGCCATCTGTGGCGGCGCATTGCTGGTCGGCCTGCACCTGTTGGCCGAATACGGCCTTTACGTCTTCATCCGCTTCGACACCTTCACCACGGCGATCGTCGACCAGTTCCAGTCGACCTTCAACGGGCCGGCCGCGAACATGCTTGCCGGCGTGCTGGTGAGCTGCTGCTTCGTGCTGCTCGGGCTGGAGGTGCTGGTGCGCGGCGAGGAGCGCTATGCCCGCGTCGGTTCGGGCGCGGCGCGCCACCAGCAGCGCGCGCCGCTCGGCCGGGCGACCGTGCCTTGCCTGCTGCTGCTTGCCGCCACCACGCTTTTGGCGCTCGGCGTGCCGTTCGTCACCATAGGCCGCTGGCTTGCCGCCGGCGGCGCCGAGGTCTGGCGGCTCGACGAGATCGGCCTGGCGCTCGGCCAGACGCTGTTCCTGGCGCTCGCCGGCGCGCTGCTCGCCACCGTTGCCGCCATGCCGATGGCCTGGATCTCGATCCGCGCGCCGGGGCCTCTGCAGCGCTTGCTGGAGGGTTGCAACTACATCGTCGGATCGCTGCCCGGGGTCGTGATCGCGTTGGCGCTGGTCACCATCACCGTGCGCATCGCGCTGCCGCTCTATCAGACCCTGTTCACCATCCTGATTGCCTATGCCTTGATGTTCCTGCCCCGCGCCCTGATCAGCCTGCGGGCGTCGATCGCCCAGGCTCCGGTGGAGCTCGAGCGCGCCGCATCCAGCCTCGGGCGGCCGCCGCTCCATGCATTGTGGTCGACGACGATCCGCCTGTCGGCGCCGGGTGCCGCCGCCGGCATGGCGCTGGTGGCGCTCGGCATCATGAACGAGCTGACCGCGACCCAGATGCTGGCGCCGAACGGCACCCGCACGCTGGCGATGGCGTTCTGGTCCTACAGCGGCGAGATCGACTACGCTTCGGCAGCACCTTACGCCTTCATCATGGTGGCGATGTCGCTGCCCCTGACCTGGCTGCTCTATGTCCAGTCAAAACGGATGGCTGGACGATGAGCTTTCTCGAACTCAGGGGCTTGCACAAGCATTACGGCCCGGTCGCGGCGCTTGCCGGCATCGATCTCGACGTTGCCAGCGGCAGCCGCACGGCCATCGTCGGGCCGTCCGGCTGCGGCAAGACCACCTTGCTGCGGCTGATCGCCGGTTTCGAGGCGCCCGACCAGGGCAGCATTGTGCTTGACGGAAAGGTGTTGGCCGACAGCGGCGGCGCCGTTCCGGCGCACCGCCGCGGTATCGGCCTGGTTGCACAGGACGGCGCCCTGTTTCCGCACCTGACGATTGGCGACAATATCGGTTTCGGGATGGACCGCAGGCTGGACAAACGCTCCGAACGCATCGTCGAACTGGCCTATATCGTTGGGCTGGACAAGGCGATCCTGAAGCGCCGGCCACACGAACTCTCCGGCGGTCAGCAGCAACGCGTGGCGCTCGCCCGCGCCATGGCGATGAAGCCGCGGCTGATGTTGCTCGACGAACCGTTCTCGGCGCTCGACACCGGCCTGCGCGCCTCCATGCGCAAGGCCGTGGCGGAACTGCTCGAAGCCGCCGGCATCACCACCATCCTGGTGACGCACGACCAGGCCGAGGCGCTGTCCTTCGCCAGTCAGGTCGCCGTGATGCGCGACGGCCGGTTCTCGCAGGTCGGCACGCCGCGCGAACTTTATCTCAAGCCGAAGGACAGGATGATCGCCGAGTTCCTCGGCGAGGCCATCATCCTGCCGGCGAAGATAGCGGGCGGCTTCGCCACGTCGCCGCTTGGCCGCATCGCCGTCGACACATCGGACAGCCGCGATGTGGCCCGCATCATGTTGCGGCCGGAGCAGATCGGGCTGAAGCGAACGTCGCGCGAGGGCATGTCGGGCACGCCGGGCATGCTGTTTGGCGAGGTAACGGAATCCGAATTCGCCGGCTCGACCTGCACGGTCGCGGTGCGATTGCTCAACAGCCCCGACCCGCCGGACGCCGCCGCCATCGGCAGCACGCCGCTGATCCTGCGCAAGTCCGGCATGGACGCGCCTACGGTCGGTGAGATCGTCCGGCTGACCGTGTCGGGACAGGCGCATGTGTTCGCCTGACCGGCCGACGGTCCGCAGTCCGTTAGATGTTTGATCAGGCTTTGATGGGGCATCCTTATCCTCCGAATCGAAGGAGGCACTATGGGCCAGGTTCTCCATGGGAGCGCCACGA